>JAFUTX010000031.1 GCA_017484065.1 Bacilli bacterium
ATATCATATTTTTAGATTTTTTCAATATTATATATATATTATTCACATTTAAAGCCTTATAAAAAGTGCACTTTCTTTTGAAAATACACTTTTCTATACAAATTGCACTTAATTGTGCACTTTAGATTGATTTAACGGATTTATAAATAGTATTATGTTTTTTAATAGTTCCACTTGTTTCTTTTATTTCTTCAAAAGCATAATACTTCTTTATTATTTTTAATATAGCATCATTATCTATTTTAGTAATAGTTGCTATTTTATTATTTATATAATATGGTTCTCTAATTCTATTAGAACTAATATTAATTAAGTTTTCTAATCTAGCAGTTCCTAATTTTTCATCTAATAAATCATAGTGAAAATAATAATTATCATCTTTATGTTTTGAAGTAAGTGGTATAGCAGTCCACATTTTTTTATTTGAGGCACTTCTCCATAATATTGCTGGTCTCAACTTTCTTAATTCACTACCAATATTATAACCTAAATCTACCCAATATATAGCTCCAACTTTTAAGCTAGTATTATCACTATTTTTGTTTATTAGTTCTAGTTTATTTTTACACCACTTATTATATGATATGCCATCTGGATCATTATTTGTATTATCTTTAACATAGTTTAAGAAACTTATTTTCGATTTTAATAAAATATCATCAAATTCTTTATTTGTTATTTTAATAGGTTTACCTTTAATATATACACATTTTTTAATATTAGAACGATTATAATCAGTTATTTCATTTAATACTACATATTTATTAATAGATTTTAAATGAATACTATTTTCTTTTTCTTCATTATAAACAGGTACTCCTACATAATGATTTTGTGATATATCATAAAGTATTAAAATCCATTGTTTATTATCATTTAAATTATATTCATATATTTGTTTCCAATTTATCGTATGCATAACTATTACCTCCTTTAAAGAAAAAAAGAAGTAGCTTTGTACTACTTCTTTAATATATTCTCGAAAAGTTCGAGTTAAATTCTATAATGGGGCGAAATATGGGGATCGAACCCATGCATACCGGAGCCACAATCCGGCGTGTTAACCACTTCACCAATTCCGCCATAAATACATAGATAGTCTACCAAAAAAATAAAATAAATGCAATACGTTTTTTCAAATTAATAAGAAGTGTTGCAAAAAGAATATAAAACTGTATAATAAATACTCATGAAAGATTTGAGTGATAAATATGACTAATGAAGAAAAAAATTGTATAAAAATAGATATTAATGAAATCAAAAGAGATAATATAGAAGAATTATGGCTAATATTTAAATGCTTTATTAATTGTTATATTTCTTCTGGTTTTAAAATGGGATTAAATAATCAAATAACTAAGGAAACTATAATAGCTTTTAAAGAGTTTTATAATATATTAAAAAAAGAAAAGTATATTTTAAATTCGTTAATAGAAAACTATAATAATTTAGACTTTGATGAAGTTATCGAATTACTAAATGATTTAGACATATTAAATGAAAAGACTTTTAATTATTACTATAGTGTTTTTGATAATATTGAAGATGCAACTCTAACTAAAGAAGAATATCGAGCAAAGAGATATAAAAAGGATTTTGATACATTAATAGAAACGGATAAGTATGAAAAAAGGTTAAAAAAGTATTAAATTAAAAATACAATGACAAATAATGGAAAAAAATATATAATTAATAATATAATTACATGAAAGGAATGAATATATTGCTAGAACTTAAAAAAATTACTAAAGAATATAAAACTGAGGGATTTACCCAAAAAGCATTAGATAAAGTAAGTATTAATTTTAGAAAGAATGAATTTGCATCTATTTTAGGACCAAGTGGTAGTGGAAAAACAACACTTTTAAATATCATAGGCGGCTTAGATCATTATGATTCTGGAGATTTAATTATCAATGAAACTAGTACTAAGAAGTATAAAGATAGAGATTGGGATACTTATCGTAATCATCGTGTCGGTTTTGTATTTCAAAGTTATAATTTAATAACTCATCAAACTGTACTTGCTAACGTTGAACTTGCTCTAACTTTATCAGGTGTATCTAAAAGTGTTAGAAAGAAAAAAGCTCGTGAAGCATTAAAAGCAGTTGGATTAGAAAAACATATTCATAAGAAACCAAGTCAATTATCAGGTGGACAAATGCAAAGAGTAGCAATAGCTCGTGCCTTAGTAAATGATCCAGAAATATTACTTGCTGATGAACCAACTGGAGCATTAGACAGCAATACATCTAAACAAATAATGGAGATACTTGCTGATGTTGCTAAGGATAGACTTGTAATTATGGTAACTCATAATCCAGAATTAGCTAATGATTACTCTACAAGAATTATTAAAGTAAAAGATGGAAAAGTATTAGATGATACTAATCCTTATGATGGTAGTACCGATACTAAGTTAGATGCTTATGAAACAAAGAATAAAACTAAAAAAACATCAATGAATTTTTTAACTGCATTATCTTTATCATTAAATAATTTAATGACTAAAAAAGGACGTACTATATTAACAGCATTTGCAGGTTCCATAGGTATAATAGGTATAGCTTTAATCCTTTCTTTATCTAATGGAGTAAATGAATATATTACTAATTTACAAAAAGAAACTATGTTATCTTATCCTTTAGTAATAGAAGAAGAATCAATAGATTATAGCAGTTTAATGAATGCTGGAAACAATATAAATGAAGATAAAGAAATCAAACATAAAAAAGATGCTATATATACTGATAATAGTTCTATAGAAGTATTTAATACATTTTCAAACAATGTTACTAAAAATAATTTAACAGAATTTAAGAAATACTTAGATGATAAGAATAGTGAGATAAATAAATATATTGGAGAAAATGGTATAGTATATTCTTATAATACTAAGTTTGATGTATATAACTTTGATAGTGATGGAAAACTAATTAATAGCGATGGTTCAAACTTTAAAAGAAGTGAAACAAGAGAATACAATTTTAATATGTATAATAATAGTATTTTTACTGAATTAATGTCTAAAAGTAATTCTAGTGAATCAGTTAGTGATGCTGTATTAAATGAATACGATGTAGTTTATGGTGATTGGCCGACTAAATACGATGAGGTTGTATTAGTCTTAGATAAGAATAACGAATTACCTTTAGCTACTATATATAATCTAGGTTTATTACCTTCAAAAGAATATAAAGAAATAGTTAATAAAATGGATAATCGTGAAAATATTGAAGTTGAAGAAAAGAAAATTAGTTACGAAGATATAGTTAATACAAAATTTAAATTATTAACTGCTACTGATTATTACATAAAGAATAAAAAAGGCTTATTTGATTATATTGGAGGTAATGAAGGTAAAGTAGAAGAATTAGTAAAGAATAATTCATTAGAACTTAAAGTAGTCGGAGTAGTAAGACAAAAAACAACAAGTAAAACTGCTACTATTAATGGAAATGTTGGTTATACTAAAGCTTTAACTGATTGGATAATTAAACATACTGATGAAAGTGATGTAGTAGTTGCACAAGAAAAGAATAAAGATAAGAATGTTATCAATGGTATTAATTTTGCTATTTCTACTGATAAAGATAAATTAGAAGCTGCTAAAATATATATTTCTAATTTAAGTACTAGTGAAAAAGCAAATCTTAGCAATTTAATTATGGAAAGTATGGCAAATAGTGCTATGAGTAGTAATATCATGAGTATGAGTGAAGAACAAATAGCAGCAATGTTTGATCAATACTTTAAAAATCCTGATGAAGACTTTTTAATGAATATATATGATAACTATATTAATAGTGGTTCATATGAAAATAATATGACTGAATTTGGTAAAGTAAATATCGATTCTCCAAGTAGTATACAAATTTATACTGATAGTTTCGAAAATAAAGATAAAGTTACTAATGCGATAGATAATTATAATAGTAAGGCAGACGAAAGCGATAAAATATCATATACTGACTTAGTGGGATTACTAATGTCTAGTGTAACTAAAATAATTAATACTATATCTTATGTATTAATTGCATTTGTTTCTATTTCATTAGTAGTATCTAGTATTATGATAGCTATTATTACATATATTTCGGTATTAGAGAGAACTAAAGAAATTGGTATATTAAGAGCAGTAGGGGCAAGTAAAAAAGATGTTACCCATGTATTTAATGCTGAAACATTTATTGAAGGTTTAGTAGCAGGAGTAATGGGTATCTTAATTACTATACTTCTTAATATTCCTATAAATATATTAATAAAGAAATTAGTTGATATTGATAAAGTAGCATCATTACCATTTATGGGTGGTTTAATACTTGTAATAATAAGTGTTATACTTACTGTTATAGCAGGTTTAATTCCATCTAAAATGGCCGCAAAAAAAGACCCAGTTGAGTCTTTAAGAAGTGAATAATTAATCGTTAAATTTAACACCAAGCATTTCTACTAAATCATAAGATTGGAATCGATCAATTATTATTCCTTTAACAGAGTAGTAATCTAACATAATATTGTCAATCTTTGAATTAGCAAAGTTAACGTTATTTAAATTAGTATTTAATATTTCACTTTTAGTTAAATCTACATTGTTCAAGTGTAGATTTTTTATTTTTGTTTCATTAAATGTCATTTCACTAAAATTAGATTCATTAATAATCATATTATTTATTTTAGCATCGCTAAAGTTTATATACTTTGCCATACAATTATCGAATTCTACATCTTTTAGACTAGCACCAATAAAAGATGTACCAATTAAACGACAATTTTTAAATATAACTCTTTCTACTAATTTATAATTAAAGTTCTTATTAGATATATCACATTTTTCAAAGCAAACATCTCTTAAATCAACATCTTTTATATTTATATTATTAAAACTAATATTTTTAAATATACAACTATCAATAGTAATATCTATTAATTCAATATTTTTATTTGTATTATTAGTGAATATACTATTACTAAAATCGTTATCTAGATAAGCTTGTTCTAATGTGTTATCAAAAGTATGCTTAAGTTTAGGTTCATTAAGTTTCATTCTATCACCATCAACATATTAACATAAAAAAATGACTTATTAAATAAGCCATTAATTATTCTTACTTATAACAATTTGATTATATATTCCCAAAACACTATATATCATTAACATAATACCGATGAATTTAACAAAGAAATCAGGAACTATAAATTTACCAAATATACATAATACACCAATAATTATTTCTACTACTGAAATTATAATATTTTTAGTTAATTTAATACCTAAACTTTTTTGAACATTCATAGTTTCTTGTAGCTTTAATAAACTTGTTAAAACTACATATATACCAATAATAAATGATATTAATTCTTTTAAAAAGTCAGTTTTAAATACTAAAATTCCACCTAGTACGATAGTGATAATCCCAAATATTAATTTTAAATTATCATTTAAAGTTTTAATATCCTTTCTTATATAATCAATTAATATTGCTAATCCATATATAATAGTAATACATCCAAATACTATAGAAACTATATTTGTTACATTTTCCGCCCATATAACTAATGATAATCCAAAGATAAATAATGCTATTAATATTAGTAATGAACTAATTATATTTTTCTTCATAATGTCCTCCTTAATTCTTAATAGAATTATATAATAAATTATTATTTTTTACAATGCTATTAATTTAACTATAAAGTATTGATAAACATAAAATGGTTATTTATAATATGATATAAGATATCAAAGTAGTGAAAGGATACTTCAAATGAAAAAATTGCTTTTAGAACTTAAAAATAATAAAATAATTAAACTAGTTTTTTCTTTAGTTTTTTCAATTATGATAATTATCGATAAAAACATAGTATATAATGGAAATATCTTCTCTAAAATAGATGAATTATATATTATTAATTTTAAAGTATTTGATTATATACTCATAGTTTTATTATTTATCATTATTTATATTTTATTATCTCTCTTAATAATGCTTTTAGATAAATGTAACATTAATGTTGATAATAAAAAAGTTAATAAAAAATTTTATATAATTGTATTTATTTTATTATTTTTAAACTGGTTACCATACGTCTTATCTTATTTTCCATTTGGTATTTATGCAGATACTGAATACCAAATAGAGCAAGCTATATCACATCACTTGAATAATAGACATCCTATTTTTAACACTATGATTATTACTCTGTTTGTTGACATTGGTAAGTGTTTCGACAGTTTAAAAATAGGATTACAACTATATTCTATTTTCCAATTATTATTATCATTAAGTATAATCACATATTTTATTGGTTGGTTAAAGAGAAGAAATGTACCAAATATTTATCTTATATTAACTATATTGTTTTATATGTTTTTTCCTCTTATACCTTTGTATGTTGTATCTTTTTGGAAAGATACGTTGTTCTCATTATTTCTTCTACTTTATGTTTTAAACATATATGATGTAGTATTAACAGATGGTAAATTTATTTGTAATTTTAAAGGAATTATTATCCATTCTTTATTGATATTTTTAGTAGCTTTTTCAAGAAACAATGGAATATATATAGTTATTGTTACTAGTATTTTTTTGATAAAAAGATATTTTAATATTAAATTCTTTAAAAAAATAATTTTGTTTTTACTAGTATGTATAGTATTAATTCAAATCCCAATTTTTAATTATTTAAATATTAATACAGCTTTTGTAGAAAATCTAGGAGTTCCTATTCAACAAATATGTTATGTAGTATCAAGTAATGGGAAAATGAATACTAATGATAAAGAGTTTATTGATAAATTGATGCCAATTAATGATATAAAGGAAACTTATACACCTGCATTAGTTGATTCAATTAAATTTAGTTCGGGTTTTAATGAAGAGTTTTTAAATAATAATAAAATAGAATTCTTTAAAGTATGGTTTAGTTTATTAAAGCAAAATCCTAAAAAATATATAGAAGCATACTTATTAAATACAATAGGATTTTATGACATTTTTAAATCAAGTGATGTTGCATACACAAATACAACTAATTGGTATGATGTTGAAGAAAAACTCGGAATAAAACAAGATGATTATATTAATAAATTCTTTGGTAAGTCAATTAGAAAGTATTTAGAACCCAAAAAGCATTATAGTAGTGCTATATTTGTATGGCTACTGATTTTATCATTTATAATATGTATTATTAAGAAGAATAATTATTTACAGTTGATACCGTTATTAGTAACAGTAGCTACTTTATTTTTAGCAGTACCATTAGCTTTTTCTTTTAGATATTTATATATTTTAACATTAGCATTACCACTATTATTAATAAGTCCATGTTTAACTGTTAAAAGAAAAAAATATTAATTTACTTTAGTTAGTTTATATGTTATATTTAACACATAATAGAGAAAGAGGTATAGAAAAGTGGAAAAGAAAAATGGTAAAGGACTAATTATATTAGTAGCAATTATATGTTGTGTAATATGTTTAGTCGGAGGTTATAGTTTAGGTAAAGGTATATTTACTAACAAAGAAGAAACTAATAATAATGAAGCAAATAAAAATAGTGATAATAAAGTAAATACTGAAGAAGAAGTTGAATTAACTGATGTTTATATTAAGAAAGATATAAGTAAAAAAGCTAGTATATTGCTTAGTGTTGGATTTACAGATGAAGACAAAGATATAATCACTATTGGATATGGTGCAGATCAATTTTTGAATTATAGTGACAAATATAAAATGGCTATTGTACTTCATTACAATTATTATAATACATCAAATTTTAGAAAAATGTATTATTCTGATGTAAATGAATTAGATGAAAAATTAAAACAATCTTTGCTTGAATATGGAAATGGTAATATAGATGAATTTTTAAGAGAAGATTATGGTATTAGAATTGCTGAAGCTGATAAAATAAGAAATAGCTATGAGGATATATTTGGAGAAAAAACTCCAACTATTACTGATGAAGTTGCTATTGTTTGTCCTTGGTTCAATTATGATAGTAAAAGTGATACTTATATATCAAATAGTAATTGTGGTGATGCTCCTAATACGAATTATATCTATTATAAACATAAATATACAACTAAATTAGATAATGCATATGTTTATGTAAATGTTGCTAGTATGGATCGCGATGATAATGTATACAAAGGATTAGAACAAAATACAAATAATTATCTATATAAAATAAAAAGTACATTCAGTTTAGAACAAGAAGTTAAAACTAACTATGAAAAATATGCTAAATATCGTTTAGTATTTGAAAAAGATAGTAATGGTATTTATCATTATAAATCTACTGAAAAATTAGATTAATTAATGAATTATATATTGTTAACATGCAATATATAATTTTTTTTTGTGCATAATAGATATGAGGTATGTATTATGAGCTTAGAAAAATATAATGATAAAAGAGATTTTAATAAAACTAAAGAACCAATAGGTAAAAAGGGTAAGAATAAGAAGAAACTAATATTTGTAGTTCAACATCATTTAGCTAGAAAAGATCATTATGATTTAAGATTAGAGTGGAATGGTGTATTAAAAAGTTGGGCGGTTCCTAAAGGGCCTAGTTATAATCCTAAAGATAAGAGACTTGCTGTAATGGTAGAAGACCATCCATATACTTATCGAAATTTTGAAGGAACAATTCCTAAAGGTGAATATGGTGGAGGTACTGTAATGCTATTTGATGAGGGAGAATGGATACCTAAATATAAACCTGATTTTAATAAAGAGATTAAATTTGAATTAAAAGGACATCGATTAAATGGCGCATGGACATTAGTTCCTTTTAAAGATGATAATTGGTTACTAATTAAAGAAGGCAATGAACCAATTAAAAATATTGATATAACTAAATATGATACAAGTATTAAAACTGGATGTACCATGAAAGAAATAGAGAATAATAAAAAGATCAATAAAAAGAATGTAGTAGAGGGAATAACTATAACAAACCCTGATAAAATAATATTTAAAAATCCCATGGTTAATAAGATGGATATTGTTTCTTATTATCAAAAAGTTGCAGATTTAATGTTACCATATTTAGAAAACCGAATAGTAAGTGTTATTAGAGCTCCTAGCGGAATAGAAAATGATATATTTTTTAAGAAACATTTAGATAATGATGATGCTGGAATTGGTAAAATAAAAATTAAAAGTGATAAAGGCAAGAAGGAAGATTATTACTATATAAATAGTAAATCAGCACTAATTAGTGAAGTTCAAATGAATAGTTTTGAATTTCATATATGGGGTAGCAGAGTAGAAAAAATAAATAATCCAGACATGATGGTTATTGATTTGGATCCGGATGAAGCAATGAGTATTAATAAAGTCAGGCAAGGAGTTAAAGATTTAAAAACTATTTTAGATGAATTTAAATTACAATCTTTTCTTAAAACAAGTGGGGGTAAAGGTTATCATGTTGTAATCCCTTTTAAAGAGAAAATAACATGGAAAGAATTTAGAGGTATTGCTAATAATATTGCTAAACTTATGGAAGCTAGATGGCCAGATAAATATGTAGCTAATATGAGTAAAAGTAAGAGAAAAAATAAAATATTTATTGATTGGCAAAGGAATATTAAAGGTTCAACTAGTGTAGCACCATATTCGGTAAGATTACGTAAAAAAGCTACAGTATCAATGCCTATTTTATGGAGTGAACTAGATAAAATTAAACCAGATGAGATAACTATTGATAAAGCATTAAAAAGAATTAAAAGAAAGAATCCGTGGGCTGATTTCTTATAATAAAAGTTATTGATTTAATTATTTATTTCTATGTATAATAGTTATGTGATGTATATGAAAGTATTAAGTATTAAGGAACCATTTGCAACTTTAATAAAAGATGGTATTAAACAAATAGAAACTAGAAGTTGGAAGACTAATTATCGTGGCAAGCTATTTATTCACGCTAGTTTAACTAAGAATAATAAATCTATAATTGGTAGGAATGAATTATTAAAATTAATAGAAAACAAAGAAATGAATTATGGGAATATTATATGTGAGTGTGAATTAGTCGATTGTATTTATATGGATGAAAAGTTTTTAAATGAAATAAAAAATAATCATATAGAATATATTTGTGGTCATTACGATATTGGTAGATACGCTTGGATTTTTACAAACGTTAAACCTATCAAACCTATACCTGCTAAAGGTAGATTAGGAATATGGAATTATGAAAAATAAAAACTGCTAACTTTTTGTTAACAGTTTCTTTTAATTTAGTCTTTAATTGAAATATATTTCTTTTCAGTTTCATTAGGTAAACTTTCTTTAGGAAAAGTTACATTTAATATACCATCTTTAAATGATGCATCAATATCTTCGTCAGTAACATTTTCACCTACATAAAAACTTCTTTTACAATTACTATAATATCTTTCACGATGAACATAATTCTTTTCTTCATCACTTTCATCAACATTGTTATTATATGTTGCATTGATATTTAAGTAACCATCTTTTAATTCAATTTTAATATCATCTTTTTTACAACCAGGCAAATCCATTTCTAAAATGTAATTACCATCTTTTTCTAAAATATCGGTTTTCATTAAATTCTTATCTTTTCTTTTAAAGAAAGAATCATTAAATACATCATCTAAAACATCAAAATTTCTGAATTCTGGAAACATTTCCACATCACTCCTTCTAATTAAAATATGTCATTAGATATTATGTACATATGTAAGAAATATAAACTATTTTTTCTTACAAATTCAATATAGCACTATTAATTAGCAATGTCAATATGTGAGTGCTAGTTTTCTTTTTGGAATATACTTTTACTTTACACATATTAATTAATAAGGTGATTTAATGAAGAGATTTATTTTATTGTTTATAACAATGTTATTATTTATTCCCAATGTAAAAGCAGAGGAAGATTTAGTTCCTAATGCTGGTAGTGGTATTTTAATTGAAAAATCTACTGGTCAAATATTATATGAAAAAAATGCTCACGAAAAAAGACCAATGGCTAGTATGACTAAAATAATGAGTATGCTGTTAGTTATGGAACAAATAGATAAAGGTAAACTTACTATGGAAGATGAAGTATTAATAAGTGAAAATTCAGCAAATATGGGTGGAAGTCAAGTATTTTTACAGCCTGGTGAAACTTATAAAGTTCATGACTTACTTAAAAGTGTTGCTATAGCTAGTGGTAATGATGCAGTAGTTGCTTTAGCTGAAAAGGTAGCTGGTACAGAAGAAGAATTTGTTAATATGATGAATAATAAAGTAAAGGAATTAGGTTTAAAAGATACTAACTTTGAAAATCCTCATGGCTTAGATAGTGAAAATCATTACTCAACTGCTTATGACATGGCAATGCTTGGTAGAGAGTTATTAAAATACGAAGATATCCTTAAATTTACTAGTACATATGAAGATTATTTAAAGAAGCCGGATGGCTCTAGTATCTGGCTTGTAAATACAAATAAGTTAGTGCGTTTTTATGAAGGGGTAGATGGTTTAAAAACTGGTTATACTAAAACAGCAGGATATTGTCTTACTGCTACTGCTAAAAAGAATGATATGAGATTAATAAGTGTTGTAATGGGTGAAGATAGTCCTGATCATCGAAGTAGTGATACAGTAAAATTATTATCATATGGATTTAATAATTTTAAGTTACATAATATTTTAACTACTAAAGAGAAAGTAGGAGAGATTACTATTAAATCCGGTAAAAAAGAAAAAGCTAATATTTATATTAATGAAGATGCTACTGAGCTACTAAAAAATACAGATGATGTTAATAAATATAAATTTGATGTTACTACTTATAATATTAAAGCTCCTGTTAAGAAAAAGGATGTAGTAGGAATACTAGAAATAAAAGATAATAAAGGTAAAGTTATTACTAAGAAAAATTTAGTTATCAATGAAGATATAGAAAAAGCTAATATTATTGATTATTATAAAAGAAATTTAAAAACTATAATATCTGGTAAAAACTAAAAAAATGTCCTCTAGCAGGACTTTTTATGAATTACAAACATGTTTAACTTCAGTAGCTTGTAAACCTTTATTTGTTTGAATTAAGTTAAAATCAACTGTTTCACCAGTCTTTAAAGTTTTATAACCATTAGACATAATTGTAGAGTAGTGAACAAATATATCTTCACTATCTTTATATTCAATAAATCCGTATCCCTTTCTATCGTTAAACCACTTAATTCTACTACGCATAATACATTTCCTCCTTAAATTCTATTTGCTAATAAAAAGCATGAACTGATATTAGCATTAATTTGTCATATTTTGTAAAAATTTTGATAAAGTGTTCATTTTTTATGATTTTTGGTTAATTACTATGTAAGGTAAATAACTCTTTTAGTATTTTCTTTTTATTGCGACTTATTAAGTCAGTTTTACAATTATTAAACTTTATTACATTAGTAGTAAAGTTTATACTTTGAATATTATCTAGATTAACTATACAACTTCGATGAGTTTTTAGAAAGTTACATTCATCTTTTAAATCTTCATCTATACTAGATATACTTTTATTAAGTATAAAATAATTTTCATTTGTAACTAAAAATGTTGAGTTATCATTTAAATTTTTTTCAAAATATAGTATTTGTTCAAAAGGTATTTGATATATTTCATTGTCAACTTTAAATACATAACTTTTATCATAATTAAAAATTTTATAAGCATAATGAAATGCTTGTTTAAGTTGTGAGAATAAACTTTCATTTGTGTTTATAAATAAGATATTAGATATTTCATTTAGTTTAGTAGTTTTAATAGTATCATTACAAATAATAATAGGATTATTTATAAAGCTATTATTTCTTATGTCTTTAGCAAAATCCATAGATTTATCAACATCAATATTTTTAGCTAAAATAAACATTGTTTTACCACTTAAATTCTTGATACTTTCAAGTGAATCTTTATTATATTGCTGAAATAATTTAAATCTATATGAGTAATTCTGTGGCCCCATAAATTTTGCAATAAATCTTTTATATATGTTATCTTTATTTACTACATCATCATAAATTATAAAATTAATCATGTTATTCTTTCTATTCTGAAATTATTACGACTTTCTCATTTTAGCAAATAGCGAATAAAAATAAAATAGTTTTTATTTATATATTTTTAATATTTTACACATATATATAATAAAACTATTTCTTATGTTTTTATTAAATACCCATACTATCGTGGTGAAAATAATATACAAAAAAACATAAGGATAGTGTAAACGATATTTACAAATGATTTACTCACAATTAAAAAGTCACATTTTTAATATGTGACTATATTATTTATTTGGTGCCTGCGGTCGGAGTCGAACCGACACGGTATTGCTACCACTGGATTTTGAGTCCAGCGCGTCTACCAATTTCACCACGCAGGCATATTTAGATTATAACAAATAAATAATTAAAAATCTATAAAAAGTAGCGTTTAAATAACTTTTGGAATAATTTATAGTGGAGGTTGTTTAAGTGACTATAGCAGTCTTATGTGCAATAGGTGCCTCGTTTTTACTATCTTTTGCTAATCACATAGATAAATTTGTTATAAATGAATCATTTGAATTTGATAGTATAAAATCATTGTTAGTTTTTTCTACTTTAGTAGCGGGAATAATATTTTTTCCTATAAGTTATATAATAAATGATTTTAATTTTACTTTTGATTTAATCTGTTTTTTAGTCACTTTTGTTAGTGCAATCTTTTTTATACTAGCTACATATTTTTACTTTATTGCTTTAGAAATAACTGATGCATCAATAGTTGTATCATTACAACAAACAGTGCCAATATTTAGTTTGATATTAACATTTATTTTCTTTAATGAAGTATTAACTCCTAAAGAGTTGTTAGGTATGCTAATTATTATTGTATCTACAATAGTTATGAGTATGAAAAAAATTAATGGTTCTTTTAATTTTAAACCATTGTTATATATGTTTTTATTTACAATTTCTTCTTCATTATATTTTTTTATTTTTGAAATAGGTGTAAATATAACTGATTATAATACTTCAAACTTATCATTTCAGTTATCGCTTTTTGTAATTGGTTTAATATTTTTATTATTTAAAAGTTATCGAGATAGTTTTTTCTTTGTCATAGATAAAAGAAAAAGAGAAACTACATTTAATATTATAAATGAAATATTTACTTTAGTTGCTAACATGTTAAATAATTATGCTAACACAATAATTCCTTTAGCAATGGTTAATGCTTTAAATGGATTTCAAGTAGTATTTACCTTTTTAATAGGTTTAGTTGGAGTTATCATATTACCAAAATATTTTATTGAAGACATTGATAAAAAAAATATTTTAAAAAAAGTAATATGTATAGTTTTTGAAATAATTGGTTTATTTATAATGACAAATTATTAAATAATTGTTATAATTTACTACACAAAAGAGGAGGAAGAAAAATGATAAAAACTAAAAAAAGAGGTAGTTTGATTATTATTAGTGGTACTACTTGTGCTGGTAAAGGAACTATAGTTAAAGAATTATTAAAACATAATGAAAATATGGTATGTTCAATATCATGTACATCAAGAGAAAAAAGAGTCGGAGAAACTGATGGTAAAGATTATTACTTTTTAACTGATGAAGAATTCGAACAAAAAATAAAGAATAATGAAATGTTAGAATACGCTTCTGTTCATGATCATTATTATGGTACTCCTAAAGCAGAAATAGAAAGCTTATTAAGTAGTGGTAAAGATGTAATATTAGAAATTGAAGTTCAAGGTGCAGCTCAAGTAAAGAAAATGCTACCAGAAACTATCTTAATTTTTATTATGGCTCCTTCTATGGAAGAGGTTAAAAGAAGAATTAAAGCTCGTGGTACAGAAACTAATGAAAGAATAATTAGAAGATTCCAAACTGCTTATCAAGAAATAAATGAAATACCTAAATACAATTATGTAGTAGTAAATGATGTATTAGATGATGCAGTTAAAAAAGTTGAAGCAATACTTATTAGTGAAAAGTGTAGAGTCGACAGAATTGAGGAGATTTATGTCGAAAATCAGGAGGAAATTATTCACGAATTTTTGATGGAAAAAGACTTTGATAACAGTATAAAAGAGATAAAATAATTAAAAAAAGTGCTAAAAATATAGATAAAAATGAAAAAAACGTTGATTTTTTTCATTTTTTTTTAATTTTTAGGGGAGATTTTAAAAAAAATGACTATATGAATAGTAGAGGAGGCAAAAATGAAAAAAAATGAAATTGTAAGACAACATGATTTAAAAGATTGTGGTGTAGCATCTCTATTATCAATAATAATTCATTATGGTGGATATGTACCTATTGAGACACTCCGTATTGATTGTAACACCACATTAGAAGGTACAACTGCTTATGATATTATTAAAACTGCAAAAAAATATGGATTTGATTCTTATGGAATTAAATTAGATAGTATTGATGATGAAAATATTAAATTACCTTGTATAGCTCATTTAGTTTTAAAAAATGGTTTATGTCATTATGCAGTTATATATAGCATTAAAAAAAATCATGTAGAGCTAATGGATCCTAGCAAGGGTAAAGTAATAATGAAAAAGGAAGAGTTTGCTTTGTACTGGACTAAGAATTTGTTACTCTTTCATCCTATTGAGTTTATCCCAATAATTAGTAAGCCTTATAATATTATTAATGTTTTAAAAAAAATTATTCTACTTAATAAGAGTACTTTATCAGTATTATTTCTTGTGAGTGCAATATTGATAATTCTTTCAATAATCACAAATTTATATTTTCAAATTGGAATTAAAAGCTTTAATAATGGAATTGATATTTTTAAGATAACAGCTACTTTTTTCTTCATACTAATTATTATAAAAGGCATCTTACATTATTATCGAAATAAAATTGAAATATTTATTAATAATGCAATTGATTCTAAATTATTTACTAATTTCATTTATCATTTATTTTCACTTCCTCTAAAAATTTTTCATAATCGTAGTACTGGAGAAATAGTATCTAGAATTAATGAGCTTAATAATATACGCAATTTATTTACAGAAATTCTAGTTATTGTTTTTCTTGATTCGATTATGGCACTATTTACAATGCTAATACTTTTACATATTAACAAAGAAATGTTTTTTTGCTTATGTTTTCTAATTCTTTTATATTGTTTAGTAGGTATTGTATATAGTAAAACTATTTATAAGAAAGTTTTAAAAAATATTGAATTAGAATCTGATTTTAATAGTTCTGTAGTTCATAATATTGAAATGATTGATAGTATTAAAAATCTTTCTTTTACAAATACTGTAATAAAAAAGATTAATAATAAGTTATTTAGTTTTATAAATAATAATTATACTTTTAATAATTTTGTTAATATTTATGAAAATATTAAAAACGGTATATATGAGATTGGTCTTTTCTTTATAAATAGTTATGGTTTTTATTTAGTATACTTAAATAGAATTAGTATTTTGGAATTAATCACTTTTAATAATTTATTAATCTTTATGTTTGAACCTATAAAAAATGTTATTAATATAATCCCTAAATATTATTACATTAAAGCTTCAATATATAAGATAAGTGAATTTATAAGTATTGAAAAAGAAAAACTAATATATAATGAAGAATTTATAAATGGAGATTTAGTAATTAATAACTTGTCATATAACTATAATCCTTATAAAAAAGTAATAGATAATCTTTCTTTAATAATTAAGAAAAATTCACATGTAATGATTAAAGGTAAGAGTGGAACTGGTAAAAGCACATTATGTAAGTTAATAACTCGTAACATAGATATTCAGAAGGGAGAGATATGTTTTTCAGAAGTGAGCATCAACGATTATAATATTGCAACGATTAGAAATAATATATTATATGTCAACCAATTAGAAAATCTATATCCTGACACAATAAAAAATAATATAATTTTTAATCGTGATTGTTCTACAAAAAAATTCCATGATATTTGTCATCTATGTGGTGTAGATAAAATTGTTAATAATAAAGTGTTTAGATATGAATCTTTGATTTTAGAAAACTCAGCTAACTTAAGTGGAGGAGAAAAACAAAGAATAATATTAGCGAGAGCACTATTACAAGATTTTAAAATATTAATTTTAGATGAAGCGTTAAGTGAAGTTGACTACGAATTAGAAACTGAAATTATTAATAATTTAAGAAAATACTATAAAGATAAAACAATTATTTATGTATCTCATAAAAATCATGAAAAATTATTTGATGAATGTATTGAATTATAAAAAACGTAAGTAATAGAAAGAAGGTAGTAATAATGATTTTAACAGATGAAGAAACACTAAAATTAAACGGTGGAGCAATTAAAACAGCAACTATAGCAGCAATAACAGCAGTAGGGATATTTTTAGCAGGACTTTTTGATGGGTTATTTCGTCCATTAAGATGTAATTAAGGAGGTTAATATGATATTAAATGATAAACAATTAATTACAATTAATGGCGGAGCTATTTCTGCTACATATTTAAATGCTATTGCTCGTGCTGCTACTGTATTGTTAGAATTAGGTAGAACAATAGGTTCTGCAATCCGTCGTGGTTTTAGTAAAAATTACTGTTAATCTAGAAAGCCCATAAGGGCTTTTTTTAATATGTTAATCTTGACTATAACTAATTTTAAGGTATAATTGAATTATAAGAGAAAAGAGGTTAAATATGAAAAATAAAGATGTTGTTAAAAATGCTGTATACTTTGATTTTATAGTATCCATTATCATAGCTATTGTTGGTTTATTATGTTTTTTTATTAACTTTAGTGATAGTGTACTAAAATATATTTGTATATTAATATATGTTGGTTGTGCTGTAGTAGGGTACGTTACTGACTTAGTCTATAAAAACAAAAAATTAGATGTATATAAAGGTAGTAAAATATACATGATAATTATGGCTGTTATTGCTATACTTGCATTAAATATTTTTAAATATGATAAAATGATGGTATTGTGTGGTAGTTTATTTGCTCTTGCTACATCATTAAGTATTTTAGATTATTTCTTTTATTATAATAAACAAAAGAAGGACTTTGCTAAAGTAGTAGGAATATCAACTGCTATTATGTTAATATTCTCAATACTTATGCTAATAAATGTATTTGTTGATTTTAAAATTGGGGAAAAAGCATTTTTAATCAATTACACTGATAGAATTGCTATTACATTAGTTTTAGTCGGAGGATTAAAAGCTGTTGTTAATAAATTAATTATTAAAGATAATAATTATTAATAATAAAAAGTTCTTAAGTTTTTACTTAAGAACTTTTTTTAGCGTTTATTTTACATTTTTTAGCAAAAAAATCACAAATATGTTTTATTTTTAAAAAAGTGTGTTATAATAACAATAAGATAGAGAGGTTTTTAGGTGATTATGATGAAAAGAGCCAATAAAATATTTAGTATATTCTTATTAATGCTTATGGTATTTGCTACTAGTTTAAGTACTGTAAAAGCTGAAGTACATGAAGGAACAGGATTAAATGGTGAAAAGTACAGATGGATGGTAGACATGACTCAAGATAGTACTAGTAATAAAAATAGATATACTGTATCATTACAAGTTACTGAAGGTACGATGTATGGTTTGGATTTATATTTAAATCCAATTAATGTAACTATAGATAATATAACTGCAATTAGTCCATTTACAATTGCTACAGAATCAAGTGAATATGTTGGTAAAAACTCTGGTACTATTCCTGTTAATATATTAGTTGATGGTAGTCAAGCTGTAACTCAAAGCTTTGTTCAAGTTGTAGTTATTGAAGGACATAAAACTGATGCTTCATTAGAAACTTGTTTGTTAAAAGTTGGCGTTGATCCAGCTGAATTAAAGGAAGTAACTGAAGATCCTAAAGCTACTACTCCAGAAAATCCTAAAACTGGTAGTATGGCTCCAGTAGCAGCAGTAGTTGGTGGTATTGCTTTAGTAGCAGTAGTTTATATCAATAGTAAAAAGAATACAAAAGTATATAAAATTTAAGGGTTATAAAACCCTTTTTTATTTGCTATAATATGATCAGGTGATTTTTTATGGAACGTTTACAAAAAGTTATTGCTAATAGTGGCTTTTGTTCAAGAAGAAAAGCAGAAGAGTTTATAAAAGAAGGTAAAGTTAAAGTTAATGGTAAAGTAATTACTGAACTAGGTACTAAAGTAGAATATAGTGATGATATTATGGTTAATAATACTCATATAACTAAGGAAGAACAAAAAGTGTATTACTTATTAAATAAACCAAGAGGAGTTATTTCAACAACTAGTGATGATAAAAATAGAAAAAGTATAGTTGATTTAATTAATACAGATAAAAGAATATATCCAATAGGAAGGCTGGACTATGATACAACTGGTTTAATAATCCTTACTAATGATGGTGAACTTGCTAATATTTTAATGCATCCAAAAAATGAATGTAGTAAAACTTATGTAGCTAAGTTAGAAGGCATTTTATCTAAAGAAGATATTTTAGCTATAAAAAAGGGTATAGTAATTGATAATCGTAAAGTTGATATAGTTAATTTTAAAGTTAGAAAAAAAGATATGTTAAAAAATACTACTTTAGTTGAAATCACAATTAATGAAGGTAGAAATCATATTGTTAAAAGATTATTTAGTAGTTTAAAACATGAAGTTATAAAATTAACTCGAACAAGTTATTCATTTTTAACACTAGATGGTTTAAAATCAGGAGATTATCGTAATCTATCTATTAAAGAAGTAAAGAAATTATATAGTTTAAAAAAATAAAAAAGGATTCATTTGAAGTGAATCCTTTTCGTTTTATTGTTCGCTGTGGCAAGGACAATCTTCACCACAATCGCAATTATCGCCACAATTGCATTCTCCAGTTTCTTTGCAATTGCATCCATCAGAACAATCGCAATCATCACCACAGATACATTCTTCGCCATCTTGGCAATGACACTCATCGTATTTAATAGCCCCAGTAGGACATACATCAACTATATCATTAGCTTGAGCTTCATCGATATTTTCATTGTTTATAACATGTGATAAACCATTGTCATCAAAATCAAAATGAGTATTATCAATAGCTACGCAAGCTCCACAACCAATACATTTTTCTTGATCTACAACAAATTTTTTCATAAATATATTCCTCCTTTGCTAATTATATAAAAAAAGATTATAGATTGCAATTATTAGAGTTTTAATTTTTAATTATTTATGTTATTATTAAGATACAAGGAGTTGTATTTTTATGAAGACAAGAATGCAAAAATACTATGATGAAGAAGGTAATTCATTAGCCTTAAAAGAAAGTAGAACTAACAAAAATGAAGAACTATATAATACTTTAATGGATGGTGAATTATCAAAATTAGATATAACTAACAATTATGAAGTAATTGGAGATAATGATGATATTATTGATATAGATAAAATCAGAAAAATTGTTGATAATCGTTATAATGCTCCAAAAAAGAAAAAAATAGACTTTGATTTATATGAAGAAGATAAATCTATTGATTTAAATGATACTAAAGAATATGATTTAAATGCTGTTATGTCTAAAGCTCGTGAAAATAAAGTTGTTGATTATGAAAAAGAAAGATTAAAAAAGATTAGGGATACACAATTTGATATTTTAAGTAACTTAGATTTAAATGAAGAAGCCCAAAGCGAAGAGGAAGAAGAAATAATTAACCTAATGAATACTATTGCTAATCCCGTCATTAAAGAAGATAAAGATAATGAGGAATCAAATGAAGAAAAGAAAAATACTTCTCTTGAAAAAGATTTAGATCCACTTGATATTTTAAGCGATTTAAAAGGTGATGATAATACTGTTAAAATTGAAGGCATTACTGAAGCTATAAAGAAAGAAGAACAAAAACCTAAAGAAGTTAAAATAGAAAAGATGGAATTGGAAGATAATAAAAAAGATAAGAAAGTAAATAATAAACAAAGTAAAAAGAAAAAAGAAGAAGAAAACTTCTATACAACTCAAACAATATTTGATAATACAGCAGATTATGATGATTTTAACGATTTAAAAGAAGATGTTAAAATGAATCAAATATTAATTAAAATAATTGTGTTTGTTATTATCGTATTAGTTATCGTTGGAGGAATAATTTTAGCCAATAAATTTTTAGATTTAGGTTTATTCTAAATTAATACACATAATATATAATATGAAAAGAAAAGTATATTTAAAGAAATCTAATAAAAAGACTAATATTAGAAATATATATTTTTTCTTAATAAGTATTACTATATTAGGTGTTTTTTTTATGTTAGATTATTTTAATGATAATATATCTCCAAAAATGATATTAATGACTGAGACTATTGTTGATAAGATAAACAATATTATTATTAACAATTGTGTTGCAAAAAATTATTTTAATAGTGATACTTTAACTAAGTTAATTGATATTCAAAAAAATAAAAATGACGAAATAATAAATGTAGATTTTAATATGGCTAAATTATATGAAATTACAAATCATATATCTAATAATATTATTAATGAGGTTAAAGATATTGATATAAGTCATATAGATTTTGTTAATGAAAGTATTTCTAAAGAAAAGACAGTTTATTTAAGTATACCTAGTGGGGTAGTAACAGATAATGTATTATTATATAATTTAGGACCTAAGATACCTATTAAAGTAGCTTATGTTGGTAACTTATTTACTAACATAAAAACATCTATTAAAGATTATGGTATTAATAATTCATTGATAGAAGTATATGTAGTTATAGATATTCAAACTCAAATAGTAGCACCATTTATTAAAGAAGATAATCGTAATAGTTATTCACTATTAGTTGCTAGTACAATTATAGAAGGTAAAATACCATCTTATTATAATGGTAGATTAGATTTTAATAGTAATTTAGTTATGTCTAGTATAAATTAATTAAAAATATTCATAATATAAATGGTGAATATTATGAATAAAGAAGAGTATAAAAAGCTTGTTAAAAAGTATGAACCTAAGAAAAATAATTGTATGAGTTTGCTAATTTCTTTTTTAGTCGGAGGACTTATAGGTTTTATTGGACAAGTAATAGTTAATATTTTAATTACTAGTTTTGGCATTGCTAAGATGGATGCTTATGCTTGGAGTTGTATTATCATTATTGCAAGTGGTAGTTTACTAACTGCTTTAGGTTTTTTTGATAGTTGGGTTGGTAAAGTTAAAGCTGGGTTGATTATACCTACTACTGGTTTTTCACACTCTGTTACTAGTGCAGCCCTTGATTATCGTAAAGAAGGTCTTATTACTGGATTAGGTTCTAACTTTTTTAAACTAGCTGGAAGTGTCATCTTATATGGAGTTATATCAGCATTCTTTTTATGTATATTAGAGGTGATTATCCATGGCTAGTTATAAATTTAAAGATGCATATATTTATGATTTTTATAGTATAGCAGGTCCTTTAGAGAGTAAAGGGTTAATAAAAAAATATGATTATTGTTTGAATGATTATTACTTTGGAGAAAAAACTTTTGAAATGGCCGAGGTAAAAATGCAACAAACGGTAATTGATAAACTATTATTTAATAATGATTTAACCGATGAATATATTGATTTAATAGTTGGAGGAGATTTATTAAATCAAATAGTTGCAACTACATATAATTCTAAAAAGTATAATATTCCATTACTTGGAGTATATAGTGCATGTGCAACATTTGTTGAAAGTTTAATAGTAGGTAGTAATTTTATATCTAATAAGATGGGACATAATGTAATAGCTATAACTAGTTCACATAACTTAACAGCAGAAAAACAATTTAGATATCCTATTGAGTATGGTGGTATTAAATATCCAACTAATACATTTACATCTACTGGTAGTGCTGGTGCTATTTTAAGTAATAAAGGTAAAATAAAAATTGAATCAGCTACTATTGGTAAAGTAATAGATATGGGTATAAAAGATGCCAATCATATGGGAGCAGTTATGGCGCCAGCTGCGGCAGATACTATATCTAGACACTTAAGCGATTTAAAAAGAGATATTAATTATTATGATTTAATCTTAACTGGTGATTTAGGATTAATTGGAGTAGATATATTAAAAGAATATTTAAATAAAGTTTATAATATTAAGTTAAAAAAACATATGGATAGCGGCTGTGAAATATTTAGTCAAGAACAAGATGTTAATGCCGGAGCTAGTGGTCCAGTAGCACTACCACTTGTCTTATTTAATAAAGTACTAAAATCATCTAAATATAAAAAGATACTAATTGTAGGTACTGGATCACTTCATAATACAACTTTAGTAAATCAAAAAAATAGCATACCAGCAATTGCTCATGCTGTTAGTTTGGAGGTTTTATAATGGAATATTTATATGCATTCTTATTTGCAGGAGTAGCTTGTGCATTAGCTCAAATTTTATTTAATCATACTAAATTAACAGCAGGGCATGTAACTAGTTTGTATACAGTATTGGGTGCAATATTAAGTTTCTTTGGTATATATGAAAAATGTCTTCAAAAGTTTGGTGCAGGAGCATCAGTACTTATTTCTAACTTTGGTCATATGCTATATACTTCTGCTTTAGAAGGATATAAAGCTAAAGGAATACTTGGTATATTTAGTGAGTTATTATGTAAATCAAGTGCAGCTATTACTGCAGCTATAGTATTTGCTTTTGTATTTTCATTTATTTTTAAACCTAGAGATTAATCATATGATTATTCTTTTTTTGTTTTTGAAGATTTGATTGTAACAAAAATTGACAATTATTTCTCTTGAGTAAATATCTTATCTATAGTAAAATATAAATGTATTTACTTATAATAAAACAGGAGGTTGATAAAAAATGAAAAATGATAAGTTAAGTACAATTATTAATTTATTTGAAGAAAAAGAGATTCGAAGTATTTGGGACAAAGAAAAGGAAGAATACTATTATAGTGTTGTTGATGTGATAGCAGCATTAACAGATAGCCCACGTGCTAGAAAATATTGGAACGATTTAAAAGCTAAATTAGATGAGGAAGGAAGTCAACTGTCCGCAAAAATCGGACAGTTGAAGATGAAAGCTCCAGATGGCAAGAATAGATTAACTGATGTATTAAACACCGAAGGTATATTTAGACTTATTCAATCAGTTCCATCTCCTAAGGCAGAGCCTTTTAAAGTCTGGTTATCACATCTTGGTAAAGAAGAAATAGATAACGTCTTTGATCCATCTAAAGGTATCGAAAAAATGATAGATTACTATTTAAAGAAAGGACATAATTTTGATTGGATTAAATTAAGAATAATGTCTATTATTGATAGAAAGAAATTAACTTACGAATGGCAACAAAGTGGAGTAGGAACTCAAAGTGAATATGCGATACTCACTAATGAGATTTATAAAGAAACTTTTGGCTTAACTGCTAAAGAACTAAAAGAATATAAAGGTTTAAGAAAAGAAAATTTAAGAGATAATATGAGTGATGTAGAATTATCTTTAACTAATCTAGGCGAGATAGCTACTAGAGAATATACTAAATTAAAACAACCAACTACCAAAGAAGAACATAAAGAAATAGCTAAGCTAGGAGGACATACTGCTCAAGTAGCTAGAAAAGATATGGAAAGAGTATTAAAAGATAATGTTGTTACATCTAATAATAATTTAAATTATAAATATATTGAAGATGAATAAACGGAGTTAATATATGAACAACAATGTTGTAAAAGCCAAAATTAAAGTAAACGATAATTTGATTAATATAATGAGAATAAAAGGCGTTAAACATATTTAATAAATACTATGAGTGCTTATATTTATTTACAAATTTGCAATATATCATTACACAATTACTATTTAGTAAATTTTGATTCTATAGAATCTCTGAAAAAATTTGGAAAATGAAATTGGTCAGTCGTGACTGACTAATTTGAGAGGAGGATACAAAATGCTAGCAAATAAAGAACAATTAATAAGTGAAGTAGAGAAAGTTTTAAAGAATAATAAATGAAAATAAACCATATAACGATAAAATTTGTAAATAATTCCAAAGGTCAAGTAGATAACGAATAATTATTTACAAAATATACCATACTAAGATTATAGTATGGTATATTGACATATAATAATTACATATAGTAAAATAATTATAAGAAAGAAATTTAAATAAGACACAAATACTAATGAACTTTAACTACTTCTTTAATTAGTTCATCCATTGATAAATTATGTTTTTTACAAATGGTATAAAGTGTCATTGTACTTACTAAGTATAATCCTGACTCATAAGTATTATAGGTTGTTTGAGATATAGCGCATTCTCTTGATACCTGTACTTGAGTTAATTTAAGTTTCTTTCTTATTTTTTTTAAATTATTACCGATTACTTTAGCATCAGTATTTAATTTAAAATAATTATTTTTTCTAGTAAGTCCACAAATAAAATCTAAAGAATAATGATAGAGGTTACAAAATTTAATTAGTTTTCTAAAGGGAATTACACTATACCCGTTTTCCCAACAAGATACTGTTGATTTATGTACTCCTAGAATATTACCTAACTGGGTTTGGGTCATTTCTAATTCTTCGCGGGCGTATTGTAAATTATTATTATACATAGCATCACCAAAAATATTGTTACATTTAATAAAATATTATCGATAAAAGTTTGAGTATACCAATATTTTGTGTTACAATTAATCTAAGATAGAGGTGCAGTAGTAATGAATAATAAAAAGAAAATGAGATATGTAGTTTGTTTAATAGTAATATTGTTGTTAGTAGTAGGAGTATCATATGCTTTATGGAGTACAACTGATACTCAAGATGGAACAAATAGAATAGCTTCTAATTGTTTAAAAATGTCTTATCAAGATGTAAATGAAGGAATAAGCTTAACTAATGCTGTACCAACAAGTGATAGTAAAGGTATAGAACAAGAAGGATATACATTTACTATAACTAATAACTGTGATAACTGGGTAGAATATAATATTAACTTAGAAGGATTAAGTAGCGTATATGCATCAATTAGACATAATCTATCTTATTTAAAACTAGCTTTATTTAATAATGAAACTAATAACTATGTAACTAGTAAAATTATAAATGATTATGATACAGCGACTTCACAACTTAGTAGTGGAGAAGCTTATGATACCAGAATGATTCATTTAGGATCATTAAGCCCTAGAGGAAGCAAAACATTTAATTTAAAAATATGGTTAATGGAAGATGCACCTAATAGTGAACAAAATAAACAATATGATAGTAAGATAACTATGTACTCTTATTTAATAAAAAATGAAGTAGTATTAAGTGATTATGTAAATTCATTAGTAAGTAGTAATTCATCTACCATGTTTGTAGATGATACAGAGGATACTAATACAAGATATATGGGAGCAAATCCAGATAATTATGTATCATTTAATGGGGAGTTATGGCGTATTATTGGAGTAATGAATAACGTAGATGATGGTACAGGTAATAAAGAGAGTAGAATAAAACTTATAAGGAATGAAATTTTAGGAGTTTTTCCATATTATGATGATTGTGCTGATGAAAACTGGACAGATAATGGTGATGGTACGTATAGTTGTAATAATCATAGATATGATAATAACTGGCCGAATAGTACAATTAATGAAATATTAAATATTTATTATAATAATGGAACTCATGCACCATATCATGGATGGATGTATGTAGCTAGTAACTGGCAAGACTATCTAACATCAGCAATAGACTTTACAAGCAATGGCTTTAATAGTGTTTCTAAAACTTTAATAGGAAGCACAACATACTATTTGGGCGGATATACCTGGGGTGACAACGGAATTTATGATGGAAAAACAATGAACGCCAAACAATATTATTTTGCAGAAAAAAACAATAAAGGAAATAATAACCCGTTAACTTGGACTGGTACAGTAGGCTTAATGTATTCAAGTGATTATGGGTATGCAAGTTTAAGCAGTGTAGATGATATAAATTGTAGAACAATATCTCTATATTCACATGATAATAATAATGCAAGCTGCAGATATAATGATTGGTTACGTGATTCGAATTTTTGGCAATGGACAATGACCCCTCGCACTGATCACAGATATTATATGGATTATATTACAAGCAGTGGTTACGTTGATTATCATTACACTGATAGATCTTTTTATCTCCGCCCCGTAGTATATCTTAAATCAGATGTCAAAGTAACAGGAGGAGAAGGTACATCTTCAAAACCATATACTTTAAAAGCAAATAGTGAATCTAAGCCTTTAGCTAGTGAATATATTAGTGAGTTAGCAGAAGATAATACCGAAGAATTATTTACTGATGATACTCCTGATGAAAATATAAGATATATGGGAGCAAATCCAGATAACTATGTATGGTTTAATGATGAGTTATGGCGTATTATTGGAGTAATGAATAACGTAGAAGGTGGGTCAAGTGGTAAAACTGAAACAAGAGTTAAAATAATAAGAAATGAAAGTTTAGGCAATTATGCATTTAAAGAGCCATGCTCTGACGAAGAAATTACTGAAGAAAAAACGTCATGTTCACCTTGGCATAAGAATAACGTTTGGGAAATTTCTGATATAAATAGAGTCTTAAATAATTATTATTATAATCGTAGTAAAGGTTTGCCTTATAATGGATATAATGGAACCATTATTACTAAAAATTCAATACCAGATTTTACGAATAATGGCTTAAGAAATAGTGCTAAATCTTTGATAGAAACAGCAACTTATTACTTAGGTGGTTATGCCACTTCTGGAGAATATAATATAAGTTCAATGATATCTTCCAAATGGTATGAAGCTGAGAAAACAAATATTGTTGCTAATAGAGCATTAACTTGGGTAGGAAATATTGGATTGATGGTCCCAAGTGATTATGGTTATGCAACAAGTGATATTGAAAATTGCCGTGAACAGCCATTAAATGTTTATGTCCAAAATTGTCAAGCTAGTGATTGGTTATTAGACAGTTCTTATGTTCAATGGACTATAACCCCACGTCTGACTTATGAAGGGGGAGCGGCTTATGTTGCTAATTATGGTTCAGTGGGAGATGGCGGGACACATAAGGCTTATAATATCCGTCCCGTAGCATACCTAAAAGCAAGTGTAAAAATAACAGGTGGTAATGGAACATCTAATAATCCATTTACCTTAGGATTATAGAAAGGAGTAAATCATATGAAAGATAATAAAGTAAAAAAATTTATTCCTTTAGTAATAGTAGTAATATTAATAATAACAATATTAGGATATACTTTTTCATTATGGACTGATACTAAGAAACAACAATTATCTAATACTAATGTATCTAGTTGTTTAGATGTATCAATAGATGATGTAACTAGTAGTATTGCACTTACTAATGCATTTCCAGTAATAGATAGTGAAGGATTAAAACAAGAAGGATATACTTTTACAATAACTAATAATTGTAATAGTTTAGTAAGATATGATGTTAATTTAGAAAGTACTTATATAGATGGAGTAAGTAAAACTAATTATATAGATATAAATAATATTAATTTAGCTGTAAATGATGATTATGTATATAACTTAGGTTTATTAGATGAAAGAGATATAACTCTATATAATGAGTCATATGATAGTAGAAATATGAAAAGTGCAGTCTTAAGACCCAATGGAGTTGTTGAATATATATTAAAACTTTGGTTAGATGAAGATACACCAATGACTGAGAAAGGTAAATCTTGGAATGGTAAAGTAACAGTAACTGCTACTATAGAGAATAATGTAGAACAAGGTAGTGGTAGTGAATACTTATTAAGTCAAGTAGCACCATATACATCTTCTTTAATGTATGATGGAACAAGTGATAATAACTTAAGATATGTTGGAGCTGATCCTAATAACTATGTTAATTTTAACAATGAACTATGGCGTATTATAGGAGTTATGAACAACATAGAGAATGGCAGTGGAAAGAGTGAAACTAGAATTAAGTTAATAAGAGATGAGAGTTTGGGAGAATTTCCATATTATGATAGCTGTGCAGATGAAGATTGGACGAATAATGGAAATGGTACATATACATGTAATAATAAAAGATATAATAACAATTGGGAGAATAGTACAGCAAATGAAATATTAAATACTTATTATAATAATGGAGCGCATTCTGCATACCATGGAATTGTGTGCATTAATAGTAATTGGATAGATTATCCAACATCATCGATTGACTTTACAAGTAGCGGTTTGAGTACATCTAAAAGTTTAATAGAAAATACAATATATTACTTGGGTGGTTATTACTCTAATGGTGAACAATATGACTTTACAAAAATGATAACTTCAACATGGTATGAAGCAGAAAGAAGTAATAGTGTTTATATTGGTAATCCAGCAACGTGGACAAGTGATTTAGGCTTAATGTATCCAAGTGATTATGGATATGCATCAAGCGGAACGGTGCTAGGTAGTAGTTGTAAAACAATAGCTTTAAATACTTGGGGTGAAAGTGTAAATGTAAATTGTCGAAATAATGATTGGTTATTTAGTAGTACTTGGTATCAATGGACCATAACTCCTCGTGCTGGTCACTCTAGTAGTGGGGCTTATGTTGATACAAATGGTGGAGTATATAGTAAAAGTACGGATTTTGCTTTTAATGTTCGTCCAGTCCTATACCTAAAATCATCTGTTAAAATATTAAATGATGGTAATGATGGAAGTAGAGAACATCCATATAATTTGAGTTTGTAAAGAATAGTTAAATAGAAATATTTAGCTATTTTTTTATTATATATATTGACATACAAATGTACGATATATATAATATAATTACTTTGAGTAATAGGAGGGTTTTAAACTATGAATGAATTAGCATTTAATGAAGAATTAAAGATTGAAGATATGATATATGAAATTAGAGGACAACAAGTTATTTTGGATAGAGATTTATCTAAACTATATAAAGTAATGACCGGAAATTTAAATAAAGCGGTTAAAAGAAATATTGAAAGATTTCCAGAAAGATTTATGTTTCAATTAACAGAAAATGAATATAAAAATTTGATATTCCAAATTGGAATATCAAACCAAAGAGGTGGTACTAGAAAATTACCATATGCATTCACAGAACAAGGTGTTGCAATGCTATCAAGTGTATTACATTCAGAAATTGCTATAAATACTAGTATAAAAATAATAGATGCTTTTGTAGCTATGAGACATTATATTGGAAATAATAATTATAGATTATCAAATGTAGAAAGTAAAATAATTGAGCATGATAAAAATATAAGACTTTTACAAGAGTCTTTTAATAAGTTGGAAAAGAATAAAGAAATAAATGAAATATATTTTAATGGTAAGATATATGATGCTTATTCTAAAATAATAAATATATTTAATAGTGCTAAAAAAGAACTAATAATAGTAGACAGATATACAGATAAAACCATTTTAGATATGATAAAAAACTTAAAATGTAATGTAGTATTAATTACAGGTAAAAATAATAAATTAACTAAACTAGATATTGAAAAATATAATCAAGATTATAATAACTTAAAAGTATATTATGACGATACATTTCATGATAGATATTTTATTCTTGATAGAAATAAAATATATCACTCTGGTAATAGCATTAATCACATAAATTATAGAAAGTCATCGTTAAATTTATTAAAAGATAAATCAGTAAAAATATCAATATTAAAAGATGTTGATGCAATATTAGTTAAATAGAAATATTTAGCTATTTTTTATGCCATCGACATCATTCGACAAAATCTTTAATATAGCTATGTTATATTGCTTTTAAGGGGAGATTAGTTGATTTACTAACCAATAGAAAAGAGGAAAAATAAAAAAATGAAAAATGATTTAATTAAAAAAGAATTAGATGTAAAAGGTAATAAGGTAGGTGTTATTAAAGTTAATGGTATTGATTATATATCATTGACAGATTTAGCAAAATATCAAAATTCCAGCGACCATTCATTTACAATTAAAAATTGGTTAAGAAGAATAAATACAATTGATTATATTGGTTTATGGGAAGAATTAAATAATCAAAATTTTAATTTGGTCGAATTCGACCAAATTAAAACTGAGTATGGTAGAAACTCTTTCTCGATGTCACCTACTCAATGGGTTAAAAGAACAAATGCTATAGGTATTATTTCTAAAGGTGGTAAATATAGCATAGGAACATTCGCTCACCCTGATATTGCTTTTGAGTTTGCTAGTTGGTTAAGTCCTGAATTTAAACTTTATTTAATTACTGAATTTGAAAGATTAAAGAAAAAGGAAAGTGCCACTCAAAAACTCGATTGGACTGCTACTAGATTATTATCTAAAGCTAATTACTTAATTCATACTGATGCTATTAAAAACTATATAGTTCCTACTATAACTGATAAACAAAAGAAAAATGTATATGCTAGTGAAGCAGATATATTAAATGTAGCTTTATTTGGGGTGACAGCTAAAGAATGGCGAGATAATAATCCTAATTTAGAAGGTAATATAAGAGATTATGCTAATATACTTGAATTAATTATTCTAAACAATTTAGAGAGTATCAACTCTGAACTAATTAAAATGAATTTATCACAAGAGATTAGATTAACTAAATTAAATAATACAGCTAAAAGACAAATAGAATTATTAAAAGAGAATAATAATATTAAAAAATTAACTTTATTAGAGAATGATAGTGCGTTATTAATTGATAATAAATAAATATTTTAAAAGAAAACTTAGTTGACTTACTAAACTATAGAAAAGAGGAAAAAAAATGAAAAAAGAATTAATTAAAAAAAAATTAGATGTAAAAGGTAATAAGGTATGTGTTATGAAAGTTAATGGTATAGATTATATATCTTTAACAGATATAGCAAAAACTCAAAATGATGGAAATCCAGCAGACATCATAAAAAACTGGATAAGAAATAAGGATACGATTTCTTTTTTAGGAGTATGGGAAGAATTAAATAACCCTAATTTCAAACTGGTCGAATTCGACCAGTTTGAGAATAAAGCTGGAAAACATTCTTTTACAATGTCACCGCAAAAATGGATTAAAAGAACAAATGCTTTAGGAATTATATCTAAATCAGGAAACAATGGTGGTACTTATGCTCATTCTAATATTGCATTTGAATTTCACTTACTATGTGAAGAAATAAATAAAGTTAATGAAGATAAAGCATTAATCGAAAGATAATAAAAACTTTTTATTTAATTAAAGAAGAAAATTTGTTATACTTATATCGTATAAAGAGGGAATAAGATATGGCAAAGAAAAAAAAGAATGAAGAAATAATAAGAATAGTTGATAGAGAGTTGTATCCTACTGTAATAGGTGTAGTTGATGATACAGAAAAGAAACCAATATTTTTAATAGTTATATTTATTATTCTAATTGGATTATTATTTGGCTTACCATATATAACTGATTTTTATACTAATTTAAAAGGAGATACTTTAGGAGGATCTTCTAGTAATACAACTAAAAATAATACTAATGATAATACGAAAGATAATGTAGATGTTGGTGTTGATAATAGTGATGCTCCATTCTATTTAGTTGCTACTAGTAATTCAGTTAAATATGATGATATTGAGATAATTAATTTAAGTTTTACTTCTTTAACTAGTAAAGATTATATTAGTTTAACTATAAAAAATACTACTGATAAAGCGTTTGAAATTAATGATAAAAATTATTATTTAGAATTGTATGATAGTAATAAAACTTTAATTCAAAGAATTAAAATAACTGGTGCTACATTGAACGCCAATGGTACAGTAAATTTAGTATTTGAAATAATTAATAAAAATAATGTTAATCAATTTAGATTTTTAAGTAAAACATTAGATGAATATCCGGAATTCTCAGCAGGAGATAGTGGTAATGGTGCTATTACTTGTAAAAAGAATAATGAAACGTATATATATAAATTTAAAAATAATAGATTATATACCGAAACTGAATTATATACTGTAAATACAACTAATACTGTTGTAAATGCTAGTACTTATGATAATAAAGTTAGTACATATAATGCTATTAATGGTATTACTGCACAAACAACTAATGAAAATAATACATTTGAATTTAAAGCAGAAATAGATTTGAGTAAAGCTAAAGTTAGTAGTTTAAATAATATTCATCTATATGAAAATGAAACTTTGGCTAAAACAATAAACTTTGAAATGAGTGCAATGGGGTATAGTTGTAGTTAGGGGGATTATTATGGATTATATTATTAATATAGATGAATTTGAAGGTCCGTTAGATCTTCTTTTGCATTTAGTTAGAACTAATGAAGTAGATATAAGTACAATGAATACTACTAAAATTATTGAAGGATATTTAGAATATATTAATAAGTGGCAAGATTTAAATATTGATATAGCTAGTGATTATTTAGTAATGGCGGCGGAATTATTACATTTAAAAAGTAAGATTATTTTAAATATTACTGATGATAGTGATAGCGAAGATGAATATTCTATTAATAGTGAAGAAGAATTAAAACAAAAGTTAGTTGATTATGAAAAATATAAAAATTTAGTGCCTATAATGAATGAATTAAAAGAAGAAAGAGAAGAATACTTTACTAAATTACCAGAGAATGTATCTAACTTTTATGATGCTAGTATTAATACTATTAATGGCTTATCAATTATAGATTTACAAAAAGCTTTAGAAAGAGCTTTAAAAAGAGAACAAAAGATGAAACCAGTTAATACTAGAATTACCCAAAAGGAATTAAGCGTTACTGATAAAATTAAAAATATTAGAAATATATTAAAAGAAAAAAAGCGAGTAAACTTTATAGATATGTTTGATTCTTTTGATAAAACTATTGTAGTAGTAACTTTTTTAGCAATACTAGATATGAGTAAAAATGGTGAAATAGTTTTGACACAAGAAGATAATTTTAGTAATATTTTACTAGAGAGTAGGAATTTATCGTGGAATTAATAGCAGTTTTAGAAGGATTACTATTTGTAGTAGGAGAAGAAGGAATATCTTTAGATAATTTAAGTAAGATATTAGAAATATCAGTAGAAGAAACTAAAAATTTAGTATATGAACTAAAGAAAAGATATGAAGAAAATGATAGAGGATTAAGAGTAAGGTTTTTTAAGGATATTATTAAAGTAAGTACTAAAGAAGAACATAAAAAGTATTTTGCTAAATTAATTGAGAATCCTGAAACTAATACTTTAAGTGATTCAGCTATGGAAACTTTAGCAATTATTGCTTATAATGAACCAATTACTCGAGTAGAAATAGATAATATAAGAGGAGTAAGTAATGCTCATATGATAAGAAAGTTAGTTGCTAAAGGATTAATTAAAGAAGCTGGTAAAAGTGATATGCCTGGCAAACCACTTCTTTATCGAACTACTAGCGAATTTTTAGATTGTTTTGGCTTATCTAGTTTAGATGAGTTACCGAAAATGGATATGGAAATAATCGAAGATAATGAAAAAGAACTATTTACATCTATCTATAAAGAAGATGAACAACTTATTGATTAAAATAAAAAGCTTGGCAATAAAATAAATATGTGGTATAATTGCGTTAATTAGTGAGAAGGAATTCTCACTTTTATTATAGTTTAGGAGTGTGTTTATGGATAGTGTATTAGCTACAATTAAAAAAGAAGTTGAAGTTGCAATGAATAAAATGGATATTATTCTAACTAATATTGAATATGTTAAAGAAGGAAAGTATAACTTTTTAAGAATTGAACTTGATAAAGTAAATGGTATTGATTTGGATACTATTGTAGAAGCTACTAACGTAATTAATCCAATATTAGATGAACTAGATTTAATAGAAGATAATTATATCTTAGATGTAATAAGTAAGGAAAGAGGTTAAAATTATGGATAATAAAGAATTTATTAAAGCTTTAAAAAATATTGTTGAAGAAAAAAATATTAGTGAAGATGTAATATTTGATGCTTTAGAAGTTGCACTTACAACTGCTTACAAAAAGAATTTTGATTCAAAAACTAATGTTAGAGTAGATATTAATCGTGAAACAGGAGATATTAAGGTTTATTCTTATTTAGTAGTTGTTGATGATGTTGATTTTGGTAGTGAAGAAATTGATGAAGAAGGAAATGTAGTTAAAATACCTCCTGAAATCAATATTGATGCACAAATTATTCATGAACAAGCGGTAGAAATGGTACCAGGTATTAAAGTAGGAGAAACTATTGAAAAAGAAGTAACACCTAAAGATTTTGGTCGTGTAGCAGCGGGTATTGCTAAACAAGTAGTTATGCAAAAAATAAGAGAAGCAGAAAAAGAAAGTATTATGGCAGAATTTGCTGATAAAAAAGATGAAATGATGTTAGGTTTAGTTGCTCTTGAAGATAGTAAAAACTACTATATTGATTTAGGACGTACTAGAGGAATACTTCCTAAGTCAGAAATTATTCCAGGTGAAACTATTAAAATGGGTTCTAATATCCGTGTATATATTACTAAAGTTGAAAGTAACACCAAAGGTCCACTTATTCTTTTATCAAGAAAACATTATGGTTTTGTTAAAAGATTATTTGAAAGTGAAATACCTGAATTAATGGATGGAACTATTATGTTATATGCAGTAGTTAGAGAAGCTGGTATACGTAGTAAAGTAGCAGTTTATTCTACTAATGAAAAAATTGATGCTGTAGGTTCTTGTATTGGTGAAAGAGGAAGTAGAATAGCAAGTATCTTAAAAGAATTAAATGGTGAAAAAGTAGATTTAGTGTTATATAGTGAAGATCCTGCTGAATTTATTAAAAATGCTTTATCTCCAGCAAAAGATGTAATAGTAAATATTACTGATCCTGTGAAAAAAGAAGCATTAGCTATAGTTAATAAAGATAATCTATCTTTAGCTATCGGTAAGAAAGGTACTAATGTTAAGTTAGCTAATCGTTTAACTAAATATAAGATTGAAGTTAAAACATTAGAACAAATTAACGAAGAAGGAAACCAAGAATAATGAAAATGAAAAAAATACCAATGCGTTCTTGTGTAGTAACTCACGAAAAATGTGAAAAGAAAGATTTAATTAGAGTAGTTAAAAATAAAGATAATGAAATATTTGTTGATACTACTGGGAAAGCAAATGGTAAAGGAGCTTATCTAAAAAGAGATATATCTGTAATAGAAAAAGCTAAAAAAAATAAAGTATTAAATAAGGTATTTGAAAGTGAAATACCTGATAGTATTTATAATGAATTAATAGAATTTATAAAATAAAAAAGAGAGGATGGATAATTATGATGTCAGTAAAAGAATATGCGAATGATATGAATATGTCTGTTGCAGAAATACTAAAAAAATGTAATGAAATGAGTATTGAAGTAAAAAGTGCTGATGATGAATTAAGTGAAGATGATATCATTATATTAGATAATGCTTTATCACTTATTTCAACTGAAGAAGAAGTAACATTTGAGGAAGCTGATGAAATCGACGATGTTGTTGATGATATTATGGAAAGTAACAACTTTACAAAGAAATTAAATACTACTGATAAGAAACAAAAACTAAAAAAGAAAAGTCAACAAAGTAAAAATGAATTCTTAGAACAACGTAAAGCTATGTATAAACATAAAGAAAAATTACAAAGTAATACAGTAGCAGATAATGTAGTAATTTATAAAGATGGCATGAGTGTTAGTGATTTAGCTAGTAGCTTAAATGTTAGTGGAACTGAAATAATTAAGAAGTTAATGAGTTTAGGTTTAATGATTAACTTAAATCAAAGTATTGATTATGAAAATGCTGAAATAATTGCTCTTGATTATGGAAAAGAACTAAAAAAAGAAGAAACTCAAGATGTATCTAATTTTGAAAATTTTGAAATAGTAGATAAAGAAGAAGATTTAGTTAGTCGTCCTCCAATTGTAACTATTATGGGTCATGTTGACCATGGTAAAACAACTCTTTTGGATTATATTAGACATAGTAATGTAGTAAGCCAAGAATTTGGTGGTATTACTCAACATATTGGTGCTTATCAAATTGAAAAAAATGGTAGTAAAATTACATTTATTGATACTCCAGGACATGCTGCTTTTACAGAAATGCGTGCTCGTGGAGCTAATGTAACTGATATAGTAATTATAATCGTAGCCGCTGATGATGGTGTTATGCCTCAAACTAAAGAAGCAATTGACCATGCTAAGAGTGCTAATGTACCAATAGTGGTAGCAGTTAATAAAATAGATAAACCAGAAGCTAATATTGATAGAATTATGACTGAAATGGCTGAGGCTGGTATTACTCCAGAAGCATGGGGTGGAGAATATCCATTCGTTAACATTTCGGCTGTTACTGGTGAAGGCATTGATCTTTTATTAGAAACTATTCAAACTATTTGTGAAGTTAATGGTTATAAAGCTAATCCAAATCGTTATGCAGTCGGTTCAGTTATTGAATCTCGTCAAGATAAAAAAATAGGTGGAGTAGCATCACTACTTATTATGAATGGTACACTTCGTCTAGGTGATCCAATAGTAGTTGGTACAACTTTCGGTAAAATTAGAACTATGAAAGATGCTGATGGTAATTCACTAGTAGAAGCTGGACCATCAACTCCAGTAGAAATAACTGGTTTAAATGATAATCCTTCAGCAGGAGATAAATTTATGGCTTTTGAAACTGAAAGTGAAGCTAAAAATGTTGCTAGTAAACGTTTAGAAGCATCTAGACAAAATAAATTTAAAAAAGAAACTATTTCTTTAGATGATTTATTTGCTAAGATTAATGCTGGTCAAAAAGAGATTAATGTTGTCTTAAAAGCAGATGTTCGTGGTAGTGAAGAAGCTGTAAAGAATGCTTTACAAAAAATAGACGTTGAGGGTGTACGTGTTAATGTAATTCGCAGTGGTATTGGTACAATTACTGAAAGCGATGTAGTACTTGCAAATGCTTCAAATGCTATAATTATCGGATTTAACGTAAGTCCATCTAATATAACTAAAGAAGTAGCTAAAGAATATAATGTTGAAATTAGACTTTACACAATTATTTACAAAGTAGTTGAAGATATTGAACTTGCAATGCAAGGTATGTTAGATCCTGAATATGAAGAAAAAGTATTAGGTAATGCTGAAATTAGAAAGATATTTAAATTCTCTAAAGTTGGTAATATCGCTGGATGCTATGTAGTTGATGGTATTGTTAAGAGTAATGCTAAAGCTAGAGTTATTCGTGATGGAGTAATTATCTATGATAATAAAATAGCAAGTATTCAAAGAGAAAAAGACACTGTTAAAGAAGTTAAAAAAGGTTTTGAATGTGGTATAACGCTCGAAAACTTTAGTGATATTAAAGAAGGAGATATTATTGAAGTTTATGAAATGGTTGAGGTGAAACGCCTTGGCTAGTCATAAAATAAATAGAGTAGAAAGTGATATTACTAGAGTAATTAGTGAAATAATTTTAAGTGAATCTCGTGATTCTTTACTACACAATATCACGATTACTGGTGCTAAAGTATCGAAAGATTTAGGCTATGCTAAAATATATTTTACTTCTATTTTAGATATGGAACACAGTACTTTAGAAAAAGAAGTTAACGAAGCAAGTGGTTTTATTCGTAGTGGTATAGCTTCTAAACTTGATTTAAGACACACTCCAAAACTAACTTTTGTATATGATGATTCAATTGAATACGGTAATAGAATCGAAAATATAATTAAAGAAATACATGAAGATGAATAATGGAATATTAATTGTTAATAAAGAAAAAGGTATGACTAGCCGTGATGTAGTAAATAGATTGAATAAAATATTTAATACTAAAAAAATAGGACATACTGGTACGCTTGATCCAATAGCAGAAGGTGTGTTAGTAACTTGCATAGGTAGTTATACTAAATTAGTAGATATGTTAACAAGCTTAGAAAAAGAGTATATTGCTGAATTTGAATTTGGTTATGAAACTGATACATTAGATAATACAGGCATTAAGATAAATGAAGATAATAAAAAGATAAGTAAAGATGAATTAGTTAATATTTTAAATTCTTTTGTTGGTGAGTATAATCAACAAGTGCCAAAATATTCAGCTGTTAAAATAAATGGTAAAAAACTTTATGAATATGCTAGAGAAAAAATTGATATAGAACTTCCTAGTAGGCTAGTTAATATTCATAATTTAGAATTACTAGAATTTAATGATAATAAAGTAGTAATTAAAACTAAAGTATCTAAAGGTACTTATATTCGTTCTTTAATTAGAGATATTGCATATGAATTAGACACTTATGCTACTATGACTAAATTAATTAGAACTAAACAAGGTAAGTTTAATATAGAAAATAGTTACTCTTTAAATGATATAGAAAATAATAATTATGAATTATTAAGTTTATCTGATATATTTGATTATCCTATAATTGATATGGATGATGAGATGTATTTCAAAGTTAAAAATGGCAGGAAGGTAATACTTGATAATAATAGTGATTATATATTATTTAAATATCAAGGTAAAGAAGTAGCTATATATCAAAAATATGAAGATACATTTAGAATGTATATTTATTTAGAAAAATAAAGGATACACCTTAAAGGTGTATCCTTTTATATAAAAGTCGTATTATGGTAAGTTTTGACAACCTTTGTCGAATCGGTTGAAATTCATAAAGATTTATCTATAATAAGATACTTAGAAAGCAAGTATTAGGAGGATTTCCGGCTTTTCAGGAGGGGTTTTGGATAGCCGCTAAAAAATAAAACATCTTATTGACTGATAATCGTTATGTATGATAATATTTACTTGTAATAAATTCAGGGGGAGCTAATAAAAATGAATAACTTAGAAATATATACAGAAAAAGTATTTGAAGATATTAAACATATTGATGAATTTGGTAATGAGTATTGGTTAGCTAGGGAGTTAATGAAAGCATTAGATTATAAAGAGTGGAGAAAATTTAAAGGTGTAATTGAAAAAGCAATAATGTCTTGTACTCAAAGTGATATTAACTTTTATGACCATTTTGTCGGAGCCGACAAAATGGTCAAAACGGGAGATTCAACTAGAAAAATTGTAGATTACAAATTATCACGTTATGCTTGTTATCTTATAGCTCAAAATGCAGATAATAGAAAAAAAGTAATAGCACTAGCTCAAACTTACTTTGCAATCCAAACAAGAAAACAAGAATTATTAGAAAGAGATTATGAATCTTTATCTGAAGACGAAAAAAGGCTTTATCAAAGAAGTTTAACAAAAAAAGGTAATTCTTCTTTAAATAAAACTGCTAAAGAAGCAGGAGTAAAGAACTTTGATAAATTTCATAATGCTGGTTATAAAGGACTATATAATGGAGAAACTGCTAATGATATTGCCAAAAGAAAAGGCTTAAGATATAGAGAAGATATTTTAGATAATATGGGTAGTGTTGAATTAGCAGCTAATTTATTTAGGATTACCCAAACAGAACAAAAAATAAAAAATGACAATGTGGTTGGAGAAGCAAAAGCAAATGATACACATTATAAAATCGGTAAAATTGTTAGAAATGCTATTAAAGAAGCTGGAGGTACAATGCCAGAAGATTTACCAACACCAGATAAAAGTTTAAAAGAGTTAAAAAATGATAATAAAAGAAAATTAAAATGATTGCTTTAATCGCTAATTTATATTAAAATACCCATAGAAATGGCGTGATTAGATGCAAGAAATAATAATGTTGAAATACGGGGAGTTATCAACAAAAAAGGCTAATATTAATTTCTTTTTAAAGACGTTAAAAAATAATATTAATAAGAAATTAAAAGATTATAATTGTAATGTCCTATATGATAAAGGTAGAATGTATGTTACAAATATTGACAGTAATATAGATGAAATAATCGAAAAATTACAAACTATATTTGGTATTCATGAATTAGTAGTTGGATACTCATATAATGAATTAGATTTTAATAAAATAAAAGATATTGTATTAGAGTTAGTTAATACGAAAGCATTTAATACTTTTAAAGTGCAAACTAAACGTAGTAATAAAAAATATCCGTTAGATAGTATGGAAATAAGTCGTAGTGTAGGAGCGCATCTTCTTAAAAATATTTCTAATATTAAAGTGGATGTTCATAATCCAGATTTATTAATTAATCTTGAAATTCATAAAGATAGTGTAGTAGTTTATTTTGATACATATAAAGGTATAGGCGGATATCCAGTAGGAACTTTAGGTAAAGGATTACTTATGTTAAGTGGAGGTATAGATTCTCCAGTGGCTGGTTATCTTGCGATAAAAAGAGGAGTAAATATTCATGCATTGTATTTTGAAAGTCCTCCTCATACTTCTATTGAAGCTAAAAATAAAGTAATAGAACTAGCTCGTAAGTTAGCTAACTACAATAATGGTATTGTACATTTACATGTCATTAACTTTACAAACATTCAAGAAGAAATATATAAGAAAGCTCCTAATGATTATTTAATTACTTTAATGCGTAGATGTATGTATCGTATTAGTGAAGGAGTTTTAAAAAGAATTAATGGCCAAATATTAATAAATGGTGAAAGTATAGGTCAAGTAGCTAGCCAAACACTAACAAGTATGAATTGTATTAATAAAGTAGTATCTACGCCAGTTATTAGACCAGTAGCATGTTTTGATAAAAATGAAATTATTGATATAGCAAAAAAAATAGATACTTATGAAATTAGTATCTTACCATTTGAAGATTGCTGTACAATATTTGTGCCAGAACATCCAGTTATTAATCCTAGTGAAGAAAAATGTATAGAATATGAAAAACTATATGATTATGAAAGTATGGTTAAAGAATGTATTTTTAATCATGAAATTATAAAAGTAGAAGAAACAAAAGAAAATAAGTTTGAAGATTTATTATAATCTTTCTATAAAACTATCACAAAAAGTTTCTTTTTTCTTTTTACTAGATTTACCAGAAACCATGATACTAGCTAAACGGCATTTACCACATTTATCATAGTATACACAATTTTTAACATTGCACTTTATAAATTGATTAAAATAAATATTATTTTTCATATTATCACCATTATTAGTATGAATAATTAAAAGTGTTTTATACATACTAAGAGTAGGTGAATAAAATGCAAAGAGATATTAATTATCGTTATAAAAGTTTTGATTTTTGTAATAGTATAGGCATGGATAAAATAAGATATGGCTTATTTAATGAATATGGTTATAATTTAGATGCTTCTTCTAAAAGAATTTTAGATAATGAAAAGAATACTACTAGAAGTATGAATAATAATACTAAAAATCATGGATTAAAAAAGAAATCAAAATAATTAATTAACTTCAATATAATATTGTAAAGCAAATAATATTTATATATAATTGTTATGAGTGATATTTATGAAAATTATAGATGTTGTAGAAAATCCAGGTACTGCTGGATTATTAAAAAAATATTATGAAGATAATAATATAAATGATTATAATATAACTTTTTTATGGTTATGTTTAAGCAAAGGTTATTTACATAATCGTATTGATTTTCTAAAAGAATATTATGAGTTTTGGGATTATGATAATCTTGTTGATAACTTTATAAATAATTTATCACTAGATACTAAAATAAGAATATGGTCTAGTACAAGTAATAATGATGATTATTTATTAATTTTATATTTATGTAATCTTTTAAAAGATAAGTATGATTTAAGCATTATTATGACTAATAAAAATATAAATGAAATAAATAGTAAAGATATAGGAAAGTTATTAAAGGAAGAAAAAATATTAGCAATTCAAGAAATAAATGATTATTCTAATAAATGGAATGAATTAGTTAGGGTTAACAGTGAGTTAAGAATATACAAAGATGGCATTATAGAGAATAAAAATTATGATGATTATGATGCGCTAATATTAGAAAGATTAAAAAAATTAGGTAAATGTAAAATATCTACTTTAGTTGAAAGTTTATGGGTAGAAGATGATAATAATTTTACTTTAGACGATTATGAGTATTTGGTAAATAGATTAATTAATAATAATAAAATAAACTTAGTAGAAGATAAAAATGGTATTGATAGTATAATAGTTTAAATTAAATAGGAGTAAAAAAGATAGTAATCTTATCTTTTTTTTTGTATAATGAATATGTAAGGATGTGAAATAAATGAAAATATTATCAGTTAATGCCGGTAGCTCTTCTTTAAAATTTACATTATTTGAATTACCAGAAGAAAAACCATTAATTAGTGGATATTTTGAAAGAATAGGATTAAGTAATAGTTTTTATACAATAAAATATAATGGAGAAAAACATAAAACTGAAATAGAGTTAACTAGTCATCAACAAGCTTTTGAAATTTTAGTTCAAGAATTAGAAAATTATAAAATTGTTGAAAGTTTAGATGAAATAAAAGGTGTAGGGCATCGTGTAGTTCAAGGTGGTTCATACTTTGATAAGACTGTAGTAATCGATGATGATGTAATAGGAAGAATAGATGAATTATCAAGTTTGGCTCCTTTACATAATCCTGCTGCACTAGTCGGTATTAGAGCAAGTATGGAAGTTATCCCAGGTGCAGTTCAAACAGCAGTATTTGATACAGCATTCCATCAAACTATGCCAGATTATAATTATATTTATCCAGTGCCATATGAATGGCTAGACCAATATCGTATTAGAAAATATGGTGCACATGGTACAAGTCATAAGTATATCTCAATGGAAATGAATAAAATATTAGGTAGAGAAGATACAAAATTAATAACATGCCATATTGGTAGTGGAGCAAGTATTAGTGCTGTAGAAAATGGTAAGTGTTTAAATACTTCTATGGGTCTTACTCCTAATGCAGGTGTTATGATGGGTACACGTTGTGGTGATATTGATGCTACTATTATTCCATATATGTTGGATAAAAGTTCAATGCCTACTAAAGAAATTGATAGAGTATTAAATAAAGAAAGTGGGTTACTTGGAATTGCTGGAATTAGTAGTGATATGCGTGATATAGAAGCTGCTATTAAAGAAGGCAATGAAAGATGTGAATTAGCAGTTAAAATGTATGTTAGAAGAATAGCTGATTATATTGCTAAATATTATGTTGAAATGGGTGGCTGTGATGCAATTGTTTTAACTGCTGGTGTATGTGAAAATGCAATAAACATTCGTAGGAGAATATTAGAAGAGATCAAAGTTCTAGGTGTAGTGTTAGATGATGAAGCTAACGAGACAAGAGGTGAGACTGTTTGTATTACGACAAGTGATAGTAAAATACCTGTATATGTAATACCTACTGATGAAGAATTAATGATTGCAATAGATACTTATAATTTAATATAGGAAGTGGTTACTATAATCGATAGTATAATTAAAAAAATATATAAGAAAATTAAGAGTTATGATGTTATTGTTCTAGCTCGTCATGTTGGACCAGATCCTGATGCTATAACTAGTCAAATAGCTTTAAGAGACTCTATTAGAAAAACTTTTCCAAATAAAAAAGTGTATGCCGTAGGTAAGGGAGTAGCTAGATTTAAAAAGTTTGGATCATTAGATAAAATTCCCGAAGATGAGAATGTACTTTTAATAACTTTAGATGTTCCTAATATGTCTAGAATAGATGGATTAGAAAATATTAAGTATAAAGAAATAATCAAAATAGATCATCATCCTAAGGAAGATATTCCAGCTAGTATTGAATGGACTGATACATCAGCTTGTTCAACTTGTCAAATGATTACTGAACTTATTTTAAAAACTAAATTAGTTTTAGATAAAGATATAGCTAGTAATTTATTTTTAGGAATTGTTTCTGATAGTGATAGATTTTTACTATATTATACAAGTGCAAAGACTTATAGTTTAGTCTCAAAATTAATAGAGCTTACTAACTTAGACTTTACTCCTTTATATAAAAATTTATATGAAAGACCATTTAATGAAATTCAATTTAAGGCATATATAACTAACAATTTAAAAATAAATGAAAATGGTTTAGCTTATATAATATTGAATCCAGAAATATTTAAAGAATATGGAGTTGATTCATCAACTGCCTCTAATATGATTAATGATTTTAATTATATTAATGAAATATTAGTATGGACATTTATATCTTATGATAGTATGAATGATATTTATAAAGTTAGTATTAGAAGTAGAGGGCCTATAATTAATACAATTGCAGGTAATTATAATGGTGGAGGACATATCTATGCAAGTGGAGCTCGTATTAAGAATGAGGAAGATATTCCAAAATTTTTGAGCGAGTTAGATGCTGCTTGTATAGAATATAATAAAGAAAACATTGTTGAAGAAGAATAAAAATGGAATAAAAAAAATTCTGTTTTTTTTAATTTTTACATTGACGTACATATGTTCTATATGATATAGTTGGCTTATAGGAAATATTCAGGAGGCTTTATTTATGAATGAACTAGCGTTAAACGAAGAATTAAAGATTGAAGATATGATTTATGAAATTAGAGGTAAACAAGTTATGCTTGATAGCGATTTGGCTCGACTTTACAAATGTAAAAATGGTACAAAGTCTATTAATTTAGCAGTTAAAAGACATATCTATAGATTCCCAGAAAGATTTATGTTTCAATTAACTGAAGAAGAAAGTAAAATTATTTGGTTTCAATTTGAAACCAAAAATGGTAAAGCAGAGACTCGTGGTGGGAAATTTGATAAACCATTTGTATTTACAGAACAAGGTGTAGCTATGCTTGCTACTGTTTTAAAAACTGAAGTAGCAGAAGAAGTTAGTATTAAAATAATGGATGCATTTGTAGTTATGAGACATTATATATCAAATAATTTGTTAGAGCAAAAATTTATTAATAATCTGGTATTAGAAAATAATGAACGTATTAATAAAAACAGTAAAGATATTACTTTATTACAAGAATCATTTAATAAATTAGAAGAAAATAAAGAAATTAATGAAATATATTTTGATGGAAAGATATATAATGCACATTCTTTAGTTTTAGATATTTTTAATATGGCTAAAAAAGAGTTAATTATAGTTGATAGATATACTGATAAAACTATATTAGATATGATAAGGAACTTAAACTGCAATGTAATATTAATTACAGGTAAAAATTCTAAACTAACTAAATTAGATATAGAAAAATATAATAAAGATTATAATAACTTAAAAGTATATTATGACGATACATTCCATGATAGATATTTTATTCTTGATAGAAACATAATATATCACTCTGGTAATAGTGTTAATTATATAGGATATAGAAAGTCATCGTTAAACTTATTAAAGGATAAATCGGTAAAGGCATCAATATTAAAAGATGTCGATAAAATAATAATGCTTTAGTCGGAGGGGTTTTAAATTATGAATGAATTACTAGTTAATGAAGAATTAAAGATTGAAGATATGATTTATGAAATTAGAGGTAAACAAGTTATGCTGGATAGTGACTTGGCATATCTGTATAAATGTAAGAACGGGACAAAAGAAATTAATCAAGCAGTAAGCAGAAACATTAATAAGTTTCCAGAAAGATTTTCCTGGAAATTAACTGATAATGAATCCGAAAATCTTTTGGTCACAATTTGTGACCAAAAAGGAAAAATAGATAGAAGGGGTGGAAAATTTAAAAATCCAAGAGTATTTTCTGAAGAAGGCGTAGCAATGCTTGCTACAATTCTTAAAACAGAAGTTGCTGATGAAATTAGTATCAAAATAATGGATGCATTTGTAGTTATGAGAAAATATATTTCAAATAGTCTAGTAGAACTAAAATAAATAAATTAAAGAATAAGTAGGTGTAATATGAAAATATTAAAATATACAAAATATAAAAGTAATCAATATAAACTATTATTGGAAAATAATGAAGAAATTGTTTTATATGATGAAATTATTTTAAAATATGAGTTGTTAATAACTAAGAAAATAAAAAATATTAATGTAATAATAGAAGATAATAAATATTTAGAAAGTTACTATTTATTATTAAAAAAGTTAAATAGAAAACAACTAAGTGTTAAAGAAGCTAGGAATTATTTAAAACTGAATGGGTATACTGATTATAGTGTAATTGATAGATTAGTAAAAGAAAAGTATCTTGATGATGAAAAGTATTTATCTTCTTATATTAATACTCAAGTAAAATTAAAAGTAGTTGGGCCAGATAAAATAATAAATGATTTAATAAAACTAGGATTTAGCGAAGAAGATATAAAAAATAAAATATATAATATAGATAATGATATATGGTTTAATAAAATAAATAAATATTTAGATAATAAGATTAAGATAAATAAAAAATACAGTAATAATACATTAAAACAAAAACTATTATTGGATTTAATTAACAAAGGTTTTTATAAAGAAGACATAGTAGAGTGTTTGAATAAGAAAAAATTAAATGATGATTATGAAATACTAATTAAAGATTATGAAAGAATTAGTAAAGTTTTAAAAAGGAAATATACAGGTATTGAATATAAGAATAAATTAAAACAAAAATTAATTACAAAAGGGTATAGTTTAAATGATATAAACAAAGTTATAAACGAATAATATATATTTTAGTTAATAAAAGTGTTATAATAACTAATATGAAATGAGGTATTCTTATGAAAGAAAATATAATTTTAACTGGAGATAGACCAACTGGAAAATTGCATATAGGACACTTTGTTGGCTCATTAAGAGAAAGAGTAAAACTACAAAATGAAGGAAATTACAAAGAAATGTTAATTATGATTGCAGATATGCAAGCATTAACAGATAATTCTGGTAATCCACAAAAAGTTAGAGATAATATTATAGAAGTTATGTTAGATTATTTATCAGTTGGCCTAGACCCTGAAAAAACAATCTTTTTTGTTCAATCAGAAATAAAAGCATTAACTGAATTGACTATGTATTACATGAATTTAGTAACCTTACCTAGGTTATTAAGAAATCCTACCGTTAAATCTGAAATAAAAATGCGTGGTTATGATAATGATACAACTGGAGTCCCTGTTGGATTTGCTAACTATCCAATAAGTCAAGCGGCAGATATTACTGCATTTAAAGCAAATGTTGTTCCAGTTGGAGATGACCAATTACCAATGATAGAGCAAACAAGAGAAATTGTAAAAAGCTTTAATAATACATATAATGAAGTTTTAATAATGCCAAATGCTAAAATACCAGATAACAAAGTGTGTTGTCGTTTGCCTGGAACTGATGGTAATGCTAAAATGAGTAAATCTTTAGGCAATGGAATATATTTATCAGATACTAAAGAGGAAGTTAAGCGTAAGGTTATGAGTATGTATACTGATCCAAACCATTTAAAGATTAGTGACCCTGGAAATGTTGAGGAGAATACAGTATTTACATATTTGGATGCTTTCTGCACAGATGAAGATTTTATTAAATATTTACCAGAATATAAAAATTTAGATGAATTAAAGAATCATTATCGTCGTGGAGGTTTAGGCGATGTTAAAATAAAACAATTTCTTAACCAAGTACTTGAAGGGGTATTAGAACCTATAAGAGAAAAAAGAAAATACTATGAACAAAGAATACCTGAGGTAATTGAAATATTAAAATTAGGTACAGCTAAAGCTAATAGTTTAGCAAATGAAACATTAAATGAAGTAAAACATGCTATTGGTATTGATTATTTTAATGAAGAATTCTTGAATGAACAATTAAATAAGTTTTCAAAATAAAAATATCCGGAAGGATATTTTTTTGTGTAAAGTTATCTTCTTATAATATTGTTTTGTTCAATTATATCTAATTTATAATTAGTATTTAATACCAAGTTTTCAAAAAATTTAATTAAGTAATCAGATGATTGTAAGCTCATTATTGGATGATTATCTATAGCTAAGGCATTTCTAAAATATAAAGAGTTTTCCATGAATACAGAATTATCTATGTTGTAGCCACGACTTTTTAAATACTTAATTAAAAAGACACTTATGGTTCTAGTATTTCCTTCTCTAAATGGATGAGCTTGCCAAATATTACTTATAAATCTAGCTAATCTTTTTATTCTTTTATCCATAGGTAATTCATCATAATTATAATTTAATTCAATATTGAAGTCATAATCTAAATAATCACTTATTTTATTATAGTCGGCATACATTACTGTATTCCCATTTAATATATTTTCTTCTTTATCTAAATTACATTTTCTATAATTACCTGCAAAAGAGTAGACGTCCTTAAAAAGATTGTAATGAATTTCTTTTAACATATTAGGTGATATTTCAAAAGATGTATCACTGTTTAAATAATCAACAATTCTATTACTGACAATATCACATTCCATTTTATTTCTTAATTCTTTATTACTTAAATCTTGAACTTTATAAAACCTAGAAAGAATGGCTTCTAATTCTTCATTACTAATAATTCCATTGATGTTCTTTGTGGCTAATATTTGTAAAAATTTAGAAGGAGTTAAACCATCTACTTGTTGTAAGCCAATTGCTGTAGCCCATGATTTAATTGTTTCCTTTGTTTCATCGTCATAATTAGAGTTTATAAGCATATAATCACTTCCTAAACATTATTATAACATAAAAAAACTAGTAATTATTTACTAGTTTGTGATTGTAATTTAACGTTAGAAATATAATTAGAATATTGAGTATTTAATTCAGAATCATTTATTTCCATTCCTTGTTTATTACGATAATGTTGTAGGGCAGTTACGCTTAATGAACTATCATCAGTAATAGCTTTATTAGCTAAATCTTCAATAATATCATCTTTAATATCTTCTAATTTATCTTTTTCTTTAGTTTTTTCTCTTAATATTACATGGTAACCTAATTCAGTTTTAATAACTTCAGATGAGTATTCACCATCTTTTAATTTATAAGCAGCATCTAATAGATTTTTATAGTTATCATCTAAAATATCATAGTTGATATAATCCATGCTACCACCATCTTTTTTAGTAGCGTCATCTTGTGAATATTCTTTAGCTAAAGAAGTGAATGTTTCTTTAATATCTTTTCCTTCTTTTTTAGCTGTGTTTAACTTTTCAATAACTTCTTTAATTTTAGCTTCAGCAGCTTCTTCTTTCTTAGTCTTATCTTCATCTTTATCATCATCTTTAACATCTGGTGTAATTAAGATATGACTAACTAAAATATCAGGATATACATCATTTTCATAATATTTATTAATTTGATCTTCTGTTATAGTAGTTTTAGCATATGCTAAAATAGCTTTTTGTTTTAAATTATTTAAATATAAATAATCTTGGTAAGCTTCAATACTTGGCATTCCAGTATATTGTTGAATCATTGTTTGTAATTGATCTCCATAGCTTTCCTTCATAGTTTTAATTGTTGATTCAGCATCTTTTTTAGCTTTTTCAACATCACTCTTAAATTCTTTTTCTAATACATGTTTATCAATTAAATTCATTAGAGTATTTAATCCATAAGTGTTTTTTATTTCTTCGTATAAGGTATCAACACTTATTTTATCTCCATTTTCAAATGATACTACTGCTTCGCTGCCATCTTTTAGTTTTGGTATTTCTTTACCGCAACCACATAATAATATACAACTTAATCCTAATAATACAATTTTCTTTTTCATTTACGTTTAATCCTCCTTTAAACAACAATTATTATATCACAACTTTAATTAAAAACAATAACAACCCTCACACTATTTGAAAAAAACCATATTATATAAGTGAAAAGACAAATAAAGGAGGAAAGATTTATGAATAATTGTGGAAATAATAACAATGGCTACGGATTTGGCCCTGCTATAATTTTAGTATTATTTATTCTTTTAATCATCATCGTAGGGGCTTTCATTTAGTCTTTTAATAAAAGTTTAAGGAGGTGTCTATGAGCTGTTCATGTAAAAATAAAGGTAATAATAGTATCTCTTGCAATGCATTTATGATAATTATATTATATATATTATTAGCTATAATACTTGGTGGAGTACTATTTTATTAAATAACAAGAAGGAAAAGATAACCTTCTTTTTTTGTCGTTTTTTGTCGACTGCTTTTTCTTGGCTAAATGTTTTACAAATGATAGTATTGATTGGGGGGGGGTTATTATGGTTGAATATAAAATATTAACTTCAGAAGAGTTAGTAAATCACTTAAAAGAAAAAAATATTAAATTTAATTATATTAGTGAAGAAGATGCTGTTAAATATTTAAAGAAAAATAATAGTTATTATAATTTAACATCTTATTTAAATAATTTTAAAAAATATCCATCTCCTGCTGGAAGATACGAAGGTATGTATATTGATTTAGATTTTGCTTACTTAAAAGATATGGCAATAGTAGATTATAGATTAAGGCTCATATTATTTAAAATGACGACAGCAATAGAACATCATTTAAAATTAGAAATATTAAATAATATAAGTAAGTATAGTAATGATAATGGTTTATCATTAGTTAATAGTTATTTAGAAAAAGATTTTAATGATGAATTGTTTCCTAAAAAAATCCATCATAGTATTATAAGAAAAGTAGATAGTGATTATTATAAGAAACTATTTAACAATTATGATATAGACGGAGATAAAAAATTAGAAAATATACCACTATGGTTATTCTTAGAAGTTATAACATTTGGAGAATTAGTTAGATTTTATGAATATTATGCCCGTACATATAGTTTAAAGAAAATAGTACATAATATTCATAATTTAAAAGATATAGTTAAATTAAGAAATGCTTGTGCACATAATACTAATATATTAAATGATTTAAATCAAAAAAATCATAATGTTAGTTTAAATTATGATATAACTCGCTTTTTAGAAAAATGCAATATTAATAAAAAAAGTAGACACAATAAAATGAGTAATGCAAGAGTTAGACAAATAACTTGTACATTATTTGTATTTAATGAAATAGTCATTAGTGAAGGTGTTAGAAAAAGTGTTAAAAACGCTTTAAATAAATTCTTTTTTATAAGAATAAAAAGAAATAAAAAATACTATAATAATAATGAACTACTTATATCAGTATATAAATATTTTGAAAAAATAATTGGAAAAATATACTGAAAGGTAGTTGACATAAACGAATATCAATGATATATTGTTTATGCGAGTAAAAAAGAAATGTCTTTTTGCAAGGACACTATGATAGGTAGAGTCCTACTTTTTCTTTTATGAGAGATTACTTGTTGAGTAATCTCTTATTTTTTATATTTACCCATTTATTTATAGTCTTTTTTTTTATTTAATGATATAATTATCTTGTGATGTTTATGAAAGTAGTAAAAAATGAAGAAGTAGAAAACGATACAAAGAAATATCGTGGGAGAAAGATAGTTATATTTATTATACTATTAATTGGATTTATCTATTTAGGAACAATTGATTATAGCAAAGATGCTAATGATAATGAGAAGTTTAGTAATGAGTTTAATTTAGTTAGTAAAGATAATCACTTTGAGTATATTAGTGCGTCTCGTGTTACTACTATTATGAAAAAAGAACAAGGAATTATCCTTTTTGGTTTTAGTGGTAATGAATGGACTAATTATTATGCATCTATCTTAAATGATGTTGCTAATGAACTTAAAATAGATAAAGTTTATTATTATGATATTTATAATGATCGAAGAAGTAATAATGCTGATTATGAAAGGGTAGTAGCTAATTTATCAAATGAGTTATTATCAAATGATTTATCAGTTCAAGAAATTTATGCTCCAAGTTTGTTAGTTGTAGCTAATAATAAAATATTAGCATATGATGATGAAACTAGTTATCGTACAGGTAATATTAAACCAAGTGATTACTGGAGTGAATATCAAAAAGATTTAAAAAAGAAAACATTAAAAGTAATATTACAAAATTACTTAGATGAAATAAAACATTAAAAGGAGAGATAAAAATGAATTTAGAAATTGAAAGTAAAATGGGTAAAGCAATAGAAAGTTTAGATAATAGACTTGTTAATATTAGAGCTGGTAGAGCTAATCCAGCTATGTTAAATGGAATTATGGTAAGTTATTATGGAACACCAACACCATTAAAACAACTTGCTAACATTACAGTACCAGAAGCTACTGAATTAATGGTTAAACCTTTTGATAAAGGTATATTAAAAGAAATTGAAAGAGCTATTAATGAAGCTAATTTAGGAATAAATCCTACTAACAATGGAGAGGTTGTTATTCTAAAAGTTCCTCAACTTACTGAAGAAACTAGAAGAGATTATGTAAAACAAGCTAAAGCTATAGCTGAAGAGGCTAAAATAGCTTTACGTAATATTAGACAAGATGCAAATAATGATATTAAGAAATTAGAAATTACTGAAGATGAACAAAAAAGAGAATTAGATAAAGTACAAGAATTAATTAACAAATATAATAAAATTGTTGATGAAAAATTAGGTGTTAAAGAAAAAGAGTTAATGTCAATATAATTAAATAAAGGGGATTTTGTTATGTTGGATAGTTTATTTAGAATATTAAAAAAATCACAAACATCAGAAGAAGTATTAGCAAACAATTATGATTTAAAAAGCTTTTATATAAAAACTATAAAAGATATGGATTGTGAAGATATTTTTATTAAATTTAATATTAATCAAGATGAGTTTACTTGTAGCATTTCTAAAATGAATGATGAAAAAGAAGAAGTGGGTACTAAGCATTGTATTATATTTGATAATAATGCTAATGATGATATTTTGAACTTAATTGAATATTTATATCAAGATAATGAACGTATTGAATATATTGAAAAAGTTGATATTGCTAGGTTCGATAATGATAATAAGAGTAAACTTCTTATAGAGGTTGAATACAATGATTTAAATAAGAATTATTTATATATGATTGAATTAAATGCTAATAGTTATATTATTAATAATTATGAAAATAGTATTAATGTTATGATGGGTAATGATACAAAAACATTAACCAAAAAGTTACATTTATAAGGGTGGTTTGCAATGGAATATACAATTAATGAATTTTGGTCAGATGGCTTTGATAAAATAGCTCCTAATAGTTTTAAATTAGTATTTAATATTAATAATGAAAGTATTAAGGGTAAATTTGTTGCATTAGAAAAAGACAATAATAACATAATAGAGAATGAGAATACAATAATGTTTGCAAATTTTAATTATACTAAACCTAATTTAGATGCAGTATTGAGCATAGTTGAATCATTTTATTTAGCAAGTAATGATATAAGTGATTGTAAGGTATATCAATATAATGATAATAGAAAAAGTTTAAGTAGATTAATAGTTAAGTTTGTTATTGATCAAAATGATTATGTGTTTTTTGAAATAGTAGGATTAACTACTTTAATAGAGCAATATAGAAATATAATAAATAAAATATTAGATTTAAAAGATATGAAGTATAATTATAATATGTATAAGGAGTTACAAAATAAAACTAAAGCAGAATTAGTTGAAGAGTTAGATAAGAATGATTTAGTAGATGCAGTAATACTAAAAAGGACAAGATAAAAGGTGGGATACTTTATGGTAAATAAAAATAAAGATAAAAATGAAATTAACAAAGGTGAAATTAATGAGACAGTAGGGCTTTTAAAAAGAATATTAAAGCTCCTTTATATTGTAATGATAGTAGCAGGAATATTCATTATTACACTAATAGCACAAAAATGGGGGATACTTGGTTTTATATTATCCTTATTAAAAGTTATGTCTCCATTATTTATTGGATTTGCAATAGCTTGGCTCTTTAATCCAGCAGTAGAAAAAATGGAAAGGAAAGGTTTGCCAAGATTTGCTGGTACAATGATAGTTTATTTAATACTAATTGTATTTTTAATAATATTCTTTAAACTATTTATACCAACTATGTATGATCAAATAAATGAATTAATTAAATCAATACCTAATATTATTAAAAATTTAGAAGATATATTAGATAAAACTTTAACGAAAATGGAATCACCTAATATTGATATAAGTAGTATAAAGGATAACATTCTTAATACTTTAGGTACATTTACTACTAATTTCACTGGTACATTACCAGCAAAAATATTAGATATTATTTTAGGATTAATATCTGGCTTGGGTACACTAGTATTTGGTCTTGTTGTAGGTTTATATATGCTATTGGATTTCGAAGCTATAAAGAAACAATTTGTTAAGTATATTCCAATAAAATATAGACATGAAGCTTCTACTTTAATTGGAAATATTGGTAGTGAAGTTAGAAAAAGTATCAATGGTACTTTATTAGTAGCATTTGCGGTATTTATTGGAGATTTCTTAGGATTTGCTGTAGTAGGATTACAAGGAGCATTAATTTTTGCCTTATTCTGTGGATTAACAGATCTAATTCCATATATTGGACCTTATATAGGAGGAGCAGCAGCTGTTGTGGTAGGATTTAGTACAAGTACTCCAACTGGTATAGCGGTACTTGCAATAGTAATAATAGTACAATTATTAGAAAACTTTGTATTGCAACCAGTTATTATGAGCAAAACTATGAAATTAAATCCAGTAACTATTATTATAGGTTTGTTGATTTTTAACCATTTCTTTGGTATTGTAGGTATGATTTTAGCAACACCAACTATTGCATTATTAAAAGTTATATATGAATTTATAGCAATGAAATATAATTTCTTTGGTGAAAATGAATTAAAAGAAAGTTAAGGTGAATGATATGAAATTAATCTTGTTAGCAGGAAAAGCGAATTGTGGTAAAACTTCAATGGCTAATTTTATAAGAGAATATTACGTAACAAGAAGAGTTAATTGTGTTGCTACTGAAATGGGTAAATATTTAAAAATGTATGCTAGAGAATTAACTGATTGGGACGGGAACGAAGCAACTAAACCTAGAAAATATTTACAAGATTTAGGTATGCTTATTCGTAAAGATATGAATAATCCATTATTTTTAATTAATCGTATTAAAGAAGATATTGAATTATATCGTAGAGATAACGAAGTAATTATAATTAGTGATGTCCGTTTACCAGAAGAGATAGAAGAATTTAGAAATAGTTATGATGATGTTGTAACTATTAATGTAGTTAATCAATATGGTAACAATACTCTAACTATGGAAGAACAAACTCATTATACTGAATTAGCTTTAGAGAATTATAGTGATTATGATTATACAGTAATTAATGAAGATTTAAAAACTGCTAGAGAAAAGATACATGAAATTTTAGGGGAGTTAGAAAATGAACATTAAAGATAAATATATTAGTTTTTTTGAGAGTAAAGGTCATAAACATATACCTTCAGCACCTATAATACCGGAAAATGACCCAACTAGTTTATTTAATACTGCTGGAATGCAACCATTAGTTCCATATTTGACTGGTAAAGAACATCCATTAGGTAAAAGATTAGTTGATTATCAAAAATGTGTTAGAACTAATGATTTAGATGAAGTAGGAGATACAACTCATCATACTTTTTTTGAAATGTTAGGTAATTGGAGTTTAGGAGATTATTACAAAGAAGAATCAATTAAGATGAGTTTTGAATTCTTAACTAAAGAATTAAATATCCCATTAGAAAGATTAGCTGTAACTGTATTTGCTGGTGATCAATTTATTCCAAGAGATGAGGAATCTGTTGGTATTTGGAAGAGTTTAGGAATAAGTGAAGAAAGAATTGTTTATTTATCAGATAATTTTTGGATAGCGGGTAATAGTGGGCCATGTGGTAGTGATACCGAAATCTTTTATTGGCGTAGTGATAAAGAGATTCCACAAGTTTTTGATCCAGAAGATGATACTTGGGTAGAGATATGGAATAATGTATTTATGGGCTATTTCAAAGATGAAGAAGGCAATATTACTGAGTTGCCTAAAAAGAATGTTGATACTGGTATGGGCTTAGAACGTATAGTAGCGGTATTAGAAGGAGTTAATGATAATTACGAATCAAGTATATGGCGACCAATTATTAAAAAAATTGAAGAAATAACTGGTTTAAGTTATAGTGATGATGAAAATAAAAAAGCTATTAGAATTATAGCTGATCATATTAGAGCTATTGTAATGATTAGTGGAGATAATGCTAATGTTACTCCATCTAATACTGATCAAGGGTATATTTTAAGAAGATTAATTAGAAGAACTATTCGTTATGCTAAAAAGTTGAATATCAATATTGAAAGTGATTGGGATAAAGAACTTGCTTTAATCGTTATAGATGAATATAGTAAATATTATCAAGAATTAGAAGCTAATAAAGATAAGATATTAACTGTCTTGGAACAAGAAAAAATAAAATTTAATCGTACATTAGAAAAAGGATTAAAAGAATTTGAAAAAGTAGTTAATGCTATGGATGGAGATACTATTAATAAAGATAATGCTTTTAGATTATATGATACTTTTGGATTTCCAATAGAACTTACTTGTGAACTGGCTAGTGAAAAAAGTTTAAAAGTAGATGTTGATGGATTTAAAGAAAAGTTTAAGGAACATCAAGAAAAATCTAAAATGGGAGCAGATAAGAAATTTGCTGGAGGTTTATCAGGACATGGTGAAATAGAAACTAAATATCATACTGCTACTCATTTACTTAATGCTGCTTTAAAAGTAATATTAAATAAAGATGTTCATCAAAAAGGAAGTAACATAACTCCAGAGAGAATGCGCTTTGATTTTTCATTTGATCGTAAGATGACTGATGAAGAGAAAAAAGCTACTGAAGATTTAGTAAATAAGTGGATTAATGAAGGGTTAGAAGTTAGTTGTTTAACTATGAGTAAACAAGAAGCGATTGATAGTGGAGCAGAATGTATGTTTATAGAAAAATATCCTGATACTGTAACTGTTTATAAAATTGGGGATGTATCTTTAGAAATATGTGGTGGACCACATGTTACTAACACTAAAGAAATAGGTACATTTAAAATAAAAAAGGAAGAAGCTTCTTCCGCAGGTGTAAGAAGAATTAAAGCTATAATTGAATAAATTATAGCTTTTTTAAAACAATCTAGTTGACTTTAAATAAAATATATATTATATTGATACAGAAAGTTGATATTTAGTAAACATGTATATTTATTAGTTTATATTCCATAATATAAATATCAATTTTTGATAGTAACACGTTTCTTAATTGTAAACATATCATCCACACGACAACAAACATAATCCATAGATACATTATATTTTTTACATATTTGATATGCAAAAGCAGTAAGTATACAAGTCTTACCAGTTTCATAAGCGGATATAGTAGATGAAGTAGTATTTAGTTCTTTAGCTAAACTTCTTAAGGAAAGATTAAAGTGCTCTCTGATTTTTTTTAATCTTAATCCTATCTCTTTTTTATTAATATTATCTTTTACTTTTAAGTTACGTGTACTATCACTTAATTTTAACATATAATCCATATCGACATTATAATAGTTACATAAAGTATTTAAATGGGTAAGAGGAATAATCTTGATTCCATTTTCCCATGCAGAATAAGCCGGCTGTGTTACTCCTAACATATTAGCAATGTATCTTTGACTTAAACCATTATAATCTCTTAAATAAAATAATCTATTGTACATAAGCATACACCATCTAAATTTTCCTATGTATATCTTAAAAATTATTAAAATATATAACCAAATACGAGCGACTTATGTTATAATGATTTTAGCATAGATAAAAATAGAAGTAGGAGGAGTATATGACAAATAAAAAGAAGATAATATCTTTAATACTTGTGTTGTGCTTATTAGTAGCACTAGGAGTAAGTTATGCTTTATGGACGACTAGTGATAGCCAAAGTGATAATAATGAGTTAACTACAGATGATTGTATAGATATAGTATTTGAAGATAAAAGTAGTAATATAACATTAACAGATACAGTACCAGTATTAGATAAGTTTGGTATGCAAAAGGCTGGTTATAGTTTTAAGATAACTAATAATTGTACTAAAAATGTCTCATATGATGTTAATTTAGAAAGTTTATCAAATGTAGCAGAAGAAAATAGAACTAATTTAAATTATGTAAAGGTAGCATTAATAGAAAAGAGTAGTAATGAAACATATGCTTTTAATACATTAAATAATTTTGATACAACTAATAGTGTATTAGCTAGCGGTACTGCTTATGATACAAGAGTAATACTAAGAGATGTATTAAGGCCAAATAAATCAGTAGAATATACATTAAAGATGTGGATGGATGAGTCAACTCCTAATAGTGAACAAAATAAGACATATAATAGTCAAATTACTATATATGGAACACTAACTAATTCATATAATGCAGTAGAATATTTAACTGAATTAGCTAAGACTAATACAAATGAAATGTATTATGATGGAGCAAGTTATACTGATCCAGATACTAATGAATTAGTAGTAGATAATAACCTAAGATATATGGGAGCTAATCCTAATAATTATGTCTGGTTTAATAATGAACCATGGCGAATAATAGGAGTGATGAACAATGTTAAAGGTTCATCTACAGATGATGGTAGTGGTGAAACAAGAATTAAGTTGATTAGAGCAGAAAGTTTGGGAGAGTTTCCATACATTGATAGTTGTGCAGATGAATATTGGACAGATAATGGTGATGGAACTTATACTTGTTCTTCTAAAAGATATAATAATAACTGGCCAAATAGTACAATAAATAGTTTATTAAATGATTTGTACTGGAATAGAAAAAATCATGAATCATATCATGGATGGGTTTTTAAAAATGGAACATGGCAAGATTATTTAACAGAAAAAATTGAATTTAAAAAGGATGGTTTAAGAACCAGTGATAAATCATTAATCGGAAATGCTGTATATTATTTGGGTGGCTACACAAAACAAAGCGAAAATAATTATTATGACTTAAATATGAATACTTCAAAATGGTATGAAGCAGAACGAATAAATCAGGGAAATAATAACGAACTAACGTGGATAGGTAATTTGGGTTTAATGTATCCAAGTGATTATAGTTATGCTTCAAAATATATATTATCTGATGATTGTAAAAATATCTCATTGTATTCTTGGGCTGAAAGTTTTAATAATAAATGTAAAAATAATGATTGGTTATATAATAGTGTGTTTTGGGAATGGACAATAACTCCGCGTGCTGATTCAAATGTAAGTTATGCTCATCAAAGCGGTGGCTACATCCGTAATAGTGATTATGGAACAATAGCCAGTTTTAGTATTCATCCTGTTTTATACCTAAAGAAAAATGTAGAAATGGCTAGTGGAGATGGGTCAAGAACAAATCCATATAGATTAACTATAGAGGAGGGAGTATAATGAAAAATAAGAAAGTATTAGTAATAGTTATAGTTCTTCTTCTAGTAGTAGTTATTCTAGGTGCTTCATATGCTTTATGGACAACTACAGCACATCAAGATGGTAATAATAGTGCAGCGTTATCTTGTTTAGATATAACTTATGAAAGTATTAGTGAAAATAATATAGAATTAAATGAAGTTTTACCTATAACAGATGAAGCAGGTTTAGCTTTAGAAGGATACACTTTTAAAATAACAAATAATTGTAATAGTATAGTAAGATATCAAGTTAATTTAGAAACATTAAATATAAGTAATGATACTAAGTATTTAAATATAGATTATTTAGATGCTACTATAGATAATGAGTTTATTGAAACATTAGGTAATTATGAAAGTACAACTACACTACTAAGTGATAATGAAGCTAGAGATGCTAGAATAATAAAAGAAGGATTATTAGATAAAAGTAGTAATACATCTACTAATAGTGTAATTCATACTTTAAGAGTATGGTTAGATAAAGATACTCCTACTAGTGAGAAGTATGCACAATGGAGAGGTAAGATAACTATAAATGCTACAACTCCAACAGAAGATATAATCTATGATACAGCAGCTAACTATTTAACAAATGTAGTAAAACCTACAACAGATGAACTTGTATATGATGGAGCAAGTTATACTGATCCAGATACAGGAGTAGAAATAGTAGATAATAACTTAAGATATGTTGGAGCCAATCCAGATAACTATGTTTGGTTTAATAATGAGTTATGGAGAATTATTGGTGTAATGAACCATGTAAAAGGTGGAGAGAATGCACCTAGTGAAGGAGAGACAAGACTTAAGTTAATAAGAGATGAAAGTTTGGGAAATTTTCCGTATTATGAAGATTGTTTAGAAGAAAATATGAATTATGACGCTCAAACTGATAAATGGACATGTTCAAGTAAAAGATACAATAATAATTGGCCAAATAGTACGGCTAATGAAATACTAAATGATTTGTATTGGAATCGAAGGCCTCATGCTCCATATAATGGTTACATGTATTTAAAAACCGGCAATCAAACATCTTTTACATGGCAAGATTATAAAACTGAAGCTGTCGATTTTAGGAATAGTGGACTTAAGAAAGTTTATCAAAATATGATGGAAACTGCTACATATTATTTAGGCGGATATACTTGGGATAATGGTGGTACTTATGATGGAGTAACAATGAATACTAAACAGTATTATACAGCTGAAAGAACAAATCAAGGAATTAATAACGAGTTAACGTGGGCAGGAAATTTAGGCTTAATGTATCCAAGTGATTATGGCTATGCAAGCAGTGGTTCTGTATCAGGTAGTAGCTGTAGAAATATAGTCCTTAGTACATGGAGTCAGGCAGCAAATGCAAATTGCAGAAATAACAACTGGTTATTTAGCAGTGCATTCTGGCAATGGACAATGACTCTGCGTGTTGATTATACAATCAATGTGGCAGATGTGAGCATTAGTGGCAATGTTTCCCACGATAACACGCATATCGGTTTTGGCTTGCGCCCTGTAGCATACCTAAAATCACAAGTCAAAATAATTGGTGGTATAGGTTCTTCAGATAACCCATATCGCTTAAGCTTATAAAAAATTCAATGAAAATTACTAAGAAATTAGTAATTTTTTTATGCCTTCGACACCATTCGACAAATTTTTGAAAGTAATTGTGTTATAGTCTGATTAGAAAAGGGAAATAGTTGATTTACTAAACTATAGAAAAGAGGATAACACAATGAATAAAGTAAAAAAATTAGATAAAAATGCAACACAAGATTTTAAAAATATAGTTAATAATATTAAAAATGAAATTAAAACAACTCAAATTAAAGTTGCAATAGAAGCAAATAAAAATTTAATTAATCTTTATTTTAGAATAGGAAAAATATTAAATGATAATTTTAAATATGGCAATAAATTTATAGATGATGTATCACGTGAAATAAAACTAGAATTCCCAAATATTGAAGGCTTCTCGGTTAGAAATCTCAAATATATGAAAAAATTTTATTTAGAATATAAAGATAATGAAGTTGTGCAACGCGTCGTTGCACAACTTCCGTGGAGACAAATTATTTAAGTCTTATATGTTATAGTGCTTTTAAGGGGGGGGAAAATTAGTTGATTTACTAAAATATAGAAAAGAGGATAACACAATGAATAAAACTAAAGATTTAAAAGATGATTATTATAATGAAATTAAAGAAAAATTAATTGAAGATATAGCTTATAGTGCTGTAAAAGATATGTCTAAAGAAAGACATAGAGTAGCAACTTATTATGATGTTGGCAAAATATTAGCAGAAGCTGGTAAACATTATGGTGATGGTATCATTAAAGAATATTCTAACAAATTAAAAAATGAACTTGGAAAAAAATACAACGAACGAACATTGAGAAGTATGCGTCAGCTATATTTATTTTTTGGAAAACAAAAATGGTCCCCAGTGGGGACCAAATTGTCAATCAGTCATATTAGACTGTTATTTTGCTTTGATGATAACAATAAAGTAAATTATTATGCTGAACAAGTGGAAAAAAGAAGTCTTTCAAAAAGACAACTGGAAGAATTAATTAAATCTAAAGAATATGAAAGATTAGATGAAGAAGCTAAATTATAATTAATTAATAAAGAAGATACTGCAATTACTGATTTAATACCAAATCCTATTATTATTAAAAATACGGCTAATGTTAATGAAGATAATCTAAAAGAAAAAGTCCTTCAACAAATAATTATGGAAGATATTCCATCATTTTTAGAAAATCTTGGTAATGGCTATACTTTTATTAAAAATGAGTACAAAATAAAGATAGGTGATCATTTTAATTACATTGATTTGTTACTGTACAATTATAAATGTAATTCGTTTGTAGTTGTCGAGTTAAAGGTATCAGAATTAAAGAAAGAACATATAGGACAGATTCATGTATATATGAATTATATTGATGATAATGTAAAGACTATAAATCAAAATGCAACTATTGGGATTATTTTAGTTAGAAAAAATAATGAGTTTATTATGGAATATTGTAGTGATGAAAGAATAAAAGCTCGTGAATATGAATTAGTTTGATTTTTTATCTGTTCGACACTATTCGACAAATTTTTGAAAGCAGTTATGTTATAGTCTAATTAGAAAAGGGAAATAGTTGATTTACTAAACTATAGAAAAGAGGATAACACAATGAAGAAAACGAAAAACTTAAAAGATAATTATTATAATAAAATTAAAGAAAAATTAATTGAAGATATAGCTTATAGTGCTATAAAAGATATGTCTAAAGAAAGACATACAGTTCAAACTAATTATGAGGTAGGTAAAATACTAGCAGAAGCCGGTAAAAATTATGGGGAAAATATTATAGGAAAATATGCTGAAAAATTAGTTGCTGAAGTCCATAAAAAATACCACGAGCGGACATTAAGAAGATATCGTCAATTCTATCTTACTTTTGAAAATCAAAAATGGTCGCAAGCGGCGACCATTTTGAACTGGTCTCATTACGTAGAACTTTTACCTTTAAAAAATAGTAATGCAATATTATATTATATAGAACAATGTAAACAATTACATTTAACTAGGAATAAATTAAGAAATAAAATTAAGTCAAAAGAGTATGAAAGATTAGATGATGAAACTAAATTAAAACTAATTAATAAAGAAGAAATTACTTTAAATGATTTAATTCCTAATCCTATTATTATAAAGGCTAGTAGTATAGAAGATAAGGAGCATATTAAAGAGTATATGTTAAAGAAAATAATAATATTAAGAAATTAGAATTATTAGAAAATGATAGCAATTTATTGATTAGTAATAAGAATTAATAATTTTTTATTTCTTTACATCAGTTCGACAATTTATTCAAATCTTATGTGATATTCTGATAATAGAAAGGAGCAAAAATATGGAATTATTATGAAAGTATATCTTGATATAGTTATAATACTTAATTTTGTAATAGATAGTATGTTACTTTTTACAGTTGCATCTATATTAAAAAGACAAACTAGTATTAAAAGAATAATACTAGCTAGCTTAGTCGGAGAACTATCTATTATTCATTTATTTATTCATATGAATACTTTTATTTTATTTATATATAAAATGTTAATAAGTTTTATTATGGTAATAGTAGCATTTAAATATGAAGATATTAAATTTACTTTAAATAACTATGTATATTTATTTATGACTAGTTTTATTTTGGGAGGTACGTTAACATTTCTTGATAGCGAAGGGATAAGTTACTATATCTTATTAATATTTATACCAATCGTATTATATGGATATATTAAGACACAAAAGAAAATAACTACTGATTATAGTTTTTATTACAATATAAAAATAGTATTTAATAATAATAAAGAAGTGTGTCTAACCGCATTTTTAGATACTGGTAATAAACTAGTAGATCCAATTACTAACGAAGGAATTATTTTAGTAGAAAAAGAAGTATTAGATGGTTTAGTAAGAGTAAGAAGTCCTATCTATGTACCATATAATAGCTTAAATAATCATAGTTTACTTAAGTGTATTAAACCAAAGTATATTGAAATAAATAATCATAAATTCACTAATTACTTAATAGGTATTAGTGAAGTTAAATTTAATATTGATGGAGTAAAATGTATTTTAAATTATAAGATAATGGAGGATATTAATGCTTAAAAAATTTATAATATGGTTAAAAAGAAAATGCAGTAAATGTTTTTATGTTGGTAGTACAGATAAATTACCACCACCTTTATCCAAAGAAGAAGAAATGCATTATTTAGTATTAAGTAAAGAAGGAGATAAAGATGCTACTAATAAATTAATTGAACATAATTTAAGATTAGTTGTATTCTTAGCCAAAAAATATGAAGGTACGGGAGAATCTATAGAGGATTTAGTTAGTATTGGTTCAATAGGACTTATTAAAGGAATTAATACTTATAAAATAGATAAGAATATTAAACTTGCCACTTATGCTTCTCGTTGTATTTCCAATGAAATATTAATGTTTTTAAGAAAAAATAAAAAAAGAAAAATGGAAGTTAGTTTAGAAGATAGCCTAAATTATGATAGTGAAGGTAATGAATTAAGATTAGAAGACGTACTTGGTACAGAAGATGATATTGTCCCTAAAGAATTTGAAAATAATATGGATAAAGAAAGATTAAAAGAACAAATAAGTAAATTAAATAAAAGAGATAAACAAATTATGATACTTAGATATGGTTTAAATAACGGAGATGAATATACACAAAAAGAAGTAGCAGAAATGTTAAATATTAGTCAGTCGTATATATCAAGAATAGAAAAGAAAATAATTAGTAATTTACAAGAAACATTAAATTAAAAAAGTTCCGATAGTGGAACTCTTTTTTTAGATGATGCTTAAAAATCAAGTGACTTTGTAATTGATGATAATTTATGGTATAATTACCTTATTAGGTGATTAAAATGATTATTAAAGGAAGGGTTGTTGGAATTCAAAACTATGGGGTATTCTTAGAATTTGATAATGGTTATACTGGATTACTTCATATATCAAGAATTGGAACTAAATATATTAAAGATATAAATACTTTATTTAAAAAAAATGATGAAATATATTGTAAGGTAATAGAAGAAGATAAAAAAGAAAAACATTATTTATTAACTACTTTAGACATTGATTATCATACTGGAGACAAATTTAAATACTATAATAATGGATTCTATATATTAAAAAAGAATTTACCTAAATGGGTAGAAGATAAAAAGAAAGAATATAATATTACTGTAGAAAGTTAACAAAAATACTACTATTTGACAATTTTTTATAATTTGAATTAAAACTCATTGCAAAGTTAGCTATTATTTGATAAACTTATTTAGTAGAATAATGAATACTAAAGGAGGATTTAATCATGGCATTTAATAAATTTAAAAAGATGTTTACTGATGAAGATGAAGAGATGGGTGCTGAAGATGAATTCTATAATATAAGTGATAACCCATTAGAAGATGCTAGCAAAGTAGGCAATAAAATGATTTTACTAGAACCTAGAGCATATTCTGAGTCTCAACAAATAGCAGATCATTTAAAAAATCGTAATAGTGTAGTAGTTAACTTAAAAAGAGTTACTTCTGCTCAAGCTAAAAGAATTATTGACTTTTTAAGCGGATGTATTTATGCTATTGGTGGAACTATGCAAAAAATAGGTGTTGGAATTTATCTTTGTACACCTAAAAATGTAAATGTTCAAGGTAAAATATCTGATGAAAATGAAAAAGCAAAAACAAATGAAGAAGATATAGAATGGTAAGATAATTAGTCTCGAGGTGAGATGATGAAAAGTTTTAATACAAGTAGAAAAGGATATGCTAAAGAAGAAGTTAATGAATTTGTTAAAGAAGTAACTAAAGAATATGAAAGTATGTTAAACAAATTGAAAGAACGTGATACAGAAATAAATAATCTTAAAGCTTCTTTACAACAATATAAAAATATTGAAGATTCATTATCTCGAGCTGTTACATTAGCAGAAAATAGTGCGGCAGAGATTAAAAAAGCGGCTAGAGAAGAAGCTAAAAGCATTGTTGATGATAGTAAGAGACAAGCTTCTCGTATCTTAAATGATGCTCTTATTAAAGCAGATAAAGTAGAACAAGAAGCAGTAATCCTTAAAAGAAGAGTAGTATCGTTTAAAAAAAGGTTTAAAACAGCTATAGAAGAACAAATAGATTTTGTCGATAATATTCCTGAAAATATATAGACTAATAAATGTTTGTTTATTGGTCATTTTTTGATTAAATATAAAGATAGTTTGGTGGTAAATATGAAGAAAAGAGTTATAAGTGCAATAATAGCATTACTTATTGTTGTTCCATTAGTATATTTTGGTGGTAAGCCATATATTATTGGAGTAGGTATTTTAAGTGTATTATGTTTAAAAGAAGTATTTGATTTAAAAGTTAGTCATAAAGAAATACCTAACATAGTTAAAATATTAAGTATAGTTTGTATGCTATTACTAGTTTATTCGGAATTTGATGGATATTCATTAATGTATGGTTTAACTTATCGAGGACTTGCAATAACCATGTTATCCTTACTAATTCCAACATTGTTTTATAAAAATGAAAAATATACAACAAAAGATGCATTCTTTTTAATCGGCTCTGTTATTTTTTTAGGATTATTCTTTAATGGCTTAATATTAGTTAGAATAATAGATATTAAATTATTTATATATTTAATACTAATTGCAACTATGACAGATACATTTGCTTATATAGTTGGATCATTAATTGGTAGAAATAAAATAGTGCCTAGAATTAGTCCAGGGAAAACTTGGGAAGGTAGTATAGGGGGTTCCTTACTTGGTAGTTTTATTGCCATAAGTTACTATAGTATAGCTATATCATCAATTAGTTTTAAATTACTAGTTATAACAGTTGTTTTATCAATAATAGGCCAACTAGGGGATTTATTATTTAGTAAGATTAAAAGAGAAAATAAAATTAAAGACTTTTCAAATATTATGCCTGGACATGGTGGTATTTTAGATAGATTAGATAGCATATCATTTATTGTATTATCTTATTTAATTATATATTCTTTAATATAGGAGGAAAATAAATTGGACATAATTGTTAATATTTTATTATTAATTCTAATATTAGGTATTATTATTTTGATTCATGAATTTGGCCATTTTATTTGGGCCAAGAAATTTGGTGTGTATATTTATGAATTCTCTTTAGGTATGGGGCCAGTAGTTTATTCTAAAAAAGGAAAAGATGGAATAGATTATAATATTCGTGCTTTACCTATTGGTGGATTTGTGCAAATGGCTGGAGAAGTTTATGAAGATGATAAAAAGGTTAAAAAAGAAAAATTTATGTGTAATAAGCCTTGGTATCAAAGAATTATTATTGTTGTAGCAGGAGTTGTTAACAACTTTATACTTGCTATTGGCTTACTATTTATAATTGCTCTTATTTGGGGAGCACCTAAACAATCAATGGTTATTAGTGATGTAGTTGCAGATTCAGCATTTAGTGAAGCGGGGATAGTAGCAGGAGATAGAATTTTAGAAATAAATAATCATAGTGTTAGTAACTTTGATAAAGCTCAAATTCTTTTATATATGAAGAGTAAGAATAATAATTATGAATTTGTTGTAGAAAAAACAAATGGTGATAAAAAAACATATAATATTACACCACATATAAAGAAAGATAAAGATGGTAATGAAACTAAAACTTTTGGTTTTCAAGTAGAATCTACTAAAGAAAAAGGAATAATAGCAAGTATTAAATTTGCATTTAAAAAGTTTTGGAGTTTAATTGAAACAATGTGGTTAACTATTAGTGGTTTAGTTACAGGTAAACTTTCAGTTAAATCATTATCAGGTCCTGTTGGTATATATCAAATAGTTGGCGAAACTAAAAAGAGTGGAATTGAAAATATCATTTATTTAATTGCATTATTAAGTGTTAATGTTGGTTTTATTAACATTTTACCATTCCCAGCTTTTGATGGTGGTAGAGCCTTATTTATGTTAATTGAAAAGATTAAAGGTAGTCCAATTAATAGTAAGATAGAAAACACTATTCATACTATTGGATTTATTCTACTAATGATTTTAATGATTTTTATAACTGGACAGGATATATTGCGAATATTTAAGTAGATAATTAATTTGATTATCTATTTTTTTAATCTTTTATTTTGATTTATTTCTTGATATAATTGTATAGTCAGGATGTGATGTGATGGCAACAACAAAAAAAAGAAATGTTAGTAAATCTCCTAGTAATAAGAAGAAACAAAGTACTAAGGTAAATAGTACTAAAAAAAGGAATACTAATCCTAAAAAAACAGTTAAAAATAGTAATGTGTCGAAAGCAAGAAAAAGTAATCAACAAAAGAAAAGTAATTCAGAGAGTATTAAAAATCCAGAAATTAAAATAGAGAAAAAGATAGAAAATGTTTCAATAGATAATAAGAAAAAAAGTCATCCATCTGTTTATGTCTTATTGGTATTATTAATAGTTATAGTTTTGTTAGGTATGCAAGTAATCATTCTCATTAAAGAAAGTGTTGCTTTTAATTATAATAAAGTAGTAGAGGCAGAACCAATTATGTCAGATAATAAAATATATGATTATAATTATTGTATTAATGAATTTAGTAATAATTTAAGTGATAATATTAATAATAAAATAAATGAGATTAATGAATATATAAAAAAATATAATGTGTATGTTAAATATGAAGATTTAAAAACTGGATTTAGTTATGGATATAGGGAAGATGAGCCTTTATATGGGGCAAGTCTAATTAAACTAGTTGATGCTTTATATTTAATAGATAAGGATATAGATTTAAACGATACAATAAAATATACTAACAATTATCGTCGAGCTGGTAGTGTTAATATGAATGATGAAAAAATCAATTCTTTGATAAGTTTAAAAAAATTAATGGAATATTCTATAACATTAAGTGATAATACTGCACATATAATGTTAATAGATTATATTGGTAAAAATAATCTAAAAGAATATGGTCATAGTTTAGGAGCAATTAATATATTGAATAGCTCAGATGAATTTGGTAGTCAATCTGCTAGTGATATGATCATTTATTTAAAAAAAGCTTATGAGTTAAGTGAAAAAGAAAATGGTAAATTACTAATTGATTATATGAAAAATTATTATCAAAATAATCTATATTTAAGTGCTGTAAATAATGTGGCTCATAAATACGGGGCATATAATGAGTATTATCATGATGTAGGCATTGTATATGATTTTAATCCATATGTAATTGCCGTTCTTACTAAAGAGGGAAATAATGGTAATGTTATTAAAGAAATACATCAAAAAATATATGAATTACATCAGTTATATTATCAAGAAATGATGGACATTTGTAATAATAAAGTATATAATGGCTAGAGTGGTAGGTGAAGTATTGTGAAAAAGAATAAAAAGACTAAGTTGGAAAAGAAAAAAGAAAAATTAGAAAATAAGTTAAGAGTAAAAGAAAATGAGATATTAAAATCTAAAAAAATAATTATATTATCATTAATAACAATTCCATTTTTATTTGTATTATTTGTTATTTCAAGACATAGCAATAGATTGGTTACTAAACCATTAGCAATAATTGTAACTATCTTACTTATTATGTTTTTAATATGTTTATTATATGGAATATATAAGTATATTAAAGAGTTTAAACATCATAAAATGAAATACATTCAAAGTAAAATAAAAAAAGTATTATTAACAATCTTTTTGATAGTTTATATTTCAGGATGTACAACATTTTTAATATTATTATACTCTCCATATGAAGCGTTCCGTAATTGGCTTATTACAACTGCGATGCAAACAATGACACATAAGTATTTATGTCAATGGTTCTATAGTGATGAAGAAATAAATAAAGTAATGAGTAATAACTATATTATTGAATCTGAGGAAGATACTAATTTGGATTTAATTAATAAAGAAGAGGAAGTTACATATGCAAATGAATATGAAAAAACAGTATTGCAAAGGGATAAAGATGCTACATATAAAATGGTTAAATTTGAAGTAAATGGATGTAATGCTTATTTGGCGATAGTTTATGATCCAGCTGATGTAAGTGTGGCTGTATCTAAGTATGTTCATAAATCTGGTCAATATGTAGTAGATATGGCAAAAGAGAATAATGCTGTAGTAGCCATTAATGGTGGAGGATTTGTTGATCCAAACTATAATGGTTCAGGTGGTAATCCAATTGGTGTTACATATTCTAATGGTAAATTAATAACTAATAATACTTATGGTATGAGTGGAACTGGAGGTATGATTGGATTTACTAGTGATAATAAACTTGTATTAAAAAGACAAGCTACTGCAGCACAAGCAGAGGCTTTAGGTGTTAGAGATTCTGTAAGTCATGGACCATTTTTAATTGTTAATGGTAAACCTGCCTTCATTAAAGGTAATGGTGGTTGGGGTTATGCAGCTAGAAGTGCTATAGGCCAAAGAGCTGATGGTATTGTATTATTGTTAGTTGTTGATAGTAATGCAACTCGTACTAAGGGTGCGGATATGGTTAATTTAACTGAAATAATGCAAAATTATGGAGCAGTAAATGCAGCTAATTTAGATGGTGGTACATCTAGTGTAATGGTTGAAAATGGCGAACTTATTAGTAATCCTATAGATGGAGCCCTAAGACATAGAACAAGACCTATAGCAACATCTATAATAGTAAAAGAACATAAGAAACAGGTGGAATAATGGCATATATACTCTTAGTAGTAGGTTTCATTTTATTAATTAAAGGTGCAGACTTTTTTGTAGATGGAAGTTCTAGTATTGCAAAAGTACTAGGTGTTCCTTCTTTAATTATTGGTTTAACTATAGTAGCTTTTGGAACAAGTGCTCCAGAAGCTTCTGTTAGTATTTCAGCAGCACTTCATAACAGTAATGAAATAGCTATTGGTAATGTAGTAGGGTCAAATATATGTAATTTATTATTAGTATTAGGCGTAAGTTCAATATTTGGTGAGATTACTACATCTAGAAAAGTAGTTTATAAAGATTATTTATATTCAATATTAGCTTCACTTGTATTATGTGCATTAGTTATAGTTCCTTTTATGAATAAAGCAAAATCAGTTAATATTGGTTTTAAAGGAGGAATTGTTCTTTTAATTTTATTGGCTATTTATTTAATAATGTTGCTAAAAGAAGGATTAAGTAAAGAAAAACTAACTAAAAATAAAGAAAAATTTAAAATTAAATATATATTATTTTTTGTAGTTGGTTTAATTGGTGTAATATTTGGTGGAAATGTAGTTGTTGAAAATGCTACTAAAATAGCTCAAGATTTAGGGCTAAGTGAGCATTTTATTGGGTTAACAGTAATAGCTATTGGTACCAGTTTACCAGAATTAGTTACTAGTGTAGTAGCAGCTAAAAAGGGTGAAGATGATATAGCAATTGGTAATGTAATAGGATCTAATATATTTAATATATTATTTATTTTAGGAGCATCAGCTGCTATTAGTCCTCTTACTATGAGTTTATCAGTATTTAAGGCATTAATATTCTTAATAATTGTTAACATATTAGTATTCTTTGTATTGAGAAGCAAATATTCTTTAGTAAGAAGAGAAGGTATAATAATGTTTATACTTTATATTCTATATACTGTATATTTGATTTATAATTAGAAATTATTTGACATTCAGCTGATATTATAATATAATCTACATTGAAGTTTTTACTTTGTTGTAACTTTCTCCAAATTACTACAAGGTTTAAACCGATTAATATTTATAAGGAGGAAATATAATGGATATTACAAAGATGACAACTGCTGAGATCATTAAAGAATTCGGTGAAAATGAAACTGATAGTGGATCTTCAAGTGTTCAAATAGCTCTTTTAACAAAAAGAATTAATATCTTAACTGATCACTTAAAAGAACACATTCATGATTTTCATTCTAAACGTGGATTATTAATGATGGTAGGTAAAAGAAGAAAATTATTAAATTACTTAAAAAATAATGATGTTGTTAAATATCGTGAAGTAATTAAAAAATTAAATTTAAGAAAATAGGCACTGTACTTTTTAGTGTCTATTTTTTTATTAATAAAAAGGAGTAATATATGAAAAAAGTTTATGAATTAGATTTTTTAGGGAGAAAATTAGTTGTTGAAACAGGAGAACTTGCTAAACAAGCAAATGGTTCTGTATTAGTTAGATATGGCGATACTGTAATATTATCAGTATGTGTAATGGGGAAAAATCAAGTAACTCAAGATTTCTTTCCATTACAAGTTCTATATCAAGAAAAATTATATTCTGTAGGTAAAATACCTGGTGGGTTTATTAAAAGAGAAGGTCGTCCTAGTGATGAAGCAACACTTGCTGCAAGAATTATTGATAGACCAATAAGACCAATGTTTGATGAAAATTTACGTAATGAAATTCAAGTAGTTAATACTGTATTAAGTGTTGATCAAGACAATAGTCCAGTTATGGCAGCGTTATTTGGTTCTTCTTTATGTTTAGGAATAAGTGAAATACCTTTTGATGGTCCAGTTAGTGGTGTAGTAGTAGGTAAAATAGGTAAAGAATTTATTATTAATCCAACTGCAGAACAAATGGAAGAAAGCGAGCTTAATTTAACAGTAGCAGGTACTAAAGATGCTATATGTATGGTTGAAGCTGGTGCTAGTGAGTTAAGCGAAAAGGAAATGTTAGATGCTATTATGTTTGGTCACGAACATATTAAAATGTTATGTGAATTCCAACAACAAATAATAGATGAAATAGGTAAAGAAAAAGTTGAACTTCCTCTCGCTGAATTAGATCCTGATTTAAAAAAAGAAGTAGAAGAATTTGCAACTGAAAAAATGTTAGAAGCAATCCAAATTAAAGATAAATTAGCGAAGTATGCCAAAATTGATGAAGTTAAGGAAGAAACTTTAGCAGAATTTACTGAAAGATATGCGAGTGACGAAGAATTAGAAGAAGTAATTAAACAAGTACAAAAGATTGTTAATTTAATTGAAGGTAACGAAGTTAGAAAATTAATTACTGATAAAAAAATTCGTCCAGATGGTAGAAAAATGGATGAAATAAGAGATTTAAGTGCTATGATTGATATCCTACCAAGAACTCATGGTTCAGCTGTATTTACTAGAGGAGAAACTCAAAGTTTAGCAACAACTACTTTAGGAGCTATTGGTGAACATCAAATACTAGATGGTTTAGGCTTAGAAGATGCTAAGAGATTTATGTTACATTATAACTTTCCAGCATTTTCAGTAGGAGAAACTGGTCGTTATGGTTCGCCTGGAAGAAGAGAAATTGGTCATGGAGCTTTAGGTGAAAGAGCCTTAGCTCAAGTTATTCCTAGTGAAGAAGAATTCCCTTATACTATCAGAGTAGTTAGTGAAATATTAGAAAGTAATGGTAGTAGTAGCCAAGCTACAATTTGTGCTGGATGTTTAAGTTTAATGGCAGCAGGTGTACCTATTAAGGCACCAGTAGCAGGTATTGCTATGGGATTAATTCAAAATGGGAAAAAATATACTATACTAACTGATATTCAAGGTTTAGAAGATCATATGGGAGATATGGACTTTAAAGTAGCAGGAACAACCAAAGGTATTTGTGCTTTACAAATGGATATAAAAATAAAAGGTGTTACTAAAGCTATATTAAAGGAAGCTTTAGCTCAAGCTAAAAAAGCTCGTTTAGAGATTCTAGATGTTATGACTGATGTAATTGAAAAGCCAAGAAAAGAGTTAAGCCCTTATGCACCTAAGATTGATACATTTATGATTAATCCAGAAAAGATTAAAGATGTAATTGGTCGTGGTGGAGAAATGATTACAAAAATTATCTTAGAAGCAAGTAATGTTAAAACAGTTAATGATAAAGATGCTGTTAAAGTTGACTTAGAAGATGATGGTAGAGTAATTATTTATCATACAGATGCTAATATTATTGCTAAAACACGTAAAATGATAGAAGATGTAGTTAAAGAAGTAGAAGTAGATAAAATTTATACAGGTAAAGTTGTAAAAGTAGAAGACTTTGGCGTATTTGTAGAGTTATGGCCTGGATGTGAAGGACTTGTTCATGTATCACAACTTGCCCATGAAAGAGTTGATAAGCCAAAAGATATAGTTAGTGTTGGTGATGAAATTATAGTTAAAGCTACTGGCTATGATAATCGTGGTAGATTAAATCTATCTCGTAAAGATGCTTTACCTAAAAAAGATAAAAAAGATTACAAAGATAAAGATAAAGACAAAAAGGATAAACATAAACATAGGGATTAGAAAATGAATAAAAAAAGTTTATTAGCTATAGAAAGAGTTATTACTTGTATAAATGAATTAACTATATTAACCAAAGATAAAAAAGCTGAATATTTCTTTGATAGTTGGACAATAAATGCTTTAATAGATTTGATTTATGAGGTAGAAGATAATTTAGATAAAGTTAGTATTAAAATAAAAGAAAAATATCCTGATATTAAATGGGATATTATTAACAAAAGTAAAGAATATGATAAAATATTTGGTGAATCTACAGATATGAATCTTGGAAAAGTGTGGTTACTTGCTAGTGAATCTTTAAGAAAAGAAATCCTGTATGATTTAGAAGAAGTATTAAATAATGAATTATTAGATTATTATACTGAACTTTGTAATAATGAACATGAAAAAGCTATAAAAGAAAAGGCATTATCATAATTGATAATGTCTTTTAATGTGCTATATATAAATCATAGTATTCATCATAGGTTAATCCTGATTCTGTTACTTTAGTAGCAAACTCAACTCCTAGATATCTTAAATGCCAAGATTCTTCTATATAACCAGTTATTGGAGTGCTACCTTTTGGATATCTTAGAATAAAACCAAACTTATAACAGTTTTTCTTTATCCAATCATAATCACTGTCACTTAGTCTAGTACCGCTAACATTAGGATCTCTAACATCTACTGCATAACCAGTTTGATGTTCACTAAATCCAGGGCGAGCAGAGTAGGTATCAGCATTAACAACTCCATCCTTATTAACATAATTAGTATATAAAGTATTTTGAAATGAATAACTACGATAAGCAGTTGTAGCAAGTAAACTAAATCCTCCTTCACTTTTAGCAGCAGCAACCAATTCTTCGAATGCATCAGCAGCAACTTTAATCATTTTTGCACCCATAGTAGTGCTTTTAATATCTACTATATTATCTGGTACATAATCTTTTGGTAAATAATTATATTTATTGAGAAGGATATCTATATCACTTGGATTTTCTATTTCTTTAGTATGAGTATATTGTTCATAGTCTAAATTCAAATTTACTCTAGTAACAGCATCTTGATAATCTATATTATTTTTATTTTTGTATTCAACATATCTGCTATAATTTTCTAGTTCAAAGTTTCTTAAATCAATGTAATTTTCTAATTCCATCTTTTCATTATCAATGATGTATTCAATTTTAGTACTATCATATTTTTTCAATATTTTATTAATGATTTCTGTACTATAACCTTTATCTAGTAATGAATTAACATATTCTTCAAAGTTATCTATATTAGTGTATTCGATTTCTTTATAAACATTTTTGTATTTAGAATTGTAATTATCGCTTTCTTTTAAACGCTCAACTGTTTTATCATTATTAGGATTATTACCTTTGCTATCATTTTTTAATAAAAATTTTATTAAAAACAGAATAATTATTACTACTATAATAATGTTAATAATAAATAAAATTAATTTCTTTACTTTTAATTTTTTCTTTTTCCTTCTTGGATTCATATAATATCACCTAGTATGATTATATCATTAAATAAAAAAATTAGTTACATAATTTATAACTAATTTTTAAAGTTATTTTCATACCAAGATTTAGAATGTGTTTTTACATATTCTTTAGCATCATCAGCTTCATTTTTTAAATAATCATACGCATTATCTTTAGCATTACCTATTTTTTCATATCTTTCATCACCAATTAGATTTTTGAACTTATTACCTGCATCAGTTTTATATTGATTTAATTTATTGCTTACATTTTCTTTATAATCAGGATCAAATTCTTTAATAGAATCATCTAATTCTTTAACATCTTCTAATAATTCTTTTTTAGCTTCTTCACTTAAATCATCATAAGTAATACCATTTATTTGTTTACCATAATAGATAAAATCAATAGTATTTGTAAAATAATCAGCAACATCATCTTTAAGTTCTGCTATTGCATCATTTTCTATGTCTTGTTCTATTTGTTCTTTTTGCATAACTAAATCCAATTCAGTAGTAACTTCACTAGTAGGTTCAATTGTACTTTGTTCTATTACTGGTTCTGGTTTTATTATTTCAGGATTATTATTCTTGTTACTACATGCAGTAGTAGATATTAAAATACTATATATTAATAAGCTTTTCTTTAAATATAATAATTCCTTTTTTTTCATATAATTCATCCCCTTCAAATGCGTATTATAACATATTTCTTAGTATTTTACAAATTGACTAAATTATAGTATATTATTTCTGGTGATAACTTATGAATTTAGAAGATAGTATAAAGAATATAATTAATAATAATAAGCTAGTGAAAATAAATGATAATATTTATTTATCAAAATATCAAATAGAGATATTGGATAAGTATCAAATAAATTATAATGTTAGTAGTGTAAGTGAAATATTATTTGAAATAGATGAAGTATTAGAATGTATTGATGCTCCTGATTTAGAAGAAGTAGCTAATAGCTTACAAGAATTTGAATATTATAATAATACAAACAAATAAAAAAAGCCTTTAATAAGGCTTTTGAATTCAATTTGGTGGAGAATAAGGGATTCGAACCCTTGACCCCCACGGTGCAAGCGTGGTGCTCTAGCCAGCTGAGCTAATTCCCCAAGAACAAAAATATATTATCATACTTTTTTTTACTTGACAAGTATTTTTTTGACTTTTGTCTAATTTTTATGATTATGAATAGATAAATATAATCTATTCTATTTAAATATAAGCATATCTTATAGTAAGGTGGTAATTATGAAAACAATTAAATTAAGTGAATATCAAACTTATATGGGTATACTTATTGATATTAGAAATCCTTTAACGTATAAAGAAAAGCATATTGATGGAAGTACTAATATTCCTTATGATAAATTATTATTGCATTATAAAGAGTATTTAGATAAGAATAAATCTTATTATATTATGTGTTCTAGTGGAATAAAAAGCAAAAAAGCTGTTAGAATCTTAGAATATTACGGATATGATGTTACCCAAGTTGAAACTTAGTAACATTTTTTCTTATTTCATGTTATAATAATATCGTGATTATTATGGAAAATATATTTGATTGGTTTAATAGTTTTATTGATAGTTTAGTAAATAATTTAAGTATTACTAGTGCTTTAATATGTTGTTTTTTAATAACAATAGAATCGATAGTACCAGTGCTTCCTTTATTTGCTTTTATTACAGTTAACTTTTTAGTATTTGGTAAAATAATTGGATTTATTATTTCTTATATTTTTACAGTAATAGGATGTAGTATATCTTTCTTTTTATTTCGTAAATTAAAAAATGGCTATTTTAAAAAGAAAAGTAAAGAAGCTGGTAAAATTATCAAAACTCTTAATAAAATAAAATTAACTCATTTAGCAGTAGTACTAGCAGTACCATTTACACCAGCTTTTGCTGTTAATATAGCAGCAGCTTTAAGTAAAATGCCTTATAAAAAATATTTAACAGCATTACTTATTGGAAAAATATTTTTAGTTTATTTCTGGGGCTTTGTGGGTACTAGCTTACTTGATAGTATAAAAAATCCAATTGAATTAGCTAAAATAGGGGTTATGATGTTAATAGCTTATTTAATAAGTGTAGTAGTTAATAAAAAATATAAGTTAGATTAGGTGGTATTATGTTATACATAGTCATTAGTTTATTAGTTATAATAATTATCCTTTTAATAATACTTTTATTAAGAAAAAATGGTAGTATAGAGCTTACTGATCGAATGGGTAGATTAGAGACCAATATGATTAAAGAAATAGCTGATTTTAAATTAAATTTTACTAGTGATTTACGAAAAGATTTTGACAATATGAATGATAGAGTAGATGCTAGACTTAAATTAATGGATGCTCGAGTTAGTGAAAGATTAGACCAAAATTATGAAAAAACTAATAGAACTTTTAATAGTGTTTTAGAACGTTTATCTAAAATAGATGAAGCTCAAAAAAAGATAGATGGTTTATCTACTGATATTGTTTCTTTACAAAGTGTATTAACCGATAAAAAGACCAGGGGAATATTTGGTGAAGTTAATCTTAATTATATATTAAATAATGTATTTGGTGATAAATCTAATGGTATATATGATTTACAACATAAATTAAGTAATGGCTACATAGCTGATGCTATTCTTTATGCTCCGGATCCTTTAGGGACTATTGTCATAGATAGTAAATTTCCTTTAGAAAACTATCAAAGGATGATTGATAGAACTTTATCTAAAGAAGCCAGAGAACTAGCTGAAAAAAATTTTAAATTAGATGTTAAAAAACACATTGATGCTATTAGTAATAAATATATAGTACCTGGGGAAACTGCTAATGAAGCTATTATGTTTTTACCAGCTGAAGCTATATTTGCGGAAATAAATGCTTATCATAGTGATATTTTAGCATATGCTTATAATAAAAAGGTATGGATTACTGGACCAACTACCTTAATGAGTACACTATCAATTATTAGTATGATTCTTAAAAATATGGAAAGAGATAAATATGCCCAAGTAATTCATGATGAATTAAATAAGCTATCACAAGAATTTGCAAGATATAAAGAACGTTGGGATAGGTTATCAAGAAATATTGACACTGTAAATAAAAGTGTTAAAGAATTACACACTACTAGTGAAAAGATTACAAAAAGGTTTGATAGTATAAATAAAGTGGATATGAATAATCTGATTGAATATAATGATGAATTATTATTAAATGATGAAATAGAGTAGTGAAAACTACTTTTTTCTATGAAAAAAGTACCTTACGGTACTTAAGCATTTTTAATTCTTTCGATATAATTATTAACTTTTCTAGCCCATTCAGTGCTTTCAGCATATTTATGATTCATTTTTTCTGGAGTGTCTAAACCATAAGCATAGTAATTTCTAGCTAAGTTAGATATAAATCTATCTATACCTTCTTCCATAGTAGAAAAACTTGCAAATGATCCACCATTACATCCAGGAGCACCTTTCATACCACCAACATTGTGGCAGTACTTAGTTAAGGAGCTACATGAACCATTACCACAACCACTTTCAAGTAAAGTAATAGATACTGCTACATATGGATCAACTCCATATTCTAATGATTTACTTGCATATGTATAACCATAGTTAGTTAAATCACTTTTTAAAACTCTATTTAATTTATTGGTTAATTCTACTATAGTCATTCCATCATAAACTATCTTATTAGCTTCTAAATCTTCAATTATATTAGCATCATTCATTTTATAGGAAAATGATGTGTTACTTAATTTAGTATTATTTACAATTTTTTGATTTATTAATAAGCTCGAACTAGAATCAACTGTTAAAAATACTGTTAAAAGAATTAAAATCATTCCAAGATGTATAAAGTATTTAGGAATACTAATTATCTTCTTGTTTTTCATCTTCTATCACCTTATTAAACTCTTTTGCTAATGTTCCATTTTTATATAAAGACATATAAGCTTTATGATTAATAATTAAATCATATTCACCTATGAATTCATATAATTTAGGATTAAATCCAATTTTAAATTGGTTTAAACCATGATATGGACTTTCTTTACTGAAATCCCCTGTAATTCCATTTAAATCAGCAAAAGCAAATTTATCTTTATAATATTCTAATATTTTATAATATAAGAAATGATTTGGATTAAATGAACCATAGTTTTTATCAAAACCACTAATTACTATATTAATGCGATTATGATGTTTCATAACTAATGCTCCAGCTATATAGGTTTTAGCAAATTGGTTCATTCCTTTAGTAGCTAATGTTATATCATTTTTGTATGCTGCTAAAGCTTTATCTGAATTCATTTTCTTATTTACTAAATGAGGATTGTTACTACGAGATAACATAATGTTTAGATTATTATTTTTTTCTTCTTCAATAGAGTACGCTTCTCTTGAATTTAACATAAAATCATTATAGTCTAAATTAACTAAGAATAAATCTATATTATCAAATTTATTAAATATATTATAATAATCTTTATAGTATATTACATCTTTATTCTTTTTATCCTTAATAAACTCATATAGGATATCGATACCACGACGATCACTTATTTCAAAGTGTAATCCTTTTCTAGTAGCTTTTTTTACTTTATTTCTTGTATTTTTACTAATACTATTAATATTAAATTCTTTTAATGGAATAATAGCATTAAATCTAGGAAATAAAGATTCAAAATATAAGTTATCTTTTAATTTTAAGTAATCCATTTGTAATAAATAATCTTTAATTCTAATGTTAGAATTATAAGATATTTCATGAGTTTTAGGATTTATTTCTCCAATTGCTATTTCTGGATTTATTTTAATAAAAGCAAAATTTTTATGCTTGTAGTATTCTTTTAAATCATTGGTGAAGTTTCTTAATAAATTTAAGTCATAGTAATCTATTAAAAAACCTTTAGGAGCATAACCATATTTTGAAAACATGGATATTTTTTTATAAAGAATAAGAGTAGCTGCTTTAATATTATTGTTATCATCTAGATAACCAATTAAGTCATATTCAAACCCGTTTTCAGCCATTAATAGGGCATAGTTTGAACTTTGATAATAATTCCCTAGTGGATGATTAATAGCATAGTTATCAAATTGGGGAATTGTTAATTCTACTATTCTCAAAACATTTTCCTCCTCATTAGTACATAATTATACCATAAAATAGGATAAATTTCAAATCGAGGGCACTTGTATACGTATTTTAACTATTTTTTAATACCGCATGAACTACTAATCTAGTGTTATTATAACTACATGTCGATAGGGTAAGTATCTTATCATCATTACCAACTTGGGCATCAAATTTAGCTATACTTCTATCTCTAAGCATTTTAATAAAACTTTGCCATTCTGTATTATTATCAAATTTTATTTGTAAATAATCACTAGTTTTAGGAATCTTATATGTACTAAATATTTCAAATTCATAAGTATCATATAAAGTACTTAATGTAATAATCAAATTATCTTTATTAGTATACCATTTCTTTTCTTGCATTTTATATAAAGTACCAAACATAATACCACTATAATATCTATTATGACCATAAAGAATAGTGTTTTTATCTAAATCAATAGTATTATTACGGTAATCCATGAATATCCAACCATTTTGATCTTCTTCATCATTAAAATTATGTTTAAGATAGTAATCATTATCTACTGTTTGTAGTACTGAATAGTCAATGTTAGTATTTTTTACATTCACCCATGCTACAGTATTAGGATTAATACTTAATAATGATGCTATATATGGATTAGTAATTACTTTATCATTATTATTACTTGGTTCAGTAGGAATTACATTATTCTTTTCATCTTCTTTTATTTTTTTGCTAATATTCTCTTGTATTTTAGTTACTTCCTTCATAGAAGTATAATTAGTAATAAGTATATAACCAGATACAAAGACAATTAAAGAGAATATAATAAAACCACATATTTTTAAAATATTTACAAGCAATTGATTAAATACATTATTTTTTAAATATTCATTAGAGTATTTTAAACCAAAAGATATTCTATATCTTCTTTTATATTTACGGTTTATTTTCTTTAAATATTCGACAGTTTTTTCGTTAGTAATATTACTATGTATTACTATTTTTATGTTACTAACTTTATTACTTTTTAATATATTTACTATATAATCAATATCATCTTTATCAGCTTTGTTTATGTGAATAGTTTGTAAATATCTATTAATTTTAAAGAATGTATTAATATCTTCTTTTTCATCTTTATTAAGAGGAAATCTTATTCTTATAGATAATTTATAATAGATTGTACTAAATTCATTTAAGTTATTTCCTTGCATGAAATCACTAGTAAAGAATAGTTCTATTCTTGATTTAACAATAATTCCATTTTTATCTAATAAATCAATCATAAAAGTAGGTACGTTATAACAATTTAAATATTTTATAAATTTGTTTTTAACAATTTTTTCACATATTTCATATGGTAATGATACATCTTCAAGTAAACATAAATGTTCAATCAATGGGTTATTTTTTATAACACTTAAAACAAGTAAAGCTAAGTCATTAACTTCAACATTTACTTTAGTTATATTTTTTTCTTTACATAACTCTTTTATGAATAAACTAACTATTTTAGTATTATTAACTATATATTCATCTGTAAATAACAATTTGTTATTATTTATTACATTAGTATTGAGCATTTTAGTTTCATCGGTCTTAACATTATTATAAGAAAATATAAGAGTATTATTGTTAATAGTAATTAAAACTTTTTTCATATAATCTCGACCTCACTATTTATTCTATATAGATTTTAACATATTTTACATAGTTTTGGGAAAAAAATATATAAAAATACAAATCTTTTTATCTAATCTTGAAATTAATACAACCCTTTGTTATAATTATAGATAGTAGAATATTGGGGTGAATCATATGAAGGTATTAATTATTAAAAATAATCAAATCATTAATTATGATTTGCCTTCTAAAATCTTTGGTAATTATTGGATTAAAGATACTGATTTAAATGGTAATGAAAGAAATCTAATAAATGTTGAAGAATATAATGGAAAATGGAAGATAAAAAGCAATAATGATTGTAAAATTATTTATAATAATACTTATCAAGAAGCGGTTTATTTAGCTGAATATAGTTATTGTGAATTAGAAGTAAAAGGGGAAGTAGAACACTTTATACTTTATTGTTGTCCAGTTTATGAAAAATCTTATAATATTTATGCTATTAAAGGAACTAGAGTACTACTAGTAGGTAATGATTCATCTAACCATATTATTTATAAAAGTAATGATATAGCACGCCAACAAATAAAGTTAACAAGCAATAATGTTTTTTGGAACTTGCAAAATATTCAAGAGAATAGGAAAGTGTATGTTAATAACTTAGCAGTTACTAACAAAAATCTAGTATATGGCGATATTATATTCTTAATGGGATTAAAAATAATTGTTTTAAACAATTATATATTAATAAATAATCCTAATAATTTAGTAGAGGTTAATACTCAGAATCTTGAATTAATTAATTTAACAGAAGTTGAAGATAATCCTGAAGAAGATGATGATACATTAGAAGTTTATTCTAAAAATGATTATTATTATCGTTCTCCTAGATTTAAAAGTAATATAGCTAAAGAAGATTTAACAATTGATCCTCCTCCTGGAGCTCAAAATAACAATCAACTACCTTTTTGGCTAGCTATGGGTTCAATGATGGTTATGGGCATGCGTTCTGTATTTGGTTTGATGGATGTTATTAATAGTGTTAGTACTGGAAAAACTACTTGGGGCGACGCAATGCCTAGCTTACTTACTAATGGTTCAATGATTTTTGGGTCATTAATGATTCCAGTAATGACAAGAATGTATCAAAAAAAAGCAGCTAAAAAATACGAAAGAAAAAGACAAAAAAAATATAGTGATTATTTGGCAATGCAACGTAATGTTATTAGTAATATTATGAAAAAGCAAAAAGATATTTTACTTAATAATTATCCGTCAGTAGAAGAGTGCTATAACATAATAGTTAATCGTAAAAGAAATCTTTGGGAAAGAAAAATTGATAATGAAGACTTCTTAACATTGCGGGTAGGTTTAGGCAATACTAAAGTAGAATTAGATTTAAAGTATCAAGAAAAGCATTTTTCGATGGATGAAGATAATTTACTTAATGATATGTATCGAATGACTGATGAATTACAAGAATTAAAAGATGTGCCAGTTACTATTTCTTTAACTGAAAAATTTGTATCAGCTATTCTTGGTAATAGCAACGTTATATCAAATTATTTAGAAACATTAATTATTCAAATGATTACATATCATAGCTATGAAGATTTAAAAATAGTAGTTCTTACTGATGAAAAGAATGCTTATAAATATGAATACTTAAAAGTATTACCTCATTGTTGGAGTAATGATAAAAGCATTAGATTCTTTGGTACTAATAATGATGATATAAATAAAATATCAATGTATTTAATGAATGAATTTAAAGAACGTAAGTATCAAGATGAAGAAGAACAAAACTCTTCTAAAGAAGATGATTATAAGAGTTATTCACCGTACTACATGATTATTACAGATAATTTTGCTAATGCCAGAAAAGTAGAGATAATTAGAAATACTTTAGAACAAACAATTAATTATGGGTTTAGTTTGCTTATACTTGCTAATAGATTAAATGAGTTACCTAATGAATGTACGTCTTTCTTAAATATCGATACTAACATATCAGGTATGATTGAAAATGATTTATCATTAGAAAGTCAAAAGCCGTTTAAAGCTGATTTTAATAGTAAGGTAAATATTTATGAATGTGCTACTAGACTTGCTAATATACCAATAGAATTATCTAATGGTAGCTATGATTTACCTAATATGATTAGTTTTTTAGAAATGTATAATGTTGGTAATGTTGATCAATTAAACTCTATGGAACGTTGGAAAAACAATAATCCTGTTGCATCTCTTCAAGTTCCAGTTGGAGTTAACGAAAGTGGCGATTTATTCAAACTAGATTTACATGAAAAAGCTCATGGCCCTCATGGTTTAATTGCAGGTACTACAGGTAGTGGTAAATCAGAATTTATTATTACTTATATTTTAAGCCTTGCTGTTAATTATCATCCTTATGAAGTTAGTTTTGTTTTAATTGACTACAAAGGTGGAGGATTAGCTGGGGCTTTTGAAAATAAAGATACTGGTGTAAAATTACCACACTTAGCAGGTACAATTACTAACTTGGATATCACTGAGATTAATCGTTCGCTAGCTAGTATAGAAAGTGAACTTAAAAGACGTCAAAGAATATTTAATGAAGCTCGTGATAAACTAGAAGAAAGTACAATAGATATTTATAAATATCAAAGATATTATCGTGAAGGTTTAGTTACAGAACCAGTAAGTCATTTGTTTATTATAAGTGATGAGTTTGCTGAATTAAAAGCACAACAACCTGAGTTTATGGCACAACTTATACAAACAGCTCGTATTGGTCGTAGTTTAGGAGTACACTTAATTTTAGCAACACAAAAACCAAGTGGGGTTGTAGATGATCAAATATGGTCTAACTCTAAATTTAGAGTATGTTTAAAAGTTCAAGATAAATCAGATAGTAATGACATGATTAAATGCCCAGACGCAGCAAAACTATCAAATCCTGGTAGATTCTATTTACAAGTAGGATATAATGAGTTGTTTGCTTTAGGACAATCAGCATGGTGTGGAGCACCTTATTATGCAACTGATATGCGTAAAAAGACTATTGATGCTAATCTTAATTTCTTAGATACAGTTGGAGAAGTAGTAAAAAGTGTTGATCGTCAAAAAGGTGTAAACGCTGTAAAAGCAGATGGAGAAGAATTACCTCATATTGTCAAATATTTGACAAAGATAGCTAAGGCAGAAAATATTAATATTAGACCTTTATGGATTGATAGAATACCTGATGTAATCTTTATTGATCAGTTAAAAGAAAAATACAATTATAAACCTGAGAGATTAAAACTTAATCCTATAATTGGTGAATATGATGATCCACATAATCAAAGACAAGATATTCTTACATTACCAATAGAAGGTAATAGTGTTATTTATGGTATTACTGGTAGTGGTAAAGATTTACTTATTAATTCAATTATATATTCTTGTGTAACTAATCATTCAGTAGATGAAATTAATTTCTACTTACTAGATTTTGGCTCTGAAACACTTAGAATGTTTAAAAATATTCCACATGTTGGAGATGTATTATTCTCAAATGATGCTGATAAAATAGACAATCTATTTAAAATGTTAAAAGAAGAATGTGAAATAAGAAAGAATCTATTTGCTGATTATAATGGTAGTTATGAATATTATTGTAATAATAGTGGTAATGTGATTCCAAAAATTGTTGTAATCTTCAATGCCTTTGAAGCATTTACAGAATTATTCCCAGATTATAATGATATCTTAGTTACATTAACTAGAGAAGCTACTAGATATGGAATATATTTCATAATAAGTACAAGTGGTACTAATTCAATTCGTTATAAATTAGCTGCCAACTTCACACAAAGTATTGCTTTACAATTAAATGATAAGAGTGATTATACATCAGTTCTAGGAAATACTGGCGGAGTTCTTCCAAGTAAAATATATGGTCGTGGAGTAATTAATCTAAATGGTGGTTACTATGAGTTCCAAACTGCATACATGTATGAAAGAGATAAAACTTTAGAATTTGTTAATGCTTTATCTAAAAAACTTAACGAAGTTTATAAACATCGTGCTAAAAAGATCCCAGTATTACCTGAGGTAGTAACTATTGAAGAAATAGAAAGTGAAATAAATACACTAGATAATGTACCAATTGGTATACGTAAAGATGACTTAGTAATAGAAACATTTGACTTTGATAGTAAATTTGTTACTAATATTGCAAGTCAAGATATTGAAGCTTTTACACCATTTGTACCATCATTAATTAATTTATTATGTACTAAATATAAGAATAAAATATCTATATTAGATGCTGCTGGTATATTTAAGAAGAATAAATTCACTTGTGATTATGTATCAAGTGGCTTTAATAAATACTTTGATAGTTTAGAAGCTACTATAAATGAGTTAGACAAAGAGGCTAGTAGCAAAGGATATAGTGATGATTATTTAAATACATTTGAAAAAAGATTTATCATAATTACGGGAATTCAAGATTGGTCAGTTAATATGGGTGGTACTGAATTTGGTAAACGTTATGAAGAATTCTTAAATAAATGTAATAAATTAAAAGTAGTTAAAATTATTTATGTAGATATGATTGATAAATTAAAGAAACTAGATTTTGAATCATGGTATAAAAACTTTAATGAAGCTAATCGTGCTATTTGGGTTGGTAGTGGACTAGGTGGACAATTTACTATTAAGTTAAATAAAAATCCAAGATATTTAAATGATCAAATTGATAATAATTATGGTTATACTATTAACAATGGTAATGTATCTACATTAGTTAAATTACTTGATGACCAGCCTAAAAGTGGTATGGACACATTATAGTTAGTGAGGCGTTTATGAATAAAGTACTAGTAGAATTATATGTTCCTAAAATAGAAAAAAAATATGAAATATTCTTACCAGTTTCTAAACAAGTAAGAACCGTAATTAGATTATTAGTTAAGTCTATAAACGAACTTACTAATCAAGAATTTCCTTTAGATTATAAAGCAATTCTATGTGATAAATTTACTGGAAATATATTTGATTTAAATAAAACTATTAAAGAATTAGGAATAATGAATGGAGCTAAATTAATATTAATTTAGTTCTTTTTTTATTGTTTTTGTAAGTTTTAAAGTTATAATTTGTACTGTTAGTTAAAAAATTGACAAAATATAAATATTATGATAATATGTATTTATCAAAGAAATTTGAATAAAATAAAAAGAGGAACATTCAATTTCGTACGTTGAATGTCTACCTCAATATATTGAGTTAGACATTTCAGTTCATATTTTTAAATATGTTCTGAAGTGTCATTTTTTTATACTAATAATTATTAGTAATATTACAAAACCTAAGAAGGCTAAATGTAACACAAGGACAGAAAACTTAGAGATAAGCTTTAAAATGAAAGATTTTGTTTTCATTCAATAAACATCCTTCCATTAAGGATAAGAGGTAGACACCAACAACTGAATGATCCATATTGACATTATATCAACTTCTATGATATTTATCAATAACAAATATTACAAAATGTAATACTTGTTGGAAAATTGACAAAATATAAATATTATGATAATATGTATTTATCAAAGAAATTTGAATAAAATTAAAAAAGGAAGTATTCAGTATTCGTGTGCTGAATGCCTACCCTAATTAATGGTGCGACATTTAAGTCAAATACTTAAGTGCCTTTTATTTTGCTAAAAATATTAGCAGTATTACTAAGCCTAATAAGGCTAAATGTAATATTAGAGAGGAAACTAGCGAAATAAGTTTTAAAATAAAATTTGTTAGTTTCATCTTAAACCCTTCCTTTCATCTAGAATGAAAGGGTAGACACTCAGCTACTAAATAATTCCATGTTGACATTATATCAATTTTTATGATGTTTATCAACAGTAAATGTTGCAAAATGTAATACTTTTTAACCTTTACTTTTAGTATTTTAAGTGATAAAATACACTTAATTGATGAAGAAATTATCTAAGTAGTTATATTAAAAACTTAAAAGAGAATAGTAATCATGGCTGGAAGTTACTAAAGTAAATTTAATATAATGAATTTCAATAATGGAGTCAAATCGTTATAGAGCGTTAATCTAATAGAGTGCTAATTAATTTTAGAACAAAGGTGGTACCGCGGATTTAACAGTAATTCGTCCTTTATAAGGATAATTACTGTTTTTATATTGGAAAGGATAGATAATAATGAATGATAAGATTAAAACTTTAAAAGAAGAAATAGCTAAAAATATTCAAGAAGTAAAAGATGAAGTTAATCTAAATGTACTTAAAGCTAAGTATTTAAGTAAAAAAGGTGAAATAGGAGAATTATCTAGTTATTTAAAAGAATTACCTTATGAAGAAAAGAAATCATTTGGAATGATGCTAAATGAATTAAAACAAGAAGTAACTAATCTATTTGAAGAAAAGAAAAAGAATATTGAAGAAGCTATTCTTAATAAAAAGTTAGCTAGTGAAAATATAGATATTACTTTACCTGCTACAAAAATTGAATTAGGAAAACCTAATATATTAGAAAAGCTAATTGAAGAAATAGAATCTGTTTTAATGAGCATGGGGTATGATGTAGTGGATGGACCGGAAATAGAAGAAGATAAGTTTAATTTTGAAATGCTTAATATACCTAAAGGTCATCCAGCTCGTGATGCTCAAGATACATTCTATGTAAAAGATGAAGAATACTTACTTCGTAGTCAAACATCTCCTGTTCAAGTTAGAACAATGTTACAAGCTAATGGCGATAAACCAATTAGAATGATTTGCCCAGGTAAAACTTATCGTAGAGATGATGATGATGCTACTCATTCACATCAATTTATGCAAATTGAAGGATTAGTTGTTGATAAAGATATAAGTTTATCTGATTTAAAAGGAACTATAGATATTGTTGTTAAAAAATTATTTGGTGAATCTATAGAAACTAGATTTAGACCAAGTTATTATCAATTTACTGAACCATCCGTTGAAGTTGATATCAGTTGTTTTAATTGTAAAGGTAAAGGCTGTAACATTTGTAAACAAACAGGTTGGATTACTGTAGCAGGAGCAGGTATTGTCCATCCTAATGTATTAAGAAATGGTGGATATGATCCAAATGTTTGGAGTGGTTTTGCATTTGGTTTTGGAGCAGAGCGACTTGCAATGCTTAAATATGATATTAAAGATTGTCGTACTTTTTATAATAATGATTTAAGAGAGAATAAAATATTTGATAGAGAGGAGCCAACTAATGATTAGTTTAGAATGGGTTAAAGATTATATTGATATAGCTGATGAAGATTTAAAAGAGTTAGCTGTTAAAATAACAAAGGCTGGTATTAATATTGAAAAAGTAATATCTAATACAATTGATAACTTGGTTATTGGTGAAGTAGTTGAATGTGTTAAACATCCTGATAGCGATCATTTACATATTTGCCAAGTAAATATTGGAGATAGTACTACTCAAATAGTTTGTGGTGCACCTAATGTTAGAACCGGTCTTAAAGTTATAGTAGCTTTACCTGGTGCTAAATTACCAGAATTTGAAATTAAGAAAAGTAAAATTCGTGGAGTAGAGTCTAATGGTATGTTATGTGCTTTATGTGAAATAGGGTTAGAAGAAAAAACAGAAGAAAACTATAATAAAGGTTTACATGAGTTAGATGCTCAAGCTCCAGTAGGTAAAGATCCTATTGCTTATATGGGGTTAGCTGATACTTTATATGAATTAGATGTTCATAAACATCGTAATAATGATTGTTATTATCATATAGGTTTTGCTTATGAAATAGCATGTATTCTAAATAAAAAGGTAACATTACCTAACGATGACTATAAAGAAATAGATGATGATATTAATAATCATTTCAAGTTGGAAATAGAGACTACTAAATGTCCTTATTATTTAGCTAAAATGGTTACTAATATATCTGTAGGAGAATCTCCAGAGTTTATTAAGAAAAGACTTATTAGTGCTGGAATGCGCCCTATTAATAATGTAGTAGATATATCTAACTATGTAATGCTTGAGTATGGTCAACCTCTACATTTCTTTGATAAAGATAAATTAGGTAATAAAGTTTTAGTAAGAGATGCATTAGATAATGAAGAAATAACTACATTAGATAGTAAAGTTAGAGTACTTAATAGTAATGATATAGTTATAACTGATGGTGAAAAAGCTGTATGTATAGCTGGTGTTATGGGCGGAGAAAATACCGAAGTAACTGAAAATACTAAGAATATCTTAATTGAAAGTGCGATATTTGATGCTGTTAGCATACGTAATACTGCTAGTAAGTTAAACTTAAAAAGTGAAGCTTCTGTTCGTTATGGTAAAGGACTTAACTATGAATATACTTTAAAAGCTATTAATAGAGCTTGTCATTTATTAGAAAAGTATGCTAACGCTAAGATATTAAAAGGCATGGTTACTTATGATAAAGTAGATAAGAGTGAAAAGAAAGTTGAATTCTATCCAGAACAAATTAATAAAATGTTAGGTATTACTATAAGTAGTGAAGATATGGAATATGAGTTACAAAGATTAGACTTTCCTTATACAATTAAAGATAATAAATTTATTGTAACTATTCCAAAAAGAAGATTAGATATTGATCCTTATGTTAATGATATAGCAGAGGAAATAGGTCGTTTATATGGTTATCATAATTTAGTATCAACATTACCAGTATCAACTACTAAACAAGGTAAATATGTTGGTGATGTGTATACTAGAAAAATAATATCTAAAAGATTAAGAGCACTTGGTTTAAATGAATGTAAAACTTATACTTTAACTAGTAGAGACATGGCTAATACTTTTAATTATGATGAAAAGATACAAAAAGAGTTGCCAAATCCAATGAGTATGGATAAGAGTGTTATAAGAACAACTTTAATACCTTCATTAATCAATGTTTATGAATATAATAAAATGCGTAAAATAGAAGATATATTCATTTATGAAATAGCTAAAACTTATGATAATGAATTTAATGAAGAAAGTAAGATAGCAATACTTATGAAAGGTAATTACTTAGCTAGTAGTTGGAATAATGCTATAGTTAAGACTAACTTTTATTTAATAAAAGGAATAATAGAAAATTTATTAGATTATTTAGGATTTAAAAATCGTTATGATTTTGTTAAGAGTGAGAAGCCTAATATGCATCCAGGTATTTGTGCTACTATTAGATTGGATAGAAAAGAAATAGGTATAGTAGGTAGAGTTCATCCATCTACGCAAAAAGATGATGTTTATGTAGCAGAATTATCTTTAAATGAATTAAGAAAAACTAATAAACAATTAAAATTTAAAGAAATAAGTAAATATCCAAGTATTAATAAAGATATGGCTTTCATTGTTGATGAATCAGTTGAATCAAATGAAATAGAAACTATTATCAAGAAAAGTGGAGCAAGACTTCTAACGGATTTAAAAGTATTTGATGTATATGTAGGTCCTAATGTAGGATTAGGTAAGAAATCGATTGCTTATAGTTTAACATTTAATAGTAGTGAAAGAACTTTAACTGATGATGAAGTTACTGAAGTATTTAATAAAATAATAAATGATGTAACTAGTAAAACAAATGCTGTATTAAGGGATAAATAAACAAAAAAGTTATTGAAATATTTACAGATTAGTGTTAGAATTAATTCTGTAAATATTTTTTATGTCTCCTTAGCTCAGTTGGTAGAGCAACTGACTCTTAATCAGTGGGTCTAGGGTTCGAATCCCTAAGGGGACACCAGTTAGTATGTTAAAGCCTTTAAATAAAGGCTTTTTTTATTGACAAAATGAAGATTTTTTGTATAATAATGTAATCAAAAAAGGGGGATTTCATTATGGATTTATCTAATCCTGATTTCAAAGAAGTATGTAAAGAAGTTATAGCTGAATTATCAAACAGTTATGGTTTTGTACCATTAGCTGATTTTGAACATGAAATAGGTAAAATATTAACCGAAGGATATCAGTATAATCGATTATTATTACATGTATTAAAAAATAATATTAAAGTTATTAAAAACATTCAACATAATAACGATGAATTATCTAAGCAACAAAGAGAATACTCTAAATTGGTAGTAGAACCAACTATAGAGTTAGAAACATTTGAAAAAGATATTAAATCTTCAAAACTAAATAAAACAAATAATAGTATAGTTGATAAAATAGTTAGCTTTAGAAATAGTGACGATTTAGGAGAGTATCTTGAAGAAAATAATAGTCTAATTGATGAAAAAACTTTAAAACTAGCTATATTAAAGCTAAAAATAGAAATTAATGAATATTACAAATTAAAAAAAGAAGTAACAACAGAAGAGGATTTAGATATTATTAATCTAGATATAGATGAATTAAAAGATAAGATTGAAGTATTACATTATTTTATTGATATTATAAATGGTAAAACAGATATTAGTGAATCTGATAAACCAATTAATGATATTTTCTTTTTTGAAAGTAGTGCTTTAAATCCATTAATATTAAATGATTTAAAAGATATGGATCGTAATTATTTAAAACGTGTTAAAGGCTTAATTGATTCATTAATATATGATAAACCAAAATGTATAAAGAAATTTGTTCATAATTCTAATATTAGTAATATTTATGAAGTGCGCGATATTAGTGGTAAAGTTCGTGTAACATTTGTTTATATAACACCAAATAAACTCATGCTATTATCAGCATTTAAGAAAAAGAATAATGGAGTAGTAGGTTATGAAATGGCTAATTTATCCGAAATTAATAAAAAGTATTTAGCTAATTTAAGTACTATTAAAGAAGATATTAATAATGAATCATCTGATTATTATATTCGTAATCAAAAAAACTTATTAGAATTAAATAATATATTAGACGTAGGTAAAAAGAGGGGTTAATAATGGAAAAAATATTAAAACAATTAAAAGAGTTAGTGAATAAAGTAGCAATGGAATCATTGTCAAAAGAATATACTGAATCATATGAAGAAAAATTATTAGCAAAAATAAATCATATACGTACTTATGAAGACTTAGCCAATAATGAATTAATAGACCTTTTTAATTTATTTAAGTATTTAGAAGATGATGAAACAAATGAAAATGATAATTCAAATGATTATAATATCTTAATTAATCTTTTAGAGAAGATGAACTTTAAAAATGTATATGAGTTTGCTTATTTTTATACATATTTATATAGTTTAAGATTTACATTTCCTACTGTTTATGATTATATTAATAATCCTGATGAACAAGCTCTATTAGATGATGAAGAATATTTACATTATCTTATGTACCAAAAATATTCACAAGATTTTTTTAGTGAGAATAAAAGTGTTAAAGAAAAGACTTATAATGCACTAGTAGAAGCCTTAAAGTCACGATATTCTGTAACATTTCTACATTTATATTGTTTAATACGTGAACAAAGAGCAAGCGAATTAGATATTAAACTAAATCGCCGTTATCGAAATATGATATTTGAAGCAAAAGTTGTTAATACAGGTGTTTTCCAACTTATTAAAAATGCTAAAAAGAAATATGTGGAAGATAAAGATAATTTTAATAAAAAAATGATTAAAATAACCAGATCCTTAAAAGATTTTTACGTATACTTAAATAGTATTAAAGAAAATGAAATAATTGATATATCTAAATTAGATACTGAATTATTAAGTCTTAAAGATGCTCAATATATAATTGAATATGTTATAAAGTATAATGAACAGATTTTTGATAAAGAAATACAAAGTTATACAAACTATATAAATGATAAATATACGGTATTTAAAAATATTTTTAAAAAATATAATTTTGATTTTACTAAATATACATATGATCAACAAGAGTATTTAATGAATACTCTAGAAATGAATGATTTATTTGAATTATTAGAAATAATAAATGAATTATTTCATAAAAATACTATACCAATGGATATGTTATTTTATATATTAAAGGAATCAGATATAAAAGATTTACAATCGATAGCTACTATGCATATTAATCCAGAATTTTTACTTAACAATTATACTATTTTTAATAAAGGTATATTAAATAATGTTCATAATAATGTTCAATTATTTAAAGAAAAAGAAATTAAATGGCGTAGAGAAGAGAATAAAAATAATCCTGTTATATTAGTTGATAACTCATTCTTAAGTTATAATATTAAACTATTAGAGTTATATCGTAAAAATATGAAAGATAAAGAATTAACTAATTTTGATTATTTAAAAAATGAAGATTATATTATTAATATTGAAAGATTAATTGAACTAGGTATAGAACAAAAAGAAATAAATAAAATAATTAATAATCCTGCTATTTCTGTAAAACATTTAACTTTATTAGTAAAAAGATTGTTAATTGAAAAAGAGTTAGGAAGTAATAATATTACAGAAGATTATTGGTTAGAGGATGAAGTTTTAGATGAATTTATTATCAATGACATTAATGATTATATAGATAATGATACTAATAATATTATTAATAGTAGTTATCAAATTAATATAAGTGGTGATAATCCATATATTACTATTTTAGATAAAGAATATAAAATAGATAATTATAGGTATAATATTAATGGTATAAATATTTCTAGAAATAAAGTAATTAGAAATATAAGTAAATTAAATAAAGAAGTATTATCAAATAATGAATTATTAACTATATTAATTCATAATAGTATACTTAATACTTATGAAATAGAAATAGTAAAAGAAAGTATTACTAAGTTATTTAATACTAATATATTAAAAAGATAAAACATATAATTTCTTAGGTGATAACATGTTTAATAACCTAAGAAATTATTTTTTTGATGATAATTATGTTATTAATATTTATGAAGGATATTTTCATATATGTAATTATACTAGAGTTGATCATTTAAGTGATAAGGAAGTTATAATAACTATAAATAACTTTAAAATAGATGTTAAAGGTAAAGATTTTTTAGTTAGTAAAATGTTAGATAATGAAATATTAATTAAAGGTAGTATTGCTGATATGAGGTTTATTTATGAATAAACATAAGGTTATTATCAAAATTATTACTAATAACTTTAATAAATTAATAAATAAAATAAATGATTTAGATATAATAATATATAGTATTAGTTATCTTAATGATTCAATAATTATTAAAGTTAATTATGATGATTATGTAAAGATAAAGAAGAGATTATTTTATTATGATATATATTTATTAAGTGATTTAGGTATTTATAAAATAAAAAATAAAATAAGAAAATATTATATATTATTAATATCTTTAGTAATAGGCTTAATACTATTTTTCTTTTTAAATAATATAATTATTAAAGTTAATGTTATACATTCTAATTCTTATATTAGATATATTGTATCTAAAACTCTAGAAGAAGAGGGTATAGCTAAATTTAGACTAAAAAAGAGTTATGATGAAATAGCTAAGATTAAAGAAAGAATATTAAATAAATATCCAGAAGATTTAGAATGGATTGAAATTGAAGTAGTGGGTATGACTTATCAAGTTAAAATTGAACAAAGAGTATTAACTAAAGAAAAACAAGTAGATAAAGCTTGTCATGTAGTTGCAAGTAAAAATGCAGTTATTACAAGAATAATTCCTGAAAAAGGGGAAAGTATAGTAAATGTAAATAAATTTGTCAAGAAAGATGATATATTAATTACGGGAGAAATTAAATATAATGAAGAAGTAAAAAGTAATGTATGTGCCAAAGGTTTAGTTTATGGTGAAGTGTGGTATACGGTTAAAGTTACATTACCACTAGAATACGAAAGTAATAATTATACCGGTAAGAAAAGATTTAATTTAAGTTATGAATATAAAAAGAGTAGTAAGACTATATTTAAAAATAGATTAAAGAATTATGTAACCAAGAAAAAGAAATTATTTAGTTTATTTGGTGCTACAATTTATTTAAATACTGATTATGAAGTAGTAAAAGAAAATAAAAAATATAGCCAAAAAGAAGCTTTAAATAAAGGTTTAGAACTGGCTAAAGAAAAGATTTTGCTTGAATTAAATGAAAATGAACGTATTTTGTCACAAAAAGTTTTGAAAAAAAGTATAAATGATAGTAAAATGGAATTAGAAGTTTTTACTTCTGTGGAAGAGTTAATTAGTAAGAGTGTTTATTATGATGCCCTACCACCAGAGAATAAGGAGAGTAATGATGAAAGTTGATACTTTAGTAGATGCCTTGTCAGGTATATGGCCAATGCTTACTATATTTTTAGTAGTAATAGTTACAATTAGAGTAGTATATTTATTACAAAACCATGAAAAGATAGTATTTTATAAAGAATTTATGATGCTAGTTTCAGTAATCTATGTATTATTATTATATCAATTACTTACTAGTACTGAACTTAATAATACTAGTGGTGGATTAAATTTAGTACCATTTACAGAAATAATGCGTTATAAGTTTGGCAGTCCACTTTTCTATACCAATGTAATAGGGAATATACTTATATTTGTACCCTTAGGATTTTTTATATCTAAATATATTAAACCACAAAAGATAACACCTATCTTTATAGTAAGTTTGGTAATAAGTGTTACAGTTGAATTAGTTCAATTAAATATTGGTAGATCATTTGATATAGATGATATTATCTTAAATATAATCGGAGCCATTTTAGGTTTTTTAGTTTATATATCATTAAATGCTATCAATAAACATTTACCTAAGGTATTACAAAGCGATTTATTTTATAATATTATTTGTATAATTATTATAATCGTAGCTTTTCTATATTTTGCAAATAATTGGAAGGGATTAATGATTTAATGAAGTATGATTATGTCGACGAATATGGTTTTAAAGAGGATTATTCTTATTTAGATGGAGTAATTGACGCAACTTTAAAACATGAAAATGTTAAAAATGCTATTTTTACTATTATATTCGTTGATGAAGAAAAAATTCAGAATTTAAATCGAGAATATCGTAATATCGATAGAGTTACTGATGTAATAAGTTTTGCATTAGAAGATAATAGTGATTTTAAATTTGATGACTTTAGAGTACTAGGGGATATCTATATATGTATACCTAGAATGATAGAACAAGCTAAAGATTATGGACATTCTATTAAAAGAGAGTTATCATTTTTAACAGTACATGGCTTACTTCATTTACTTGGATATGATCATATGACTAAAGAAGATGAAGAAGTAATGTTTGGTTTACAGGAGTTGATTTTAAATGGGGAAAATATCACGAGATAAAATAAAAGGTTTTGGAATTAAAAGATTCTTTTTAAGTTTTAAATATTCAATAGAAGGTTTATTATATGCTTATCGTTATGAACAAAGCTTATGGGTTCATGCTATTGCTAGTATTTTTGTAATTATCATGGGAATAGTTTTTGATATTAAGTTTAGTGAATGGGCAATTTTATTTATTGCTTTAGGTTCTATATTAAGTATTGAACTTATTAATACAGCTATTGAAGCTGCTGTTGATTTAACTACAACAGATATTCATCCGCTAGCTAAAATAGCTAAAGATTGTGGTTCTGCAGCAAGTTTTGTTTTAACCTTTGTTTCAATAGTGATTGCAATGTTTGTATTTGGACCATATATAACAGAATTAATTAAATAGAGATTAGGAGTGAAAGAATGAAAAGTGGATTTGTAAGTATTATAGGAAGACCTAATGTTGGTAAGAGTACATTACTTAATACTATAGTTAATTGTAAGGTGGCAATTACAAGTAATAAAGCTGGTACTACAAGAAATCTAATTCAAGGAATATATAATGAAAAAGACTTACAAATCGTTTTTGTAGATACTCCTGGAATTAATCGCCCAATGAATAAATTAGGCAAAGTTCTTAATAAGCAATCTTATACTGCTATGAAAGATGTTGACGTTATTTTATTTGTTGTAGATGCTCTAGCAGGACTTGGTAAAGGCGATAAAATGATATTAGATAATTTATCTAAGAGTGAAGCTCCAGTTATATTAGTATTAAATAAGATAGATAAGTTAACTAATGAAGAATTAATGTTTAGAATAAATGAATATAAAGATTTATTTCCATTTGCAGAGTTTGTACCAACTAGTGCTTTAAAAAATGATAATGTTGATAGATTAATTCAAGTAATTCAAAAATACTTAACTGATAATATTAAATATTATGATGAAGATATAGTAACTAATAATAGTAAATATTTTATGTTAAGTGAATTAGTTAGAGAAAAGTTAATGCAAAAAACTATTGAAGAAGTACCTCATAGTTTAACTTGTCATTTAATTAATTATGAAGAAAAGAAAAATGTTATTAATGTATTTATTGATATTATTGTCGATAGAGATTCTATTAAAAAAATAGTAATTGGTAAACAAGGTGAACGTTTAAAAGAAATAGGTATTCTAGCTCGTCAAGAGATGGAAGAAATGCTTGGCAAAAAAGTTTATTTAGAGTTATATGTTAAAACAATTAAGAATTGGAAAGACCGTGAAAAATACTTAAGTGAATTAGGTTTCATGGATTTTGAATAAAAATAATAAAAAGTACCCATAATTAAAGTAAGAAGGGAAGGGTACTTTTTTATGAATAAGAAAGAAGCTTGGAACAAATTTAAAAATTCAGGAAAGATAGAAGATTATTTAGAATATAAAAAAATAGAAAAGAAGGGTTAATTATGTTAACCAAAGTAGAAGGAATTATTTTAAAGGAAACACCATATAGTAATACATCTAAAATTATTTCTTTATATACGAGGGAATACGGACTTATTAGTGTGCTATGTAAGGGAGCTAAAAGATTAAATAGTCCTTTAAGAGCTAATACTATTAAGTATACTTATGGATATTTTCATATAATGTATAAAGAAGATAAGTTATCTACACTAACAGATGTCGATATAATAAATAATTTAACTAATATTAAAACTGATATTGTAAATGTTAGTTATTTAGGTTATATGTCTGAACTTACTATGCAAGTATTAAAACAAACAAGTGATGATATATTTGATATATTTATTAATGCAGTATTAAAGCTTAATGAAAATATGGATCCTTTAGTAATTACTAACATCTTAGAGATTAAATATTTACCTTATTTGGGTATCGGACTTAATTTAGAAGGATGCTGTAAGTGTGGCAACCAAAATAGTATAGTTACTATTGATGGCGATGCCGGAGGATATATTTGTAGTAATTGTTTAAGAAATGAAAAAATAGTGGATACTAAAGTATTACAAATGCTTAGAATGTATTACTATGTTGATATTAAAAGTATCAGTGAATTGAAAATAAGTAAGAGTGTTAAAAACGAGATTAATGATTTCTTAAATACATATTATGATAGATATTCAGGATTATATCTTTATAGTAAAGATTTTTTAAAAAGTTTGAGTAAATTAGGATAGGGTGATATATATGAAATCATTAACTAAAGTAGAAAATAATAAAGATTATAAAAATAAAAGTAATACTTTTGATAAACATATTTATAATAAATTGAAATAAGCTGAACAAGAAATGAACACCACTACGAAAAGATATACTGAAGCTGAAGTTTTAAAAAGTATGAATGATATTATAAGATAATATGTACAAATCCAATTGTTAGATTAATAACTGCATCGATGATGTAGTTTATTTCATAACACTCCTACCCATAAATTGTGTAGACATTTTAGATTATATCAATTTGATATAGTCCAAAGTGTCATTTTTTTATTTCTGCTATTATCTTCAGCTACTAAATAATTCCTGTTGACATTATATCAAGTTTGTTATTACTTATCAATAGTAAACATTACAAATTGCAATCATAAACGTTAAATTTGCAAAAATAGCCATTATGCTTTATAATGTATGCAGGTGATTAAAGATGCAAATTAACACTGTTGATTTAAAAAATGTTGCTGTACGTATTAGTCAGTATCCGACCGATAATTTACCAGAGTTTTTGTTGGTAGGTAGATCTAATGTAGGTAAAAGTAGTTTTATTAACACAATGGTTAATAGAAAAAACTATGCAAGAACAAGTAGTAAGCCAGGTAAAACTCAAACACTTAATTTCTATTTATTAAATGATGAGTTCTATTTTGTAGATGTACCAGGATATGGATATGCAATAACTAGTAAGGAACGTCAACAAAAGTTTGGGTTAATGATTGAAGAGTATATTAAAAATAGAGATAATTTAAAAAAAGTATTCTTACTTATTGATTATCGTCATAAACCTACTGAAGATGATGTTTTAATGTATAATTTCTTAAAGTATTATAATTTAGAAGTTCAAGTAATAGCTACTAAATATGATAAAGTTACTAAGAATAATCGTATTAAACAAGATAAATTAATTAGAGATACATTAAAATTAAGTGAACAAGAAACATTTATTCCTTTTTCAACAATTACTAAAAAGGGTAAAGATGAAGTATTAGATTTAATAGAAAATAATATAAGAGGTTAGATTATGAATAAAAAAGGATTTACATTAGTAGAAATACTAGCAGTTATAGTTATTATTGCTTTATTATCAGTACTTGCAATAGCAGGAGCTACGGGTATTAGTAATAGAATTAAAAAAAAGAATTACGATACTAAAGTAGAAACATTAAAAACTGCTGCTTTAGATTATGCTGAAAGTTACTATAATGAAATAAAAAATAGCGGAGAAAAATGTGTAAGTATCGAAGATTTAATAGTTGGTGGATATATTAAAGCTGATAATGATCATATAACAAAAATTCCTAATTATCAAAATATATGTATGAATGGTGATAAATATACTGCAAAATGTTCAGTTGCAGATCCAACAGATGATACTAAATACATGTATGGAGTAGTAGTTAAATATGAAAATAAACAATTAAAAGCAGTTTATAACGGAAGTTGTTAGGTGAAGAAAATGAATAAAAAAGGATTTACATTAGTAGAAGTATTAGCTGTAATAGTTATAATTGGTATACTTGGAACTATAGCTTTTGTTAGTACTACAGCAGTATCTAAAAAGAATAAAGAAAAAATATATAATAGTAAAGTTGATTCAATTGAACTAGCAGCTGTTAATTATATTCAAGAAAATAAAAATGTTTTTGATACTAGCCATAATTGTATATTTTTTAACGTAGCTTTTTTAATAGATCAAGGATATTTAAAAAAAGATAATGATAATTGTGGAGATGAAATTCGGTGTATAGAAGACCCACGTGCAAAAGGGGAATATTTGGATTATTATTTTATAAAGATAATATTAGAAAATTACAAATATAAGGCAACTATGACAAAAAATAGACCATCATCATCAACATGTAAAAGAATTAATTAATAAATGAAAGGGGGGAATTACCATGAAAAAGCTAGTTTGTTTAATAGGTAAACCAAATGTTGGTAAAAGTAGTATTTTTAATCGACTTATTAAAGAACAAAAATCAATTATAATGGATACTCCAGGTATAACTCGTGATAGAATTTATGGAACTGTTAATTATCAAGATAAATCTTTTGATTTAATTGATACAGGAGGTATTGATTTAGGTAAAGAAGATTTTAATGAAGATATTAAGGTTCAAGCATCTTTAGCTATTAATGAATCAGATTTAATTCTATTTGTTGTAGATGGTAAGATGGATTTAGATAGTAATGATTTAAAAATTAGAGATATGTTAATTAAAACTGATAAGAAAGTAATTGTTTTAGTTAATAAAATAGATAACGAAAAAAGAATGGATAATATTTATAATTATTATGAACTTGGTTTTGAACATATAATTGGAGTTAGTGCAGAACATAATATAGGTTTTAGAGAATTACTTGAAGAAATAACTAAAGATATAACTGTAAAAGAAGAAGAAAAAGAAGATATTTTGAAATTTAGTATTATAGGTCGACCTAATGTTGGTAAAAGTAGTTTAATTAATGCATTGCTTAATGAAGACAGAGTAATAGTTAGTAATGTAGCAGGTACTACTCGTGATGCAATTGATACTAGATTTACTTATGAAAAAAAAGATTATATTGCTATTGATACAGCAGGGATGCGCAAAAAAGGTCGTATTTATGAAAATGTAGAAAAATATAGTTTACTACGTAGTCTAAGAGCTATTGAACGTAGTGATGTATGTGTACTAGTTATAGACGCCGAAGAAGGTATTATTGAACATGATAAACATATAGTTAGTTATGCAGTAGAAAAGGGTAAAGGTATAGTTATTGTTGTTAATAAATGGGATACAGTAGAAGACCCTAATTTAGCAATTAAAAAATGGAAATTAGATGTAGAAAATAATTTTCAATTTATTCCTTATGCAAATATTGTATTCTTGTCAGCTTTAACTAAGAAAAGAATACATACTCTAATGCCAGAGATTATAAATGCTTATGAAAATAATCGTAAAGAAATAAAAACATCTTTACTTAATAATGTAATAGTTGATGCAGTTAGCCTACATCAACCACCTTCATATAAAGGTAAAAGATTAAAAATATATTTTGTAAGTCAAACAGGTACATGTCCTCCTAAATTTACTTTTCAAGTAAATAATAAAGGATTAGTACATTTTAGCTATGAAAGATATTTAGAAAATAAAATTAGAGAAAACTTTGATTTTAGAGGAACACCAATAATATTCCAATATAAAAATAAAAATGAAAAATAAGTTAGACTATTAAAAAATTGAATTGTTAATTTTTTGATAGTTTTTTTAATTACTATAAATCGGTATTATATTGTCGATATTTGTAATAATATTACTAATCTAATTTTATTACCTTCTTTTCTTTAACTGAATATTTAAAGTGTTAAATATTCTTTGTATTTTACACAAATTTGTCACACAATTCACTTTTAAGTTAAGATAGTCTAAAAAAATTAAAGAAAATTGCAAGGAAAGCAGGGGATTTAAGATTTTTCTGACTATATGAATAGTAGAGAAATATATTTATATTTCTACTATAAATGAGAGGAGGTATAAGCTTATGTCCAAAAAGAAATCTTTCTATACTTGTAAAGATGATAAAGTCTTTAAGACTATCTTTTGTAATTCTAATAATCCAGAACCAATGAAAGAATTATTAAGTCGTATATTAAAAGAAGAGATTAAAACATTTGAGTTTCTAACTAATGAATTACCAGTTTCTTATGTATTGGAAAAATCTAAAAGAGTAGATTGCCTTATGTTAGTTAATAATAAGTATGTACACGTGGAATTAAATACTGAAACTGCAAAATTTATTAGAGTTAGAAATTATGCATCGTTTTCTTCGATATTTTCTAAAAATGTTATGGTCGGAGAAGAATATGATGTAAATAAACAATTTATTCACATAGACATATCTTTTAACTTAAGTAAGAAAAAAGATTGTAAGATGAATAATACTGTTAATGATCATAAAGATGATTACATAGAAAATTTACGATTAGTAGAATTTAATATGGACAAAATAATTGACTATTGGTATAATAATGATACAGAAATGATTAATAAGTATAAGCATTTAATCGTGTTGAATTTACCAAGAAAAGAATTAGAAAAAATAATTGAGAAAGAAGATGATGAATTTATGGTTTATGTTGGTAAGAGTATTTTAGAATTAAATGACCAAGAAAGATATGCTCCGTTAATAACTCCAGAAGAAGATTATATTTTAACTATGAATAGTTATAAACGTCTTGCTAGAGATGAGGGACTTGCAGAAGGTCGTGCTAAAGGCCTTGAAGAAGGACGCGCAGCTGAAAAGAATTCAATGGCACTTAATATGTTAAAAGAGAACTGTGATATAGCATTTATTACACGTATGACAAAATTAAGTGAAAAAGAAGTTAAAGCTTTACAAACTACATTATAAAAAGCTGTTATGAAATTAACTATTTAATTTCTAGCAGCTTTTTTATTTATTGTATAATCGATATAAATTAATACTTGAACGATTTAGAAATCTTATTTTAGTTGTTTTAGTACCAATACCATTATTTATATAAAGTTCAGTATCATTTACTTGGTAATAATCACTTATGTAAGTTCTAGCACCTTTTATTTTTATTAATCCTTTAGTATATGGTAATCTTATTTGTCCACCAATAGAGTGTCCAGCTAAAATTAAATTATAATTATTATCAGCTAATTCATTAATAGTATCAGGTTCATGAATGATACCAATTTTATAAGGTATACTTATATCATTATATAATGATGTATCATTAATTTTATCCATATCTATTTTACTTGATATGCCAGTTAATAAAATAGGGGTATTACCATTGTTATAAAAGATTAATTCGTGTTCATTATCTAGTACTTTAAAATTAGCATCTTCCATTATAGTAATATAGTTTTCTATTGATTCATAATCATCGTCACCAATAATAGCGTAAGATCCAATTGTAACGTTTATCTTTTTTAATTCCTTAATAATAGTTTTTACATCTTCTTCGTCGACATTACTAAATTTATCAAATAAATCACCATTATATATAACTATATCAGGTTCTAAATAGTTTATTTTTTTTACAACTCTTTTAATGGTATTAATATTAGTAGTAGATCCTAAATGAATGTCAGAAAATTGCACTATTTTTAAACCATTAAAATTTTGGGGGATATTGCTATTTATAATGGGATATTCATTAACCTTAATAAAATAACTTTCAAAGTACCTAGTGTAGCCATACATAATAAGTATTATTAATAAAATATATTTTATAGTTTTGAATATTTTTTTTCTTTTTGGATTTTCTTGTTTTTCTTCTTCGTCTTTTAAAGTTATTTCATCTTCAATAATATTATCTTCTTCTATAACTTCTTTACTTCTTCTCATATAAATCTCTCCAAATACATTGCTAACATTACTAAGACTATAGTTAAACTATTATGAAATATATGTATTGTCATAGATGTATAAATATTATCAGTTTCATAATAAGCTTTAGCAAAGTAATAACCAAGGCCACTATAAGAAACTATATATAATAATTCTATATAATTACCACTTTGTATAGAGGATATCATATGTATAGATCCAAATATAAGTCCTGTAACTAAGCAAAATAGTTTTTTATTATTAAATATTTTTCTGAAGTTAGCTCTAAATACTAATTCTTCACAAATTGGTCCAATTAACATAACTGATAGAATAGATGAAATAGGGCGAGCAGTAATCATTGCTCTATTAGCAGCTTCATTACTAGCTATATTACCAACTACTGTTAATATACAAGCATTACATATTATCATAAATAAAAATCCTTTACCCCAGTTTTTAAATACTGCTTTTATATTCGTTTTAAAATTTTTAAAAAACTTAGGTAAGGAAGTAGCAAGTTCTTCCCAAAATATTACTGAAAATACACACAATAATATTAAATATATTTCAAGCCTAGCTAAATCAGCAAGTATTGTATTAGAACTATTATATGCCTTATAAAATAGAGGTACAATAAATGAGGGTAAAAATATATATAATAATATTAAAATAATTGCTAAAATAAACCTAAATATCTTTTTTTCTATAATATCTAACATGTTAATCAATCCTTCTTAAATAAATATATCACAACCTTATTTTAATCTCAATTTAATGTTTGCAAAATTGTCTATTTTGTGTTAACATAGGAGCAAGAGGTTGGTGTATACTATGAAAAAAACATTTAATTTAGTCTTAACGACTGTATTATTGGGAGTATTTTGCTGTTTACCTGTAAAAGCAGCGGAGTGTAGTAATGATCTTTATCAAGCTGCTGATAAAGTAAAAGTAAGTAATGAGTTTGTGGAGGAAATTGATAACGAAACAGATATTGTTTTATCAAATGGTTCTAAACCTATGATGTTGGTTGATAATATTAAAATAGAAAATGTTACAAATCAAATGACAATTGTAGTTACTGAAACCAAAAACAATACTTCAAACACTTATAATTATAGTAATTCAAATAATGGTACAATAACTATTAAAGACACAATAGTAAGAAAAGTTAAAAACTATACAATAGATATATATGCTTCAGATAGTACAAATTGTGGTGGAACTAAATTAAAAGTTAAATATCTAGAAACACTAGCTTATAATCCTTATTCAAAATCTACTAGATGTGAAGGTAATGAAAAATTTGAATATTGTAAAGAATATTTAAATAGAGAAATTACTGAAGAAGAATTTCAAAAGAAACTTAGTGAATATTTAGGAGAAGATGAGGGGGAAAATGATAAAGAAGGAATATTAGCGTTTATTAACAAACACAAAGTATTATTAATTATAATTATTTCGTTGTTGGTAATAGGGGGTACTACTACCATAATAATTCGAAGAAGAAAAGGAGTAGATAAAAATGAAAAGAAATAATTTAAAAAGATTAGGTATTGGTTTATTAAGTACAATACTTTTTGCTAGTTTTACTGGCGATGTAAAAGCTGGTACATGTGCAGATTATTCTCAAAGTTTTACAGTCACTGAAACTGGTGGAGCAAGCGGAATCACATCTCAAAATACTTATCAATCAAATTCCAATGGAAAATATCAATATTGGAACTATAGTGTTAAGTACAATGGTGGGAGTGGAAGTATTTCAGGTGTAGGATTCTGTATTGACCCTGCTAAAAGTGGTTGGAGCGGAACAGGATACTGTACAAGAGAGGTTAATCCATATGATTCAAGTAATGGAGTTAATGTTCAAAGATTTGATAGAGCTTTAACTTATTTATATGATAAATATGCATATAACATTACTTCTAATAGAGAATTAGGAGATTTAACAGTTAAATTAATAACTTATTATTATGGTTTAGGAGAAAGCAATAATTCTTCTAATAATACTATTAATTGGGGACCTTATAAATTAAGACATGAAACATTCTTAAAATACAGAAATAATGTTGGATATTCTGCTACTGATAAGAATGCACCTTTGTATGATACTGCTAATAGCAATTATACAAAAGCATTATCTTATGCTAAAGAATCTGTAGAATATGCAAATAATGATGCAAATTGGACTACTATATCAAGTGAAAATATTGCATATATAAAAGATAAAGGTATAACAGAAAAAAATGCTGCAAATGCAAGTCAAAAAAGTAGTGAAGACTTATACTGGGCATTTACTGACGCTAGTGGTAAAGAAATTAATGCAACAAAAGCTGGAAATGTGTATGATTTAGGTGGATATACTGGAGAGTTTACTGCAACTGCTTATTTAAGAATACCATTTGTTGAAAAGCTAGCTTCAAATTATGAAACTGCATTAACAGCAGCAAAAAATATGTTTAATTTTAAATGTGATAATTCAACATGTCAATTAAGTAATATTACAAGTGTTGGAAATAAAAAATATATACTTGTAGGTATTTCTGTTAAAGGTAATACATCAACTTATAATGGTGGTATTGGTTCATTTAATGATACTAACAACTCTGCTTCTATACAATCTAAAGGTAATATTGTAATATTAAATTCAAAAAATGTTGATACTGGAAATCAAGGTACAGGAATGCAACGTTATGTATTCTTCTTAAACAATGAAATTAAAAAGAATGCTGATGGTAATAAAATTGCTGATATAATATTACCAAAATTACAAAGTGGTTGTAGAAAAGATGAATCTACTGGATTATGCTATGGTCCAGATGGAAAAACTATAAGTTGTAGTGAATATGAAAAATATTGTCCATCAACTTGCTATATAAAAGATGGTAAATATTATGTATCAAATGGTAAAGAAGTTACGGAAAGTGAATATTTAAAACAATGTCCTATGACTTGTAAAGTCGAAACTGACGTAACTACAGGTAGAAAAATATATCGTGGTCAAGATGGTAAAATAGTTGATGAAGCTACTTATAATACTCAATGTAAAAATGATAATGGACCTCAATGTGAAGTAAAAAATGGTAAATATTACATTGATGGTAAATCAGTTAGCAAGAAAAAATACGAAGATGAATGTCCTTGTAGTTCATACATAAGAGCAGTAGATGCTTGTTATGAACCTGGTGATGCAGATAGTAAGAATTATGACACTATCGCTGCTAAAATTTATGGACCTAGAAATGTAAAACAATGTTTCTTCCCAGATGGTGTAGAATTAAGTGATGATTCTAATAAAAAGGATGAAGCAAAAAATACATATAAACTATCAAATACTGATGAAGCAGTAGGAGTATTAGAAAATAAATATTGTGCTGTTTACTGTAAAGAAGATTATGTATTTGAATATCCAAATGTTAAATATGGTAACCAAGGTGAATATTTCAAATTAAAATTAAATATTACTGGCGAGAAAACATGCTACGAAAAAGTAGATGTTGATAAATTTAATAGTGATGTTGCAACACAACAACAAAAAGTTGTAGATGCTTATAATAAGTATTCTGCATTCAAGAAAATTAGTGATGCTTATAGATCATCTAGCAAAAATAGTTGTGGAGGAGCTTCATTTACTACATATTTTGATACTTATAACGTTAGTGGTAATAGAACTAGTAATACTGCTACAGTTAAAGTAGGTAAAGATGAAAGTGAATTATTTGGTTGTGTAAGCGTTGCTGATTATCCAGATAGTTATCAATTTGCTGATTCAAACTCATTAGATAGTAAATTAAAAGCTACTAAAGAAGAATTTGACACAGCTAAAAAAGAATTAGATAAGATGTTAGAAGACATTGAAGACTGTATTCCAGAATCTGCTAAATCAGGTGGATGGGATGATGGTATCAATGATAAATATACTACTTGGTATGATCCTGAAGTAAGTTATACTTACGATACTGAATACAAAAATCAAAAGGATATTACTATAGCTAAAGATAAAAACTTCTCTGAGAATATCGATGATGATCAAGAAGTATGGTCATGTAATGGCGAAAGTAATAATTCATTAACAAGTTGTAATGGTACAAAATCTGATAAATTTACATTTGATAGAAATCGTACATTTATAAACTGTACTGATAACGGTTGTTCAACTACTAGAAAAGATGTCCCAACAACTAAATACTATAAAGTAATTAGTTCAGTAGATGCTGATTATACAAGTAAAACACTATATAAATCTAGATATCCTGATGGTAAAACAACAAATACTGATATTAAAAATGATTATGAAATTAAAGATAATTATAAAAACTTAGTTAATGGTGTTCCAATTCATATTGAAGAAACTGATGGATTACATAAATATTCAATAAACATTGACAACTTAGGACGTTATTACGATAAAGATAAAGGTGATTTAGGACGTTTAATTGGTGGAAGTAAGAGTGTTTATGATAAATTTGATTTAGATAGTGAATACGTATGTAGTTACGATGTTAATGATTGTGAAGAATACATTAAGGATCCAAATACTGGTGAATATTGTTGTATAACTGAAGCTATAAAAGGTGCTGATGGCAAATATTACTGTAGTAATCCACAAAAAGATACATGTAAACTTGTAGTAGATGATAGAGACAATATTTGTTGTGAAGACGAAGAAGTGCTTCAACCAGATGGTACTAAACAATGTAGTGAATGTACTGAATATACTGATAAAAATAACAATACATGTTGTAAAGAAGATGCTAAAGAGGATGATAAAGGCGATTTAGTATGTTGCCCTGAATGTAAGGTTGTTTGTTTCTGTCCATATACTGAAAAAGATGGTAAGAAGTGTGAAAAAATCGATGATTACACATGTAAATTTAGTAAAGATGAAGACAAATGTAAAGATGGAGAATGTAAGGTTGAATGTATTGGCTCTAACTGTATTAAATTAGAAGAAGGAAATGTTAATGTAAGACAAATTTCTGAAACTAATATTAATGCTAATGAAACATCTAAAGTAAGTAACTGGACTGAGAAGAATGAAAAAGTTGAACAAACAATTAATCAAATTCAAAGTTCAGCTAGTGAAAATAAAACTCCTGAATATAAATTTGTTTTATCTCCAAAAGCTTTAAGCTCTATTAGAGAATCAAATAAATCTTCTTGGAATGCATTATATCAATCTAAAGAAAATAATTACTTAACTTGTGATTATATTGGTACAAATACTCAAAGAATTGCATGTAAGAGTAATTATCTAGATTGGTTAGTTAAAGAAGTATATAATGGAAGTTGTCCAACTGATGGTAGTGGAGATTGTAAATATGATTTCAACAATACTGATAACTTCACAACTTGGACAGGTGCTTTAACTAAGGGCGTAGGTCCTGCTTGGAAATAATAGAAAGGGAAGTATAATATGAAGAGTTCATACTGGGGATATTTGTTAGTAATCTTAGGAATATTTGTAGTGGCTATACTTATGTTAACTCAAAGTGTAACCACTTCTAATACTCAAGATTATTACATAGTAAAGGAAGTAACAGAGGCGGCAATGGTTGATGCTATAGATTACGGTTATTATCGTGAATATGGCGAGCTAAAAATAAATAAAGAAAAGTTTGTTGAAAACTTTTTGCGTAGATTTGCTGATTCTGTTGGTTTAAGTAAAACCTATACAGTTGAATTCTATGATTTATACGAAGCTCCACCTAAAGTTAGTGTACAAGTAAGTAGTGATGCTGGATCATTTACTGTTGGTACTGATACAACAGAAAAAAGTGTTACTAACAGAATAGATGCTATCTTAGAAATTAGTGGGGAGGAATAAGAATGGGTAATATAGTTGCATCTCTTAAGCGTTTACTAGCTAATAAGAATACTGTTACATTCTTAGGTGTAATAGCTGCAGTAATAGTATTATATGTTGGATATAGTATACGTGTTGGACAAGCAATTAAACAAATTCCTATTCCTTATGCTAAAAAAGAAATAGGAGCTATGACCGAAATAACTGAAGATATGATAGGAACAGTAGATGTTCCTTCTACTTTGGTTAGTAAACATAATTTAATAAGTAGTAAACAACAACTAGTTGATATGTATGTTACTAGTGGAACCTCTATTCCTGAAGGAGGATTTTTCCATAAGAATCAAGTAGTTCAAAAAGGTTCTTTACCAAATTCAGTTTTAGAAGATATACCTGATGGTTATACTATTTATAGTTTATCAGTTAATAATCATTCAACTTATGGTAATTCCATTTATCCTGGTGATTATATCGATTTATATTTTAAATCAACTGATGATACTGGTAGAGTACAATTTGGTAAATTTATTGAAAGTATTCAAGTATTAGCTGTTAGAGATAGTTCTGGTAGAGATGTATTTAGTCAAACTCAAGCTGGAGTTCCTGCTGAATTATTATTCTCTGTAACTGATGAGTATTTCCAATTATTACGTAAAGCTGATTATATTAGTGGTTATTCAATTGAAATTACTCCAGTACCAAGAAATAAATCTTATACTGCTAAAGAAGGAGATACTTCAATAGTAAGTAATGATATTAAACAATTTATTTTAGCAAAATCAAGTCAAATAGATAGTAATTTAAATTAATAAATAATTTAAGAATAAGAAGGTGTTTAGAGTGAATGAAGCTATATTTTCACAAATAGACTTTGGACCTTTGAAAGAATTTCTTAATGATGAAGCTATCACCGATATATCTTATAGTAATAATGGACAAATTCATTTAAAAACTTTGGATAAAGGTGTATATGCAGTTAAAAGACCTGAAATTAACAATGCATTAATGGAGAAATTAGCATTTCAATGTTCCAATGTTATGGGTAAAACATTTAATATGGCCCATCCTTTTTTGGATGCTGAAAGTGCCGAGCTACGTTTAAATTTTATTCATGATTCTATTGCAACTAATGGTATAGCTTGCGTTATTCGTAAAACACCTGCTAAAATAAGATTAAATAAAGAAAAATTAATAAATGAAGAATATGTAACAGAAGATGTGTTAAACTTTTTATTACAATGCGTTAAGGGGCATTGTAATATTATCGTTAGTGGAGAAACTGGTTCTGGTAAAACTGAATTAGTTAAGTATTTAGCTAGTAACACTAACGAAAATGAAAAAATAATAACAATAGAGGATACTCTTGAATTACACTTAGATAGAATATTTCCACATCGTGATATAGTAGCTATGAAAACTAATAATATAGCTAGTTATTCTGATGTACTTGTTACATGTATGAGACAAAACCCTATTTGGATATTACTTTCCGAAGTACGTAGTGCTGAAGCAGTTATGGCAGTTCGTAACTCTATATCTTCAGGACACAACATTTTATCAACCATCCATAGTGATAAAGCAAGTAATATACCAATGCGTATGTATAGTTTGTTGGAAAGTAATATTGATACTGAACAATTTATAAGAACTATACATAGATATGTTCAAATAGGAATATATGTAAAAGGTTATATGTCAACTAAATTAAATAGATTTCAAAGAGAGATTATTGAAGTATGTGAATTTTATGTTGATGAAAATAATGAAGCTAAAGTTAATACTATATTTAGTAAATCATTAGATGGAACTTTTTCTTTAAATAATCCTACTAAGCATTTAAGAGATTATGTTAGTATTCAAGGTGTAACTTTTGAAGAAGATTTATTCCATATAAATAATAAAGTAGGTAACATTCAAAATCCTAATGCTAATCAAGTAACTCCACCTGTTGTTAATACACAGAATATTAAAGCTGAAGATGTTAATCAAGCTTTAATTGAAATGCTATGAAAGGAGTGAATTTATGGAACTTATATTATTACTCATCATAGCTTTAACTGTAGTAGGATACCGTAAAGGTGGTAAAGCTGGTGTATCTAAATTTTTCACTGGCCAAGTTACATCTATTTATAATAAATATGTACCTTATAGTTATGAAGTTGTTAAAGCAAAAGTTAAAGAATTAGGACAAGATTATAGTGTAAAACAATATACTACACAAGTAATTATCTTTGCAGTAGGAGGATTTGGTATATCATTTTTATATTTCTATAATATAATGATATCAGCTATTTATGCTGTAATTGCTGTAATGTTTGTACCATATCTTGCATATCTTAGAAGTCAAAGATTATATAGTGAATACATATTTGAACAAATACAAATATATACTACTAATACTATAATGGAATTTAATACTACACAAAGTTTTGTTAAATCATTAGAAGGTGTTAGAGATAGTGGTATATTAGAAGATCCGGTTTTGACAGATGTTAAAAGAATGATTGATATGTCTTATCAAAATGGTGTTATAGATGAATCGATAGAGTATTTTAATGCTAAATATCCATATTATATGGTTAAGAATATGCATCAATTATTCCTACAAATAACTAAAGAAGGTGCTAAAGATAGTGGCGATGCCTTAGAGAACATGTCAATGGATATTGACTCATTAGTTGAAGGTGTATATCGTGACCAAATGGATCGTAAAGAATTCCATAAAAAGTTCTTAACATTTGGTGTTATGTTATATTTCTTAGTTATGACAATGCAATTCTTATTAGGTAGAGATGAATATAAGAAAATGTTAGATTTATGGTATGTTAATCTAATCTTACATGTAATTATAATCATTAATACTTACTTCTTAGTAAGTGGAGAAAAGTATTATAATGAAGATGTGGGGGTAGAATAATATGTATATAGAGATATTTATAATTGGTGGAATAATTCTATTTGTATTATTCTATACTGGTCAAATTAATAGAAATAAGTTCTTTAATGATAATCATGCTTATTTTTCTAAGCTTAAAGAAGAAGATTATGATTTCTTAGTAAAAGTTAAATATGGTGAAGGTGTTAATGCTGATATCTTATTTAATAAGAGAATTAAAAATGCAGTTATGGTAGGAGCAGTTGTTCTAATTGTTACCTTAGGTGAAGCTTCTTACCTAACAGTGTTATTATCTTTAGGAGTAGGAGTATTTATTTTTAAATCGGGTTATTCTAGTTTAAAAAGATACTATAAAGCTCATTTAAATCAAGTTAATACAATGTTACCTTATTATTTAAAAAGCTTAGAGATTCTTATTCAACACTATACTGTACCAGTAGCTATTGGTAAGAGTTTAAATGATGCTCCAGGTATATTTAAAGATGGTTTACAAGAGCTCGTAAATGCAATTAATGCTGGTGATGATTCAATTCAACCGTATATGGATTTTGCCAAGAAATATCCAGTAAGAGATTCAATGCGTATGATGCGTTTATTATATCGTTTAAGTTTAGGTAAACAAGAGAGAAAACAAGAACAATTAGTTACATTCTCTCATTCAATATCTAACTTACAACAAAAAGCAAGAGAATCTAAATATAAAGCCCGTCTTGATAAGATGGAAGGTAAAACAATGAAAATGCTTATGGTAACAGGAGCAGGAGTAATGGGTTTACTACTTTTATCTGTATTTATGTTAATGGGAATGTAAAGTATAATTAAAATATTGATAATTATTAAAAAAAAAGTTATAATATAAATAGTTAAACTAAAGGAGGAATTAATAATTTATGAAAGAAGCAACAGGAGAACTAAATATGACAGTTATTGTTGTTATAGCATTAGCAGCTATTTCAGCATTATTTGTAACATTTATTATGCCAATGATACAAAATAGTATTACTACTAATTCATGCCATTCTTCAGGATATAATACAAAAGATGTCAATGGTAAATTAGAATGTGACTATAGTAGTACATATACTGCTCCATCAAATTAAGGTGATATAATATGAAAGAGGCAACGGGAGAACTTAATTCAACAGTTATTGTTGTTATAATAGTAGGGCTTGTTATTGCCTTTTTCTTTTCTGTTGTATGGCCAATGATTGATAGAGATGTTAGCGATACTGCAGATTGTAGTAAAGCAGTATGTGGGACAGATGTTGGTGATGACGGAAAAGTTGATTGCAAAAACGGAAACAAAACTATAAGATGTCCTTATAAGGGGTAGGTGGTCATAATTGAAAGAATCAATTGAAGGGACTACTTTATTAACAATTGTTATGGTATTTTTATTTGTATTCACAGCAGTTATATGTGTATCTTTAAACTATTCAAATGCCTTTAAAACTAAAAATGATTTGATTAAGTATATAGAAAGACATGGTATAGAAGCTGCTAAAGATGCGGAATATATAGAAAATCTTAAACAAAATGGTTATACTGCAACTGGAACATGTCCTAATGAAGAGGGTTTTACACCGGTTGGCGATGATGACGGAACTTTGTTTTGTTATAAAGAAAATAAAAGTAACAGTTCAGCAGAATTAAGTAATAGCAAATATTATGATATTGTTGTTTTTTATAAAATTGATGTACCATTGGTTAATAAAATATCTTTTCAAGTTCGTGGTAGTACAAAAAGTATTTATAATTAGAAATGCGGTGATATAATGAGAGAAAGTATGGGTTCGACTTGGATAATGAGTTTAATGATTAGCTTTATCTTTATATTCACTGCTTTTTTAATACTTGCAATGAATTTTACTAAAGTTTATAAGATGAAAAATGAAGTAACTACTATTTTAGAAAAATACGAAGGTGTAACAAGGAGTTCTAAAGGAGAAAAAAGCAATGGCTGGGGGTCTATATCACTAGTTAAAAATTATTTATCAGCTAGTGGTTATTCAGCAACTGGTAATTGTCCAGTAGATACTGAATCTGATCCTAAAGGTGAGAGATTAGGTTTGTGGTATGGAGCTACCGATTTAGTTGCTAATAATGGAGTTTTAAAAAAAGTAAGTGATTCTAATGAAAAGTTTTATTTTTGTGTTAGAGCTAATAATATTGACAATTCCAAAATGACTTATTTTGATATAAGGTTATTTTTAAAATTTAATTTACCTGTAATTGGAAATATTACTGCTTTTAGAATTAATGGAAGTACCATAGATATAAAAAATGCCTATTGTAACGGATTTGAAAGTGGATATAGTACTGGTAAATGTATAGCTACTAAAGTAACTACTTAAATTTTGATTAACAGGAAGAAAAGAGGATAATATGAATATACTAGTAACAAATAAACATAGTATGGAATTAACTAATCTGAATATTGATACTATTCAAGCTATTAATGGTGAATTTAGTATAGATGATTTAGTTAATCAATTTAGTAATTTTGTATTTAATAAAATGATTATTGATATAACTGCAATAAAAGATTATCAAAATATTAATACTATTCAACAATTATCAACTAAGTTTGATATGAGTAGGGTAATATTATTATTAGACGATAGTATTACATCAGATATTTATTTATCAGAGTTAGTAGCATTCGGTATATATAATTTTACTAAAGATATAAATCAAATTAATTATTTAATTGAACATACTAATTCTTATGATGAAGTTAAACAGTATCATAAGCAAGATATAGTAACTAGTAATAATGTTGAAAATAGAGAAAATGTTAATAACTCACCAGTTACTAACACTGTAAGTGAAGGTTTAAAAATACTAGGTGTAAAAAATGTAACTCCTCATGCTGGAGCTACTACACTGGTATACATGTTAAAGAAACAATTAGAAGCATATTATAAAGTAGTAGCAGTAGAAGTTGACAATAAGGATTTTCTATATTTAAATGATCCTACTTTAAAGAATACAACTTCTCTAGATTTACCAGCATTTATTGCTACAAACAGAGATGTAGAAGTAATATTAGTTGATTTAAATGATAAAGCATCTACAAATTCTTGTACTGATGTAATATATTTAATTGAACCAGGACTAATTAAACTAAATAAGTTAATTGGTAAAGATAAAAACGCTTTTGAAAGAATTAAAAATAATAAGCTAGTTCTAAATAAAAGTGTATTAACTGATGCTGATAAATACGATTTTGAATATGAAAGTAAAACTAAAATATTCTATAATATTCCATATTTAGATGATAAAAAGAGTTATCATCCAGAATTAGATGAATTTTTAGCTAATTTAGGCTTTAGTAAAATAAAACAAGGTGAAAAAAAGAAAAAAGGGTCATTCTTTGATCTATTTAAAAAATCTTGACATAGATATTAATGTTTAATATAATTAAAGAGTAAAGAAAGAGGTGTTTATTAATGACTGAAACAGCTGAATTATGTAATAATGCCGCTCCATTTTTGAAAATTATAGGTGTTGTATTATTAGTTGTAAAAATTGCAGTACCTATTATTCTTTTATTAACAGGTGCTATAGCTTATGGATCAGCAGTTATCTCAAACGATGAAAAAGCAATGAAAGGTGCTACTAGTAAATTAATTAGTAAAATTATTGCAGCAATAGTAATATTCTTATTACCTTATTTATTAAATACACTATTTAATTTAATTGATGATTATGCTCAATTAGGTAAAAGTTATAAGGCTTGCTGGAATTGTGTATTAAAACCTGACACTTGCCCAAAAACTGAAACTGTAAGTAACTAAAAGGAATAATTAGAATATGTCTATAAATAGACATGTTTTTTTATTTATTATCTTATTGCTAAGAAACTAATGCTTATGTTATAATAATCATGAAAGTAAGTGATTTAAATGTTAATTCTTGCCGAATTTTGTGAAGGTGGAGTTCTAAAAGTATTTAGAGCTACTGGTTATATATTATTAATTATAAAAATTATAATACCAATTGTATTATTAGTTATGGGTATAGTCGATTTATTTCAGGCTATATTTGGCACAGATCCTAAGGCATTAAATACATCAATTCATGCATTTATTCAAAGAATAATTGCGGGAGTTATAGTATTTTTTGTTCCAACATTTCTTCATATAGTATTATGGTTATTAAGTGAAGCAGGAACTGCCGATGGCAATAAATTTGTTGGAGAAAATTTTCCTGTATGTAATGAATGTTTATATCGTCCAAGTGGTACAGATTGTAATAGTCATGTTGACAGCACTAAAGACTGGATGGAAAATGTTGAAGATAAGATTGATGAATTAGATAAAAAAGCTGGTGATTAAATGAAAAAAAATAAATTAGAAATAATCATTATTATAATATTAACTTTTTTTGTTGGATTTTTTATTAATCCAACAAATACATTAGCTGCGCAATGTGTTGATATTATAGGTAATCCTGAATCAGAGGGGACATTTGGTTATTATTTACAATTAATATTTAATATTATGAAATATGCTGCTATTATATTATTTGCTGTTTTTTCGGTTAAAGATTTCTTTACTGCAATAATTAACCAAGATCAAAAAGGAGTAAAAAAAGCGTTTCCAGTTTTTACTAAAAGAGCAGTTTCAGTAGTTATCATATTTTTGCTACCAACTATAGTAAAATTTGTTATTTCAATCTTTGGAAAATTACAAGATCCAACTTGTAATATATTCTAGAATCACAATAAAGTTGTGATTTTTTCTTTGGGGTGTAGACAACTGATTTACATTTTGATACAATTTAACTATAGTAGAAAGAAGAAGCGATATGAAAGACTATATTAAAGATATTCCTGTTGATAATAAATCATATGAAGATATATTATTAGAAATTAAAGATGCTATTAAGAATAATCAAAAATATACAATTTTTAGTATTAATCCTAAAAAAATAATGCATTCAATGCAAGATGAAAAACTAAAAAAGGGATTAATTAATGCTAGTGCTCATATACCTGATGGTATGTTGGTTGTAAAAAAATGTAAATATATTAATAAACGTGTTACGGGTGTAGACCTAATGAATAAAATCTGTGAAAATTGTCATGATATTAATGGTAAAATATTTTTTTATGGAGCTAAAAAAGAAGTAGTAGAAAAACTAAATGTAGTTTTAAAAGAAAAATATCCAAATATTACGATAAGTGGTTATATAGATGGTTATTCTGATAGTGATAAAGTAATAAATGCTATAAATAAGTCTAAAGCTAATATATTATTTGTAGCTATGGGTTCTCCCAAACAAGAATTATGGGTTATTGACAATATAGATAATCTTAATGTCAATGTAATTATGGGGGTAGGAGGATCTTTTGATGTTTTATCTGGAACTAAGAAAAGAGCACCTAAATTCTTTACTAAACTTAATTTAGAATGGTTATATAGAATGGTGTGTGAACCAAAAAGAATGAAGGAACTACCGTTATATTTAAAATTTTTATTTACTGTTAAAAGAGATAAATGAGGTAAAATATGAAATATAAAGTATTATTAATTACTAATGAATATAATGAAGAATTATTAAAAAAACTAAATAGTGATTTTGTAGTAGATTGTCTAAATAAAGATATAGTAGAAAATATTGATAAAAATAATATCAAATACTTAGACTATAAAAACTATATAAAGAATTATCAAAGTTTAGATGAGCTAATTGAAGTATTAGATAAGTATAGAGATTATTCATTTATTCTTAGTTATAAAGAATTAAAAAATGATAAATATTGTAATGTAAATGATTTTATTAGTGATGATATTAATCTTAAAAAATATGAATTAAAGAAACTAAACTTATTAATAGCAGGACATGACCTTAAATTTATTAATGGAATTATTCCGATGCTAAAACAAAGTTTTAATATAGAAACTATTGAAAATAGTGATTATTTAGTTATAGATAAGAAAAAATATAAAGAAGCTATAATGAGTTGTGATATAGTATGGTGTGAATGGTTAGTAGATAATGCAGTATGGTTTAGTAATAATCTATTATCCCATCAAAGATTAATTATTAGAGCTCATCGTTTTGAACTATTTAAAAATTATGGTTATAAATTAAATATGGATAATGTAGAAAAAATAATAACAGTAGGATATTACTATTATGAAGAATTTATAAAAAAATTTAGTATTCCAAGATGTAAAATGACTATTATTCCAAACTTTATTGATACAAAGAAATATACTACTGATAAAGTAAAAGATTATAAGAAGAATATTGCTATTATTGGAACTCTTCCTAAAAGAAAAGGATTTCATCGAGCTTTAGAAGTACTATTTGAATTAAAAAAATTGGATAAAGATTATAAGTTACATGTATTAGGATTAAACCAAAATGATTTATCAAGTACTAAATTTGATAAAGAAGAAGCTAGTTATTATGAACAAATATTAAGAGATATAAAAGTATTTAATCTAGAAGAAGATGTTGTTTTTACAGGATGGGTAGATACTAAGAAGTATTTAAAAAATATTGGTTATGTTTTATCAGTTTCAGATAATGAAAAACCAGAGAGTTTTCATTTAACTCCTGCAGAAGGGTTAGTGAGTGGTGCTCTTGCTTTAGCAACTTATTGGCAAGGTATAGAATATATTTATCCAGATTATATTATAAAGAAAGATGTTAGAGAAATTGTTGATACAATAGTAGAATTAGAAACTGATGATAAAAAGTATCAAAAGTTAGTTAATGATGGAAGAAACTTTATTATAGATAATTATGATATTGAAGTTGTTTATAAATATTTTATGAATTTATTAGAGGGTTATTATGAAAGATAAAATTATTAAAACTATTAGAAGTAATAAAATACTATTTAATATAGCTAAGAAAGCAAATAATATAATAGATAAACCAAGTAAAAATGTATATAAAGATAATTATACTTATTTTGTATATAAGCTTAATAACATTGATGATATTGATTCTATTATAAAAAAATATAATGAAAAAAAACATAATAATTCTAGATTAGTTATTATGGTAGATGAAAATAATTATAATTCTATATATAATATAGTGAATAATTATGATGTAAGTATTATTACTCTAAAAGAATTTAATCTATTAAATAATAGTAATTATAAGTTGGTAGAGCCAAAAATTGTCGATTAATATTAAACGGCAATTTTTTATTGTTTAAATAATTAATTTATGGTATCTTTATAATAGGAGTAAAGTAGTGTATATGAAGTATTTAAAAAGTGTTTTTAAACAAGATAATATGATTACTGGATATCTATATTTTTATGTTCATTTTATAACAGAAATAGTATGTTTTTTCTATCTTTCGAGAGAGTTAGGAACAACATCACTTTATGTATGGTTAATACCTTTATTATATGACGCATTAGCCTTTGTACCTCAATCTTTAATAGGAGCAATAAGCGATAAATATCCTAAAATAAATATTGGATTAGTTGGAGTCTTTTTACTTATTTTAGCTATAGTATTTAAAATATTAAGTGTTAATTTATTTATACCTTTAATTATTCTTTGTTTAGGCAATGGTTGTTTACATATTGAAGGTGCTACTACAACATTAACTTCTTCTAAGGGAAAATTAAGTCATAGTGCTATCTTTGTTGGAGGAGGATCCTTTGGAGTTATTACCGGAAGAATAATGGCTAAAAGTAGTTTAAATATTAGTGTTTTAATCCCATTAATACTTACGATGATACCTTTTATATTACTGGCTAGTACTTATAAAAATAGAAATTATTATAATAGTATTTGTAAAGAATTTGATTATCAGAATAAACATATTAATTCTAAAGTAATTGTATGGTTAATGTTGTTTGTTGTAATTATAAGAGGGTATATTGGTTATGGTATTCCAACTAGTTGGAATAAAACAACTTATCAAGCAGTATTACTTTATTCATTTATGGGAATAGGTAAATGTTTAGGTGGTATTTTATCAGATGCTTTTGGAATTAGAAAAGTAGCAATGCTATCAACAATAGTAGCTATCCCATTTTTAATATTTGGTGATAACTATATGACTATCTCATTAATAGGAGTAATGTTTTTTAGCATGACAATGGCTATTACATTAGCTATGCTTGTATCTGTTTTAAAAAGAACACCAGGATTAGCTTTTGGGATTACAACAATCGGTTTATTTTTAGGAACACTACCAATTTTCTTTTATAAAGTTATAAATAATAATATTAATATTATTTTAATAGTTATTAGTTCATTATTATGTTCTTATATAATGATGAAAGTTATAGATAAGGAGGGTGGTTAGTTATTAAAAAAGTGTTTTTTAAAGAGTATCTTCATCTTCATTTTGTACCATTAATATTATTACTAATTAGTATACTAATATGTCTAATTACAACATTTATTTTAGTAAAAAAACAAATTGAAAATAGAAGTGATAAAAAATGAATTTAAGATATTTCCCTTTATATATGCTTAAGTTCTTAATTATTACTATAATTATAGAAATTATATTTGCTTTTATCCTAGGGTTAAGAAAGAAAGAGTTACTAAATGTAGTGTTAGTTAATATATTAACTAATCCTTTAGTAGTAAGTATAACTGTATATGTAAATATAACTTATGGATTATATTATAGAAAAATCACCTTAATTATACTAGAAGTTCTTACTATTATAATAGAAGCATTTATTTATAAAAAATATATAAAAAATAAAAATTCTATCAGATTAGCAATACTTTTGAATTTAGCATCATTTTTCGTAGGAGAATTAATTAATTATTTATAAAAAGGAGTAGAAAAAATGAAAAAAATTTATTTATTATTATTAAGTATATTATTAATTATACCGATGAGCGTAAAAGCAGATATGTCAGCTCCATACATTGAACCTTATGAAGCTACTGTATCTAATCCAGATGGAGCAATTTATTATAATATGGCTTATTCTGATAAACAATATTTATATAAAGAAGATAAATTAGCTTATGGAAAAAAGATTAAAATAGATTATGAAGAAAAAATTAATAATGATTATTATGGTTCATATTTTGATGAGAATAAAAACAGGAATTATTATATTAAGTTAAGTGATATTATTAGAATTAATAAGAAATATACTTATGATGAAAGTGATTATAAAAAAGCTAAAGATGGTATAGTGCTATATCCAAATGGTATTGTTATGAAAAGTGGACCTAGTGCTGCTTTTGATGATGTAGCTGTTGTACCTGGTAATACTAAATTAGAATTAAAGCAAACAAAGGATATTGAGTATAATGATAGTGGATGGTATTTAACTACTTATAAAGGTAAAACTGGATTTGTTTGTGAATTAGAGGGTGCCATTGGTTATGAATTAGCCGAAGAAAACAATGGGGCTTTATTTACCTCAACTGATTTAGATATAAAGAATGAAGAAGGAGATACTATTGAAGTTATACCTGCTAATACTTTGATAGAAAAAAATAATAAGAAATATGATTTAGATGCATGGTCAAGAAGTTATTATATAGAGTATAATGGAGTAAAAGGCTATATAAGTTATCTAGATTTAGCTTCAGAAAATCTAGGAAAGCTTAACGTTCTTTATGATAATATCAAGTTATATGAAAAAGGAGTAGATACTTCTAAGGTCCTTGTTAAGAGTTTACCTAAGAATGAAGAATTAGATGCTTATTATTCTAGTTGTGATTGGGGTAGTTGTATATATTATGTTAAATACAAAGATAATTATGGCTGGATTTTAAAAACTTATATTGATGATGAAACAGAAACTGTAGAATTTAAAGAATCTGGTGATGTTAAGCCTTTAATTAAAAAAGAAGAAAATAAAAAAGAAGAAAAAGAAGATTCAAATGAAGAAGAAGTTATTGAAGTTAATACACTTACTAATAGAGAAATAGTTATCTATTCAGTAGGGGGAGCTATTATCTTAGCTTTAACAATGATAGTTATTATTATGCTAGTTAATAAGAAAAAAAATAGTAAAGTAAATAATAATTATATTAAAGATGAAAGTAATCATATCGAAGAAGATTTGAAAGAATCAAGTGTTATAGAAGATCAAGATGATGATAATAATGATAATACAGAAGAAGATGATGGTACAATGTAGATTTTTGTCTACATTTTTTTATATTATGTAATAAGTTTAAAAGTTGTGGCATTGCTACAAATTTTTTTAATGTTGTTTACATAATATTCATTATTTAAAGGATAATAATAATTAGTTAAAAGTGTTAAAAAATGTCAAAATGTTTGGTAAAGATTAAGATGTATGATATAATAGTAACGAGTAAAGATGGAGGATATAAAGTGAAGAAAGAAAAAAATGCTATAGAAGTTGTTAATATGTCAAAGAATTTTAAACTTCATTATGATAAACCTACAACTTTAAAAGAAAGATTAGTTTTTTGGAATAATAAAAAAAGTGAAGAACGAACTGTTCTAAAAAATATAAATTTAGAAATAAAAAAAGGTGAAACTGTTGCGTTAATTGGTGTTAATGGTAGCGGTAAATCTACATTATTAAAACTAATGACTAAAATAATATATCCAACTAAAGGAAATATTGAAGTTAATGGTAAACTTACTTCCTTACTTGAATTAGGAGCAGGTTTTCATCCGGATTTTACAGGAAGAGAAAACATTTATTTTAATGCATCAATATTTGGGTTAACTAGAGCGGAAATAGAAAAAAGAGTAGATGATATAATTGAATTTTCTGAACTAGGAGAATTTATCGATAATCCAGTTAGAACATATTCATCTGGTATGTATATGAGATTAGCATTTAGTGTTGCTATTAACGTTGATGCTGAAATATTACTTATTGATGAAATTCTTGCAGTAGGTGATCAACATTTTCAAGATAAGTGTTTTAAAAAATTAGAAGAGTTAAAGAATAGTGAAAAAACAATAGTAATTGTCTCTCATAGTTTAGGGTCTATTGAAAAATTATGTGACAGAGCTATTTGGATTTATAATGGTGAAGTCTATCGTGATGGTAATTCTTCCGAAGTTATAAAAGAATATTTAGAGACTTGTAAGTAGGTGATATAATGAGTTTTTTTAAAGAATTATATAATTATAGAGAACTATTAAAATCTAATGTAAAAAAAGATATTAGAGGTAAATATAAAGGTTCCTTTTTAGGAATATTATGGTCATTTGTAAATCCACTTTTGATGACGCTTGTATATGCTATGGTGTTTCCATTCTTGATGCGAAGTGCAAACTATGAGCATTATACAACTTTTGTTGTAATAGGTGTACTTGCATGGAACTGGTTTACAACTAGTATTGCTCAAGGCACATATACAGTATTAGGTAATGCAGGTATTATAAAAAAAGTTTATTTTCCTAGAGAAATATTACCAATATCAGTAGTAACAAGTGGCTTAGTTAATTACCTTATTTCTTGTATAATAATTGCTATATTTTTAATAGCGAGTGGTATAGGATTTTCGAAATATTTATTGTTTTTACCATTAATAGTAATTACTCAGTATTTATTAACATTAGGAATTGTTTTTATTACTAGTGCAATAAATGTATATGTTAGAGATTTTGAATATATAGTTAACTTTATAATTCAAATGATGTTTTATGCAACACCAATACTATATTCAATGGATATATTTAAAGGAAGCAAAATTGCTGATATTATAAAACTTAATCCTATGGCAACTATAATGAATAGTTATAAAGATATAATGTATTGGCAACAAGCACCTATGTGGGGAAATTTATTAATAATCTTAGGATTTAGTATTATGCTTTGTATATTAGGTAGATTATTCTTTAAAAAATTAGCAAAAGGATTTGCAGAAGAAGTTTAGTAGAGGTTAATATGATTTCATTTATTATTTTACATTATAAAAATTTAAAAGATACTATAGAATGTATTGATTCAATAAAAAAAATAAATTATAACAAAGATAAAATATCTATTATTGTTGTTGATAATGGTACTTTAGATAATGAAGGCAAAGAACAATTATCAAATTATACAAATGATTTGATAGCTTTAGAAGAAAATGTAGGATTTGCAAAAGCTAATAATATTGGTTGTAAATATGCTATTAATAAATATAATCCTGATTTTCTTTGTGTAATTAATAATGATACAATTATAAAACAGTCTAACTTTATAAAAATAATAAATGAAGCTTATGAAAAGTATGAATTTGATATATTAGGACCAAAGATAATTTGTCCGGCAGGAAGTGGATCAGTTAATCCCTATAAACCTTTAAAAAATAGACAAGAAGTTATTGATAAACTTAATTATCAAAAAAGATTATTGAAAATATATCAAAATAAATTATTAAGATTAATATTAAATATTTATTTGAATATAAAGAAGAAAATAAAAAAAGTAAACATACCAGTTAATGGAGATAAAGAAGAAATTAATTGTGCATTACATGGTTGTGCAATCATATTTTCAAAAAAATATTATAAAAAGTATCAAGATGTTTTTTATAATGAAACCTTTTTATATCATGAAGAGGATTTCTTATATCATAGAATAGTTAAGGATGAGCTTAAGTCTTTATATTTACCAAAATTAGAAATAGAACATAAAGAAGGGGCAAGTCTTGATTTAACTTTTAATGGTGATAAATATAGTAAGTTGATTTTTAGAACAAAAGAAATAATAATTTCATTAGAAAAATTACTAGAATTATATAACAATGGAGGAGAAAAATGAAGAAAGAAAGTAAAAAAGAATTATCAATTATAATACCTTGTTATAATTCGGAAAAGTATATTGTAAAATGTTTAAATTCTCTAAAAAAACAGTTACAAAACATCAATCATGAGATTATTATAGTTGATGATTGTTCTCAAGATAATACTGTGAATGTTATAAAAGAATATATAAATAATAATATTCTAAATATCATATTTCTACAAAATGAAAATAATAAAGGAGCTGGATATTCAAGAAATAAAGCTATTAAAATTGCCAAGTTTGATTATATATCTTTTATTGATTCAGATGATTATTTAGATGATAATTATTATGAAACATTATTAAATATATTATATACTAATAATTTAGATGTTGTTGTTTGCGACATTAATTGTGTTTATGAAGATCAAACTCCATCAGTTATTGGTGAAGGATGCTGTGGAAAAGTTTCTAATATTAATATTATAAATACAGGTTTTGCTGCATCGCCTTGTAATAAAATTATTAGAAAAAATTTGTTAGAAAAATATCCTTTTGCTGAAGGTATTATGAATGAAGATATAGCATCTATTATTGCAATTATAGCAAATTGTGAAAGGATAGGTTATACTAATAAAACGAAATATAATTATGTACAACATAGCAGTTCCGTTCAAAACTCAGGTTTATCTGACAAAAGGTTTGATATTTTTAAATCTATTGAGTTATTAGAAAAAAGAATTAGGGATAATGAAAACCATGATAAAATAATGAAAATTATATGTTATCAACAATTGTTTTTATTCTTTATTTATGTAATTCCAAGAGAAAAGAAATTATTAAAAAGAACTAAATTTTTAAGAAAGTTTAATAGAATGTCTAAAAAGTATAACTTAAAACAGAATAATCTGTGCTTTGAAAACTTGGAGAGAAGAGGCAAAAAAGCTTCATTCTATTATAAATTACTATTTTATTTGAATTATTATGGTTTTAGTTTTCTTACTAGTTTAATTATATCGGCATATAATAGTTATCATAAATTTAAATATAGTAGTTTTATTGTTAATAAAAAATCTGTTATAAAGAAGAACATTGATATAAAGGATTTGATTAATGTTGCTAAAAAGCAAAGTAAAATGCATGATAACAAAATTAAGCTAACGGCTATTATACCTAATTATAATTATGAAAAATTTATGTATCAAAGAGTATATAGTATTTTGAATCAAGATTATAAAATTGATGAATTAATAATACTTGATGATTGTTCTAAAGATAATTCGAGAGAATTAATAGATTGTATTGTAGATAATTTGAAAGAATATATAAATATAAAAAAGATATATAATGAAAAGAATAGTGGTAGCCCTTTCAAACAATGGAAAAAAGGTTTTGATAATGCTTCTGGTGATTATGTATGGATTGCAGAAGCAGATGACTATTGTGAAAATAATATGGTTTCTTGTTTGATGAATACAATAAAAAGAAATAATGATATAGTTTTAAGTTATGTAGATACTGCCTTTGTTGATGAATTTGGAGTGGTTAGAGTAAAATCAATTAAGCCAGAAATAGATATTCAAAAGACAAATCATTGGAATAAAGATTTTATTAATGATGGTGTCGATGAAATTAAGAATTATTGTTATCTGAATTGTACAATAGCCAATGTGTCTAGTGTTATTTTTAAAAATGGTGATTATGATCAATATTTCAAAATTTCAAGTGAATTTAAGCAAGCTGGCGATTGGTTATTTTATGTTAATGTAATAAAAAACGGGAATATATCTTTTATAAATAAACCATTAAATTATTATAGAGTGCATGGAAATAATGTTACAAGTACAACAAAAAAAGAAATGCATTTAGAAGAAATAAAGAAAATACATAAAATTATAAATGACGAATTTAATTTAAATGATACATGCCATGATAATATGAAAAAAAGAATTGAATTTTTGAAAAAAGTATGGGATTTAAATAAGTAATAATGTATAATATTTTTATATTACATGAAATTTAGGGAGGTAGTACAATGAATATAGATATTGTGTTTGTAACTTATAATTCTGAAAAATGGATAGATGGGTGCATAAATAGTATATTAAAAAACAAATATGATTTAAGCAAAATTTCATTAATTTTTTACGATAACAATTCAAAAGATAACACTTTAAAAAAGTTAGAAGAAATAAAGAGTAAAAACAAAAAAATATTTAAAGACTTTATTGTTGTTAAATCTAATAAAAATAAGGGATTTGGGTATGGTAATAATATTGGTGCAAGATATGGCAATTCACCCTATATTTTCTTTTTAAATGTTGATACAGAAATTAATGAAGACACTTTTTCTAAATTAGAAAATGCCATAAAAAATTCTGATGAAAAATTTGCAATGTGGGAATTGGCACAAAGGCCATATGAACATCCTAAATTTTATAATCCAATTACTGGTGAAACATCGTGGGCTAGCGGAGCTTGTATGATAGTTAAAAGAAATGTATATGAAAAGCTTGGCGGATTTGATACCAAAATATTTATGTATTGTGAAGATGTAGAAATAAGTTGGAATTTTAGAAAAAATGGCTATGCCATAAAGTATTTATTTGATATTCCAATTATCCATTATTCTTATGAAAAACCTAACGAATTTAAATATACACAATTTGTTTATGGTTTTATTAGCAATTGGTATATAAGAGCAAAGTATGGACAATTTAAAAATTTTATGCGAGGTACACAATATATGTTTCAAACTGCATTTAAAGGAACTAGTATACCAAAAAGTTTAGATAAAAATACTATTAAAAAAATAAAAAGTTCTTTACGATATGAAATTTTTAAACATTTCTTTAGAAATCTATTTATTAACATATTTACTGAGAAAATGTGTTTTGAACCAAGATTTATTTTTGGATTAGATTATGAAATATCTAATGAGAATCCATTTTATATTCAACCTGATATAAAATCTAATCCTCTAGTAAGTATAATTGTACGTACCTGTGATCGAAAAGAAGCTTTAAGAGAAAATTTAATTTCTTTACGCAATCAAACATATAAAAATATTGAAATTATAGTAATAGAAGACGGGGAAAATATCTCAGAACAGATGGTAAAAAGAGAATTTTCTGATTTAAATATATTGTATGAAGCAACAGGAAAAAATGTGGGACGTTCAAAAGCTGCGAATATTGCTATGTCAAAAGCAACAGGAAAATATTTAAATTTTTTAGATGATGACGATGTTTTTTTTCCAAATCATGTAGAAACATTAGTAAAAGTTATTGAAAATAACAATTATGATATTGTTTATGATGGTGCCTTTGAAACTAAAATCAATGTTATTAGTAAAAAACCGTATAAATATGAAGTCAAAGCAAAAGGATTATGTGAAAGTAAAAAATATAGTAAAAAGAGACTATATAGAGTTAATTTATTTCCAATTCAAACAGTTATGTTTAAAAGAGATTTATTTATTGAATGTGGTGGATTTGATGAAAACATAGATGCATTAGAGGATTGGGATTTTTGGGTAAGGTTATCTTTAAAGCACGAATTCCATCAAGTTTTAGCTACTACGAGTATTTTTAGAACACCTTATGATAAAACAATTGAAAAAGAAAGAGATAAATTTTTGTTAAGCACTTTAAATTATTTGAATGATAAGTTTAAAACATATAAACCAGAATTATCTGTTTCTGATTTTTATATAGATGATAAATATTAAGAAAGGATTGTTAGCAAAATGACTTATTTGATTCCAATTTTATATTTTCTATTTTTTACTATATCTTTAGTAGTTATAACTAAGAAGAGCTTTGGTAAATGTTTGCCTCTTTCAGTTTTTATTAGCTCATTTATTATGTTTTTTAGTGTAATACTATTTAAAACTTTTAATATAGGCTTTTGGATAAATGTTCTATTAGCATTGTCATTTATAATTATAATTCCTTTTTATATATGGAAAAAAACTATTAAGTTAGAAGAAATAAAAAATCTTGTTTTTACAAAGGGATTTTACGCTTATATTATTTGTTCAATAGCTGTATTTGTATATGACTATAATAGAGGATTTACTGGTTGGGATGAATTTTCTCATTGGGGTGTAATGATAAAAGAAATGTTAAGGCTTGATTCTCTTTATTCAGTTAAATCTTCAACATTATTAGTTCATAAGGATTATCCACCGATTGTTCAAATTTATGAATTGCTATTTGTAAAACTTTCAGGAGGATTTAGTGAAGAAAGATTAATTAGTTCTATTCATTTGTTGGAAATGATGCTTTTTATACCAGCAATTTGTGAAATAAGGCTGAACAAGAGTAAAATAAGTGAATATTTTTCTGGAATTGCTTTATTTTTTATAGTCTTGTTTTTAATTTTGTTTCTTGATTGCCATTCTGTTATGAATTGCATATATACTGATTATGTTATGGCAATTTTAGTTGGATATATTATGTTTTCAATTATATCAGAAAAGGACAATTTTAAATTATTTCAAATAGTAAATTTAACCTTAGCATTTTCCTTCTTATTACTAACTAAACAAATGGGATTACCTCTATTTGCAATGTGTATTTTTTTAATTATATTAGATATGATTTTGAAAAAACAAATAAAATTGAAAAATGTAGTTAAACTAGCAGTTATCATTATTATTCCATTCTTATTCTGGAAAGGCTGGGATATTTATGTAAACAAATTAGATTTAGTTAGACAATTTAAATTTTCAGACATAAATCTATCTAATTTATATAATATTATTCTTGGAAGTGGAGGAGAAGAATGGCAGCATACAACTGTTATGAATTATTTAAAGGGGATAAGTAATATACCTAATACAACTTCTTATATTCAATTAAACTATTATCAATTAGTAGCGTTTGGATTAGCTATGCTACTAGTATTATATAAATTTTTTAATAAATATTTTTATAAAAAACAAGTTCAATCAATATTTATTACATTATTAATTGGAGCATTAGGATATGCGTTTACGATGCTTGTTTTATATGTATTTTCTTTTGGAGCAGGTGAAGGACCTACATTAGCTTCTTTTAATAGATATATGCCTACATACGTTATGATTATATTTTCCATGTTAATTATGTTATTTTTACATTTTTCTAATTTATCTAAAAAGTATAATAATATATACTTTTTAGCAATATTAATGTTGATTATACAATCGCCAAATGTATTAGATAGAATTACTTTCCCAATTATAGATAATACTAATAGTATATATAAACTTAATGCGGAATGTATAGAAAATGATATTAAAGATGATTCTAAAGTATATATTATAGCGCAAGATAGTGCGGCTGAATATCAATATTTTATAAAGTATTATTTAGATGATAATATTGTTAATACTACTTTTTATAATTTGGAAAATGATAACTCAATTGATATTATAGATTATTTCTACAGTCAAGTTTATCCTTTAATCAAAAATTATGATTATCTATATTTAGCAAAAATAAATGATGACTTTAAGAATAATTATAGTTTTTTATTTGATAACGAAGTTATCGAACATCAATTATATAAGATTATAGTAAATAAAGGTAAAATAAAATTCATTTTGGAAGAGTGGTGTGAGCTATAATGAATTTAAAATGTTTTAATAAAATAAGTAATAAAAAATTGTTAATTACTTTTTTTATCAGCATCTTTATTTTTGGATTGCTCTTTTTACCAAAAATAAGTCCAAATTTTGATGAAAATATAGAACAAAATATATTAAGAAGTAATATTTTGCAATATTCAAAAATATTAAAATTAAATAGTTTGACAGAATATTATGAGAATATGGGAATAGTCCCCATTTCCCAAAGTAGTGAAAAAGATCATGGAATAGCCTCTTATTATTTAGCTTCACCAATATTATTATTATATAACGTTTCAGCTAATTATGTATCTGTTCTTTGGCATATTTATACATATTCTATATTTTTCTTAAGTGTTATATATATATTTAAATTGATTATGTATTTATATAAAAAACGGTCAGTTGCTTTTATTACTACTATGATGTATTTCTTTTCGCCGAGAATATTGATTGATTCATTACACAATAATAAAGATATTATATTTATGTCATTGCTTATAATAATGCTATATTATGGATTAAGATTTACTAATGAACGTAAATATAAAGATTCTATTAAATTTGCAATAGTAAGTGCATTTGTGTGCAACATTAAAGTATTAGGACTTTATTTTTTAGGTGTTGTAGGATTAGCTTATATATATAAAATGATTGTTAATAAAGAATTTAATCGGAAAAATTTTTGTTGTGGATTGGTCGCTGCTATTATATCATTAGTGTTATATTTTTTGCTAACGCCAGCAATATATGGTTCGGGTAGTTTTGATTTAGTTAATTTTATTACTTACTGTTTGAGTAATTCTATTAATTTTAGAGGAACCCCTAATGTTTTATTTGAAGGTAATATATATAATAAATCTATTAATCCATTACCTTGGTATTATGTTCCTAAGATGATATCTGTAACATTACCTTTGTTTTTAATAGTAATGTTCTTAATATCTTTTATGTTAATTATATACAATAATTTTGTTTATTTAAAAAAAATTATTACTTTTAAGAATAAAAATAAAAAAGTAAAATATAATGAAAATTTGTTGAATCTAAATGTAGTATTATTAATATTTATAGTTCCATTGGCAATAGCAATCTTTACAAGGCCAAATTTATATAATGGGTGGAGACATTTCTATTTCTTGTATGGTTTAATACTAATAATAACATCCTTTGGTATAAATCATATATATGTTAAATATTTAAATAAAAAAATGATATATTATATATTTACTATTTCATTAATTATATCATTAACTTATAATAGCTATTGTTTATTGAAATATTCTGTAGCTAATACAGCTTACTTTAATATATTAGTAAAAAAGAGTAATTTAGAAAATTACTATGAATTAGATTATTATGGAGTTACAACAGGTGAAGCTTTGGTAGAGTTTTTAAATACTAATCCTAAAACAGGTCCGGATGGAAAGGTTAATTTGTATGGATTTGGTTTTAATAGTAGAGTTATAGGAGATTTTTTTAGAACAGCTAATGGACATTTAAGAAAACAAATAAATTATTTAAATAACGAACAATATGATGAATATGTTGATAAAAAATATCCAATATATATAGTTAGTAATAGTGTATATCAGACAAAAGAGTATGAGAATTATCCTATTGTATTTAATTATAAAATATTTGATAATCACATAATTGATATTTATGAAAAAAAATAGATTTAAAGAGGAAGTATTGTATGAAAAAAAATGATGTTTTATATGTTGTAGTGCCTTGCTACAATGAAGAAGAGGTATTAGAAGAAACTAACAAGAGATTAGTTGAAAAACTAAAAGATTTAATTAATAAAAGTAGTATTTCAAAGAATAGTCGTATTATGTATGTAAATGATGGCTCAAAAGATAAAACTTGGGAATTGATTGAAAAACTACATAAAAGCAATGAACTAGTTTGTGGATTAAAACTATCTAGAAATCGTGGACACCAAAATGCATTATTTGCAGGTTTGATGACTGCTAAAGATAAAGCAGATATGATTATTTCAATGGATGCTGATTTACAAGATGATATAAACGCGGTAGATGAAATGATTGAAAAGTACTATAATGGTTGTGAAGTTGTATATGGTGTTAGAAGTTCTAGAAAAAAAGATACATTTTTTAAAAAATTTACTGCAGAAGGCTTTTATAAGATTATGAAATTTATGGGAGTTGATATTGTATTCAATCATGCAGATTACAGATTGACATCTAAAAGAGTTCTAAGCGAACTATCTAATTATAAAGAAGTTAATTTATTTTTAAGAGGTTTATTTCCAGTTATTGGTTTTAAATCAGATGTAGTATATTATGAAAGGGCTGAAAGGTTTGCAGGTGAATCTAAATATCCATTAAAGAAGATGGTGAGTTTTGCTTGGGAAGGAATAACATCATTTACTGTAAAGCCTTTAAAAATGATTATGAATTTAGGCTTAATAATAGCGTTATTTAGTTTTATATTTTTGATTTATGTAATAATAGGTTATTTTACAGGAAATAGTGTTTCTGGTTGGACTACTATTATTGTATTACTATGTTTATTTAGCGGTATTCAAATATTTTGTATTGGGATTATTGGTGAATATTTAGGAAAGGTATATATTGAAACAAAAGAAAGACCTAGATATATAATTGCTCAAGCGTTAATTCATGAGGGAAAGGAATAAGAAAAAAACACCTTTTATAGTAACATATACCAAAATTTTTGTATTACTATTTTTGTAACATAATTAATAAGAATAATTATGATAATATGGTGAACTATAAAAAGTATAGTAAAAAAACATTATAATATTTATGCAGAGTAAAATAGTAGTAATTTTTGCTCATCACAACCTTATGAAGTGCATTATGAATATTGGTTACAGCAATATTTTGATATACCAGATACTATAGAAATGAAATGGAGTGAATGTAATGAATAAATACAAAGGAATGATAAAACAGTTTATAAGATTTGGGATAGTAGGTTGTATTAATACTTTTAGTTCTTGGTTTTTTTATTATCCTTTAATATTTATTAATGTTAATTATAAAATAGCAACGACAATTGCTTATATTTTAAGTTCTATTATTGGTTATATTTTAAATAATGGTTGGGTATTTAAAAAAACAATTTATGATTCGAACTCTGTACTTAAGTATTATGTTGTATATGGTAGTTCATATATTTTAAATATTGGATGTATGTATTTATGGGTAGAAGTATTACAATTATCAGCTTATATTGCACCAATATTAACGTTATTCATAACCGTACCATATAATTTTATATTTAGTAAACTATGGGTCTTTACTAAAAAGAAAAATATATATTTGAATAATCCTAAAAAATATCATACATTTGCAATATGCGCTTATAAAGAGTCAAAATATTTAGAAGAATGTATTAAATCAATAAAAAAACAATCAATAAAGACTAATATTATTATTACATCATCTACCAAAAATAAGCATATAGAAAATTTAGCTAAAAAATATAATATTCAAACATATTTTAGAAATGGCAAAAGTGATATTCAAGACGATTGGAATTTTGCAGTAAAAAAATGCAAAACTGAACTAGTAACTGTAGCTCATCAAGATGATATATATAATGAATATTATGTAGAAAATATTTTGTCAAATTATACTGGAAAAGAGATAATGTTATCAACAAATAATTATTATTTAGTAAAAAATAAAAATTTATATAATAAAAATTTAAAATTAAAGGGAATATTAAAAATACCATTAACTATCCCAGGTATATCCAATATAAGATGGATAAGAAAAATGACATTATCACTTGGAAATACAATTCAATGTCCTTCAGTTACATACAATAAAAATATAATTGGTGATGATATTTTTACTTCGAATTTGAAATTTGGATTAGATTGGGATACTTTTTTTAAGTTATATAAAATGAAAGGTAAAATAAGATATATACCTAGAAAACTACTATCATTTAGAATAAGTAATGAATCTACGACAAAGCAATGTATGGATAATTCTTTAAGAATTAAAGAAGATAATATAATGTTTAAAAAATTTTGGCCAAGTTGGTTAGTAAAGATAATTATGAAATACTATGTAAAATGTTATGATGTATATAATGAGTAACTAAATATATTAGTAGATTTAAATGAAATAAGTAAAATTATATGTAAATCTTAGAAGTTGTGTTATAATATGTCTAAAGGAGTAATTATTTATGAAAAAAGAAAATAAAAAAGTTGCAGTATTAATACCTTGCTATAACGAAAGTAAGACAATAGAAAAAGTTGTAAAGGATTATCAAAAAGTTTTGCCAGAAGCTGATATATATGTTTATGATAATAATAGTAAAGATCATACTGATGAAATTGCTCAAAAAGCTGGTGCCATAGTTCGATATGAATATAAACAAGGTAAAGGTAATGTTATTAGGTCAATGTTTAGGCAAATTGATGCTGATTGTTATCTTATGATTGACGGTGATGATACATATCCAGCTGAAAATGCTCGAGAAATGTGTGATTTAATTCTTAGTGGTAAAGCAGATATGGTAGTGGGCGATCGTTTATCTAGTACATATTTTACTGAAAACAAAAGACCATTCCATAATTTTGGTAATAGAATAGTTAGATTATTGATTAATAGATTATTTAAAAATGATGTTAAAGATATAATGACTGGATATAGAGCATTTAGTTATGAATTTGTAAAGGGTTTTCCAGTTCTATCTAAAGGATTTGAAATAGAAACTGAAATGACTATTCATGCAGTAGATAAAAACTTTAAAATAGTAGAAGTTCCTGTAACTTATCGTGATAGACCAGAAGGAAGTGTATCAAAACTTAATACTTACTCTGATGGTTTTAAAGTATTAAAGACTATAGCTACCTTATTTAAAGAATATAAGCCTATGGGATTCTTCGGATTATTAAGTTTCTTATTGGCTATTATTTCATTAATATTTATTATTCCACCATTCAAAGAATACTTTGATACTGGATTAGTAATGAAAGTTCCTTCATTAATAGTAGGTTGTTTTATAATTCTTACAGCTATATTAATGTTAGTATGTGGAATTATATTACAAGTAATAGTTAAAAAAAATAAACAAGAATATGAGTTATATTTAAATACGTTACCTAAAAGAGAACAAGAGTAGAAATATTCTTGTTTTTATTATAAAATAAGTGTATATGGAGATGTGTTTATGAAAATAGGGATTATATTTGCAATGCAAGAAGAATTGGATGCTCTAAAAAAGCATTTATCAATAGAAAATGAATATAATATATTTGATTTAAATTTTTATGAAGGGAATATCGAAGGAGTTAATTGTATACTAGTAGAAAGTGGTATAGGCAAAGTTAATGCAGCACGTACTACACAAATATTAATAGATAACTTTAAAGTTGATTATATCTTTAATGTTGGTGTAGCTGGAGGTATATCAAATAATCTAGCAGTAGGTGATATAGTAATAGGTGAAAAACTAGTTCAACATGATTTTGATTTAACAGCATTTAATCACGAAAAAGGATTTATACCTAGTGTTGGAAAGTACATAGATGCTGATACATATTTACTTAGTATAGCAAGCCAAACACTAAATAATATTAAAGATATTAATGTAGTAAGAGGAGTTATAGCTTCAGGTGATATCTTCTGTACTGAAAGTAGTATGGCTAGTAAAATAAATAATAAATTTAATGCATTATGTGTTGAAATGGAAGGAGCAAGTATAGCTCAAGTATGTTTCTTAAGTAATATACCTTTCTTGATACTTAGAAGTATATCGGATGTACCTAATAATGATAATGTTATTACTTATGAAAAGTTTATGGAGAGTAGTGCAATAAATATTGCTAATGGTATGAAAGAAATATTAAAAACATTGAAACAGGAATTAGAATAATTCTTTTTTTTTATGACAAAATATGACAATATATTTTATTGATTGTAATAATTACTTGAGGCAAAATATATATATCAAAACATTAGTGATAGTCATTATAAAAAAAGATTTTTGAACTTTACAAGTAACTGGACACCAATAAAGCATTAATCTAAGAGGAGTGATAAAAAATGAATGAGATAAAAGATTATACAGAAAAATTATTTGACGATATTAAACATATTGATTAATATGGTAATGAATATTGGCTAGCGAGAGAACTGATGATAGCGCTTAATTATGTACAATGGAGAAGATTTTCAGATGTAATATATAAATCAAAAATAGCTTGTGAGAATAGTAACTATAATATTTGTGACCATTTTGCCAACGTCGGCAAAATGGTTAAAACAGGAGATTCAAAAAGAATAATTGAAGATTATAAATTATCAAGATATGCATGCTACCTTATAGCACAAAATGGAGATAGTAGGAAAAAAGTAATAGCACTTGCTCAAACTTACTTTGCAATTCAAACAAGAAAACAAGAAATATTAGAAAGTGATTATAATTCTTTGAATGAAGATGAAAAAAGATTATATCAAAGAAGTTTAACTAAAAAAGGTAACAATTCACTTAATCAAACAGCAAAGAATGCTGGGGTTAAAAATTTTGATAAATTTCATAATGCTGGATATAAAGGATTATATAATGGTGAAACTGCTAATGATATAGCTAAAAGAAAAGGTTTAAGATATCGGGAGGATATTTTAGATAATATGGGAAGTGAAGAGCTAGCTGATAATATTTTTCGAATAGTTCAAACAGATGCTAAACTTAAAAGAGATAATGTAAAAGGTGAAATTAATGCTAATAATACTCATTATAATATGGGTAAAAATATTAGAGAGTTTATAGCTAGACAAGGAGGTACAATGCCAGAAGATTTACCAACACCAGATAAAAGTTTAAAAGAAATAGAAAAAAATCATAAGATACATGAAAATAAATTAGAAGTAAAATTAATAAAAGATAATTAACAATAGTGCCAAAATACTAAAACTAACATATAATTAAATATGAATAGTAGAGAGTTAAATGAAAGAATAAAAGAGTTAAATATTGAAGATTTTATTTGGGTAATTTATATCGGGATAATTGCCTTAAGTTTTTATTCTAATAGTTTAGAAAGAAAATATTTTTTATCAAATAACCAGTTTTTTAAAGATAAGTATCGTAGCATTATGATTTTAATATTTTCTATTTTAATTATTGTATATCTTTATTTTCTAAAAGATTCTTATGATTCAGTAAGAGAATTAAAACCAGATGATTCTGAGAGTAAAAAAAATCTTGTATGGTTATCTTTCATTGCATCTTTACTAATTGCTATTAGTGGTGCTATCTTCTTATACATTGCATTTAGTGATGAACAGTTAGATGTTGAACTAGCTTTTAATTAGTTTTTACTTAAACTTTTTTATGATTAATGATATAATTAATTAGGAAAGTAGAGGTAACATGAAAACAAGAGGATTTGAAATAGCAAAAGGATTTGAAGATAAAGGAATTAATTTACCTGTTAGAAAAACTAAACATGCAGCAGGTTATGATATTGAAGCTGCAGAAGATACTGTAATTCCTAAATTTGTACCAGGAGTTAAACCAGTATTAGTTTCTACTGGTGTTAAAGCATATATGATGGATGATGAAGTATTATATTTATATAATAGAAGTTCTAATCCTAAAAAGAAAGGTTTAGTATTAGCTAACTCAGTAGGAGTAGTAGATGCTGATTATTATGGTAATGAATCAAATGATGGTCATATAATGTTTGCTTTTTATAATTTTTTTGATGAAGATGTAACTATTAAAAAAGGTGAAGCAATTGGTCAAGGTGTATTTGCTAAGTACTTAATTACTGATAATGATGAGGCTAGTGCAGAACGTACTGGTGGATTTGGTTCAACTGATAAATAGTATTTAACATATAACTTTTATAAGAGTTATATGTTTTTTCTTGCATTGAACTATTTAATATGATAAATTGGTTTTGAGGTAATAGTGATGAATATCCAAAAGTTAATTAAAATCATGTATTGTTTAATATATTTATTTACTGCTCTTATTGGTGTATGTATAGGAACTTTATTATCTAAAATATTTTAGTATAAATAATATAATAAAACATATAATAATTAATGAAAAAATAAAAAAATATATTGACAAAAAAATATATAGGTTATATAATGAATGAGTAATGCCCGATTAGCTCAGTCGGTAGAGCGCACGGCTGTTAACCGGTAGGTCGTAGGTTCGAGTCCTACATCGGGCGCCATTAAGAATTTAAGCTATTATCTTATGATAATAGTTTTTTTGATATAGGAATGATGTTTATGATAGTAGCAATAGTTGGGCCTACTGGAGTAGGTAAGACTAAAATGAGTGTTGAACTAGCCAAGAAGTTTGATGGTATTGTAATTAATTGTGATGCTATGCAAGTCTACATTGGTATGGATATAGGTACAGCTAAAGTAACTGAAGATGAAAAAGAAGGTGTGCCTCATTATTTATTTGATATTTGCGATGTTACAAAAAATTATACGGTGTATGACTATCAAAAAGATTTAAGACTTCTATTAGAAAAATATAAAGATAAAAATATTTTCATTGTTGGAGGTACTGGTTTATATTTAAAGAGTGGTTTATTTGATTTTAGATTTCCTTTAGAAGAGAATATCAGTAATAACTATGATGAATTAACTAATGAAGAATTATATAAAATGGCATTAGAAAAAGATAAGAATATGAATATTCATGTTAATAATCGTAAAAGGCTAGTTAGATTTTTAAATAAAGAAAATATAGAGATTGTAGAGCCTAAACAGTTGTATAATGCATTATTTATTGGCTTAACCACCGATAGAGAAAATCTTTATAACATAATTAATAATAGAGTAGATAAGATGTTTAATAATGGTTTATTAGAAGAAGCTAGAAAGTTTTATGATATGCATATAGAATCTAAGGCTTTATCTACTGCTATTGGATATAAAGAATTATTTGAATACTTTGATGGTAGTATTTCTTTAGAAGAAGCTAAAGAATTAATAAAACAACGTTCAAGAAGATATGCTAAAAGACAATATACATATTTTAATAATCAGTTAGATGTTAATTGGTTTAATGTTGATTATGATAACTTTAATAATACTATTAATGAAGTAGTAGAGTACATAAAAAAATCATCTTAATTGATGATTTTAGTTTGCATTAAATTCTTGATAAACACTGTGATTAAATTTATGTTCAATAACTTCAGCATCTTTATTATCGCTTTTATCTGCTAGAGCCATTTCTTCAGTAGTTATTAAGAAATAATTATGAAATAGTTGATGTGATCCATCACTCATAACTGGATCGTCCCAAGTTAAATCTAAATGACGCCATTCGTTGTTTATATATACAGCATTCCAAACATGTCCAGTTTTACCTTCTCCAATTTCTTCAGGAGTAGAACCTACTTTAAAGTTTTGGATACCGAATCTATCTAAGAATAAAGCCATAACATCGGTATAACCATTACAAGTAGCATAACCATCTATTAATGGTCCATAAGCAATATAGGATAAGTAAGTACTTTCTCCTGTATTATTTCTTTTTATATCATAATCACTATTATTAATAATGTAATCATGTATTACCTTTATTTTATCTATTGTATCCATATTATCAGTAATTTTTTCACTTATAATTTTGCTGATTTCAGCATTAATAATCTCTATTTGTTCTTTTGTATATAAGTATTTAACGCTTAAACTTATTTCTCCAGAATCTGATATAGTAGTTTGGATATTAGTAAAACTATTAAATGGACTAACAAAATTATTAATATGAGTTAACAATATGTTGTTACCACTTAATTCTTCCATATCTTTTGTACAATTAGTATATTCACTAGGACAATAGAAAGTAAATGTTTCCCAGCCATTATTTATTGTACTATATATTATATTTACTAAATCTTGTTTACTTAATGGTTTATAATCGACAGATTGTTTAACATATTTATATTCGTAATCTCTTTTATATTCATTACTAGAAGCTATTATTACTTTAGGATCATTTTCAATTAAGTCAGCCACTTTATTAGATATAGGGTCTAAGTTAAAAATAACAAAAGCAATTACAAATAAACATAAAATAGGAATAATTGTTTTTTTCATAGTATCACCATATTTATTTTAACATTAAAAAATGAAGTACACAATTATTACTTCATATTTTTTACTTTTTGAGATAATCTAGATTTTTGTCTATCAGCAGTATTCTTCTTAATTAAACCTTTGCTTACTGACTTATCAATATATTTTTGAACGTCTTTACAAATTGAAGTAGCAGTTTCTACATCATTACTAGCTATAGCTTTTTCGCAATTTTTAATTAAGTTTTTAACTCTTGCTTTTAGTTCATGATTGTTATCTGTTTTCTTTGCGATAACTTTTATAGCTTTTTTAGAACTTTTAATATTTGCCATTATAATCTCCTTCCATTCGATACATGTCTAATTGTAACAAAAGATTGGCTTATTTGCAAGAATTTTGTGCAAAAATGTGTTGACATGATAAAAATAGTTATGTTATAATCAACGTGTTGGCAGAGATTGGAGGAATACCCAAGTCTGGTTGAAGGGACCGGTCTTGAAAACCGGGAGGTCGAGCAATCGGCGCAGGGGTTCGAATCCCTTTTCCTCCGCCATTTTGAATTTTGTTATCGCGGGATGGAGCAGTCTGGTAGCTCGTCGGGCTCATAACCCGAAGGTCGTTGGTTCAAATCCTTCTCCCGCAACCATTTGGTTCCGTAGTGTAGCGGTCTATCACGTCTGCCTGTCACGCAGAAGATCGCGGGTTCAAATCCCGTCGGAACCGCCATTTTTTTTGGCTTCATAGCTCAGTCGGTAGAGCAGAGGACTGAAAATCCTTGTGTCGCTGGTTCAATTCCCGCTGGAGCCACCATTTAGTATATTAAAGCCTTTATTTAAAGGCTTTTTCTTATGCAATCAATTATTAAAACACACTTGTAAACACATTTTTATTAATTTCAAGTTTAGATAGTTCGGGTTTTATTATTCTTAAATTTGTGATATTCTAGTTTTAGTAAAGAGTTGATTTAATAATATGAGAAAAGTACATAACATGAACAATGAAATATTAAGACAGATGAGAAAGATATACTATGATAAAGAACATGAATATATTGACTGGATGGGTTATAAAATAACTCTAGAAAATAAACCGAGTTATCATCATATAGTAAAAGCTGAAAATTTAAAAGAAAACAATGAAGATTATACAGCTACTATTGATAATGGTGCTTATTTAGGTAAAATAAGTCATGACTTATTACATGTTATTGAAAAGTTAGATATAGATTTATATCATACTTGGAATAACCTTTTCTTACTTATTAATAAATCAAGGAAATATCCCACTGAAGAGATGTGGAGTATGATTTATTCTTTACAAGAAAAAACAAATGAAAAAATTTTAGAATACAAAAATACTAAAAAGAGATAAAATTAAATTATAAATAGGAGTGAAACAATTATGGCAAATATAAATGATTATTTAGAATGGAGAGGAGATCTATCATTAAGAGATTATCAATTTAATGAAATAGATAGTATGATCTTAGCAAGGTTTTCTTATCTTAGATTTGATAAAATTAAATTTAATAATGGTGATACAATAAAATCAATCTCTAAAAAAATGAGTAATTTAGATAATGATGAGTTTTTATATAATGGTGATAAGGAACTGATAACTAATTTAGGTAATAGTGATAGATTTAATAATATGTTGATAACTGATTATGTAAATAATTCTTCTAAGGAAATAGAAAAACAATTTGGAGCTATTACTATTCATTTAAATAACGATGAGATGTATGTTTCATTTATTGGTACAGATAGTACAATTAATGGTTGGAAGGAAGACTTAAATATGTCTTTTATGGAAAATGTTCCGTGTCAACTTGATGGTAAAAAATATTTAGAAGATATAGCAAGCAAATATCCAAATAAAAAAATTAGAATAGGTGGTCATTCTAAAGGTGGCAATGTAGCTATTTATTCAGCTATAACTGTTGATTCTCTAATTCAAGATAGAATTATTAAAGTTGATAACTACGATGGACCTGGCTTTAACAAAAAAATTGTTAATCAATATGGCAATAGTAAAATAATAAAAAAAATAGAAACTTATATACCACAAGACTCTGTAGTAGGTCGTATTCTTTATCATAAAGAAAAGGTAAGTATTTCATATAGTAATGAAAAAGGAATATATCAACATGATATATATTCATGGCAAGTTATTAAAGATAAAATGATTAAATCAGAAAAGAATACAGAAAATAGTGAAAATATAACTAAGACAATTAATAATTGGTTAGAAACTACTACTAACGAACAAAGAAAAATATTTATTGATTCAGTATTTGAATTATTCTATAAAACAGAGTCTAATACCTTTAAAGAAGTATCTAGTAATTTAGGAAGTAATGTTTTAAAAATATTACAAGAATATAGTAGTATATCTAAAGAAGATAAAAGGGTTATAACTGATATGTTAAAGAATATGACTAAATACTATTTAACTATTTTAAAAGATAATCAAACTATGAAGTTTGAAAATATGAAAGAACATTATAAAGCTGAATTAGAAAAGACTTTTAAGAATAAAGATTAAGAAGGAGTTGAATTTTTAATGAAAATGATTGATAAAGGTAGTACTAAACATTTAATATTATTAATAATTATTACGGCGATTATTGCTATGATAATTTATCCATTACTTGATTACTTCTATTACAAGTTAATTGTGAACAGAGAGTTTGTGTATACAGTACATAACTATATAGTAGAGCCAATTGTATTTGCTTGTATATTTGGAACAACGTGTTGGATATTAAGCAAGGATAGCAGAAAATAGTTAGGTGATTTCATGAAAAAACATTATATACTGAAATTTGGTTTATTAGCTATTATTTTATTTATTATATCTTTTTTTGTTATCTTAACTAGTGGTAAAACAATAATTTATAAAACTAATATAAATCAAAATATTAAATCTATAAATGATATTGAAATAAAAATAGTACAAAATAAAAAAATTATAAAAATAGTTGATAAAAAAATGAAGGATAATAATTTATTATTAAAAATTAAATCAGTAAATAAAGGTAAAGCTTATATTGATATAGGTAATGATGATTCATATATGTCGGAAGTTTTCTATGTTCATAATTTAGGTATAATTACACAAAATTCTTATTTTGGAAAAAGTAGAGGAGATTCAGTTATTCCACTATCAGTAATAATATATATTAGTTTACTATTAATAGTACTAATTAGAAAATATAGGCATAATGTAAAAACAAATCTTTATCAGTATAAAAATGTAGCTTACTTAGGTATTATTATCTTTTTATCTTTTACACTTGTATATCAAATATTACAACTATCTAATAATACAGGATTAATAAACTCAATAAATAGTATAATAGCTTCATTTAATTTCTTTTCAATTATAATATTTCCTGTTGCTACCATAGTATCCATTTTAGTTATATTGAGCAACATAAAACTATTGAGAAAAGAAGGATTTACATGGCGAAATATGTTAGGGATTATTCTTGGCATATTAATAATTCTTGGTACGATGTTTCCGGATTTTGCATACAATCAATTACAAAATACTGCATTTATAGATATTCATAATCAAAAAGGACTTGCTTTATATATTTATGAATTTATTGAGACATTTATTTATATAGGTATAGCTTATTTAGAATGTGTTTTATTGGCAACAGTAATTCTAGGAATAAAATCAGCTAAACATAAACCTTTATATAACAAAGATTATATAATAATACTTGGATGTATGATAAAAAAAGATGGAACGTTAACTCCTTTATTAAAAGGAAGAGTTGATAAAGCAATACAGTTTAGTATGGAACAAAAAGAAAAGACTAATAAAGATATAATATTTGTTCCATCAGGTGGTCAAGGTAATGATGAAGTAATTAGTGAAGCACAAGCTATGAAAAATTATTTAATAGAGCAAGGAATAAGTAATGATAATATAATTATAGAAGATAAATCTAAAAACACGTATGAAAATATTAAGTTTTCTTATAAATTAATAAATAAAAACAGTAAGATTGCTAATATAGCATATGCTACAACTAATTACCATGTGTTTAGAGCAGGAATAATTGCTACTAATCAAAATATTAAATTAGAAGGCATAGGATCCAAGACAAAATCTTATTTTTGGGTTAATGCTTTTATAAGAGAATTTATAGCAACACTTTCTAGCGAGAAAAAGAAACATATAGTGGTAGTTAGTGTAATACTTTTATTTTCTATAGCAATAATATTACTAAAATATGTATCTAATTTATTGTAAATAACTAAAGGACTATTTAAGTCTTTTTTTTCTTGCTTTAATGATAAACTATATGTATAATAAATATGAAAATCATTTTCAAATTCAAAGGACAGATTATATGATAATAAATGATAGTTACAATACTAAACAAAAAGAATTAATATTAGAAGAAATAAAAAAACAAAAAGGTGAATTTACAATTAAAGATATTTATACTAATCTTAAAAATAAAACGGGGTTAACTACTGTATATAGATTTGTGGATAAACTATTTAAAGATGAAAAGCTTAATAAATTTATTGGTAAAGATAATATTACATATTATGAGTATTTAGAAGATTGCAGTGAATCTAATCATTTTTATCTTAAATGTATTTATTGTAAAAAATTAATTCACATAGATTGCGATTGTATAACAGAATTGTCAAATCATATATTAAAAAAACATAAATTTAGACCTAGTAAAGAACATATAATTATTAATGGAATTTGTCAAGAGTGTTTTAATGAAGGAGAATAGAGCATATGAAAGCAAAATATAAAGTTGTTGCTACGATATTACTAATATCAATAATATTTCGTTTTTGTTTTGTTATAACTCATCTAAAACATGACTGTTCTCATGATGATAATTGTCCTATTTGTGAAATAATTCATCGATTAAAAAATGATATAGATTTAATAACTCCAAATATAAATAATATAATAATTGCTATAATTTTATTATTTCCTCCAATAGCATTGTATTGTAAATATTGGTTAAGCGACAAAAATGAAAGTACCTTAGTAGGATTAAAAGTCAAATTACTTAATTAAAATCTATCTAAAAAATAATTATATAGATGGAGGAAAAATGAAAATAGTAAGAAGAATAATAATTATTGCAATGCTGTTTTTTTCTATAGTTAGTTTAGCAGGTTGCAATAAAAATAACGAGAATAATAAATTAACTATAATATCAACCAGTTTTCCTGGGTATGATTTAGCAAGAGCTATTATAAAAAATAATAGTAATATAGAGGTAAATATGCTATTAAAACCGGGAGCAGAATTACATGATTTTGAGCCTACACCACAGGATATTAAGAATATAAAAAATAGTGATATTTTTATTTATGTAGGTGGCGATTCAGATGCATGGATAGAAGATATATTAGATGATATTGATACTGATAAAACGAAAATAATTAAATTAATGGATTTAGTTGATACGGTAGAGGAAGAACACGTTGAAGGCATGGAAGAAAATCATGATGAAGATGAAGAAGAGGAAGTTGAATATGATGAACACGTATGGACTAGTCCTATTAATGCAATTACTATAACTGATAAATTAAAAGAAAAAATAATAAAAATTGATACTGCTAATAAAGATTTATATGAAAAAAATGCAAGTAATTATATCAATGAATTAAATATTATTGATAAAAAAATTAGAGATTTGGTAGATAATTCTAAGAAAAAAGAAATAATTTTTGGGGATAGATTTCCATTACGTTATTTTGTTATGGAATATAATTTGAATTATTATGCTGCTTTTCCTGGATGTAGTGAAGCAACTGAAGCTAGTGCTAAAACTGTCAGTTTTTTAGTGAATAAGGTAAAGCAAGATAAAATACCTGTAGTATTTAAAATAGAACTATCAAGTGGTAAGATAGCTGAAACTATAGCTAAAGAAACTGGGGCAAAGGTATTAGAATATAATACTGCTCATAATATAACTCAACAGGATTTTGATAAAGGTGTAACTATTGTAGATATAATGAATAATAATATAAAAGTATTGAAAGAAGCTCTTGTATCTTGAATTTGATTGAATTAAATAATCTTTCTTTAGGTTATAATAATAATATAGTTATTGATAATATTAATCTAAATATTGAAGATGGTGACTTTTTATGTATAGTTGGGCCTAATGGAAGTGGAAAATCAACGCTTATTAAAGGAATATTAGGTTTAATTAAACCAATTAAAGGTAAAATTATTTATAATGATTTAAAACCAAATTTTATTGGCTATATGCCACAAGAAACTAAGGTTAATTCTAATTTTCCAGCAACTGTTTTTGAAATAGTATTATCTGGGACACTAAATAGGTTAGGATTAAAGTCATTTTACACAAAAAAAGAAAAGCAAATAGCTTTAAGTAACTTAAAAATACTTGGCATTGAAAGTTTAAAAAATAAAAGTTTTGGTGATTTATCTGGTGGTCAAAGACAAAAAGTATTATTAGCTAGAAGTCTTTGTGCCACTTCTAAATTACTTATTTTAGATGAACCATCTAATAATTTAGATAGCAAGTCTAAAAAAGAATTATATAAAATAATATTAGATTTAAATAATAATTATAAGATTACAATTATAATGATTACTCACGATTTAGACCATAATAATTTAATTGGTAATAAAATATTATCTTTAAAAGATGATGATATATTTTATGGAACTGTTGATGAGTTTGTAAGGAAAGTCCATCATGAATAATATTATTGAAATGTTTTCTTACGCTTTTATGGTAAGAGCTTTTATAGTAGGTACTCTAATATCTTTATGTGCTTCTTTAATTGGTGTATCTTTAGTTTTAAGAAAAAATTCTATGATAGGAGATGGACTTTCACATGTTGGGTTTGGGGCATTTTCTATTGCTACTATTCTAGGTTTCTCACCAATTGAGTTTTCTATTCCAGTTGTAGTAATTGTTTCATTTTTAATCCTAAAACTAAATGACAGTAATAAAATTCATGGGGATAGTGCTATAGCTCTAATTTCAGCAAGCTCTTTAGCAATAGGCACGTTTTTGGTATCAATAGTTAAAGGGGTTAATACAGATATAAATAATTATTTATTTGGTAGTATATTATCACTTAATAATACTGATGTACTTTTAAGTATAATACTATCTATATTAATAATGCTATTATACATAATTTCTTATAATAAAATTTTTGCAATTACTTTTGACGAAAGGTTTTCTAAAGGAATAGGCATTAATACTAATTTTTATAATATGATTTTTGCTTCTCTATGTAGTATAGTGATAGTTTTAGGAATGCGTTTAATGGGAGCATTACTTATTTCAAGCTTAATTATTTTTCCAACTATATCTTCTATGCAATATTTTAAAAGTTTTAAAAGTGTAGTTATATCAAGTGCCTTTATTGGAGTATTATCCTTTATTGTAGGATTAATTATTTCATATAGTTTTGAAACTCCCACTGGATCAACTATTGTAATTATTAATCTAATCATGTTATTATTATTTAAGGTGATAAATTATTTAAGAATAAGGAGGATATGATGGACGTAATAAAAAACATATCAATAATATTTACTTCAATATTTTTTGAAAGTTTACCTTTTTTACTATTAGGTTCGCTTTTATCAGCTATTATTGAGACATATGTATCAAATGAAACAATAAGTAAGCTTATCCCAAAGAATAAAGTATTAGGTTCTATTGTGGGTGTGTTTTTAGGCTTTTTCTTACCAGCTTGTGATTGTGCAGTAATACCTGTATCTAAAAGGTTATTAAAAAAGAAAGTACCTATTAATGTAGCAATATCATTTATGTTAGCATCGCCGATTATTAATCCGGTAGTTCTACTTTCAACTTATAATGCTTTTTATCGAACTAATCCGAAGATTTTTTGGTATCGATTATTATTTGGCATCATAATTTCATTACTTATTGGAATTATTATGGGAATTATCTTCAATAAAAAAGAGGTAATAACTAATAATATGGATGAAGATTGTTGTCATAATCATGATGAAGAATGTGGATGTAATCATACGCATCATCATGGTTTAAAAAAGGATACAATGTCTATATGTCGACATACTGCAATTGATTTATTTGAAGTTGTTAAATATCTAATTTTTGGAGCATTAATTGCATCGTTTGTTCAAGTACTGTTACCAAGAAATATATTAATGATATTTAATAATAATCAAGTATTATCTATTATTGTATTAATGTTATTTGCTTATCTAATATCTTTATGTTCAACTTCAGATTCTTTTGTTGGTAAATCTTTATTAGGAGTGTTTAATCAAAGTTCAATAATTGCTTATCTTTTACTTGGGCCAATGATTGATATTAAAAATACGATAGTTTTATTAGGTAATTATAAGAAGAGTTTTGTTATAACTTTAATATCATTAATATTTATTATCATCTTTATATGTAGTTTATTGGTGGTGAAGATATTATGAGTAAGAGATATTTAGGAGTAATTTGTCTATTATATTCAGGTATTATTACTTATGTATGGATATTTGATAAGTTAAAAAACTATTTAGCTCCAACTTTACAAATATACCTTAAGCTATCTTTAATACCAATGATTTTCATCGGACTTGTAATGTTATTTAATAATAAAGTTCATTATCATTTTAAGATTAGTGACTTAATTTTAATATTACCGCTTATATTATTAATTTTATCTAATGATGGTAGATTAACATCTAGTTTTGCTAGTAATAGGACAATGAATATAAAAATGGATAATAAAAAAAGTATCAAAAAAGATAATCAAATAACAAATAAAAAAGAAGAACAAGAGAGTACTAAAGAATTAGAAGTTAATAATGAAGAAATAAAAGAAGAAAAACAAGCAGAAAAGTATGATTTTTCTAATGTTGATTTTGATATAATTGATTCAGTTTATGATGAGTTATCTAACTATCTTACTTTTGCTCCAATGGCTAATAAATATGAAGGAAAGACTATAAAATTAAAAGGTTTTGCTTTAAATGATGCAGTATTTTTACCTAAAGGATATTATGCAATAGGGAAGTATTTAATTAGTTGTTGTGCTGCTGATGCTGAGTTTACCGGTTTTGTTATTAAGTATGACGGTAATATCATTAATGATAATTGGTATGATATAGAAGGAGTACTTAAACCAGGTAAAGATAAAGATGGTAATGATATAATGTATATTGAAGTTATTAATATAAAAGATATAGCTAAAGAAGAACAATATGTTTATCCTTGTTATGCTTATGATGATGGTAAATGTGCAGATGTAGCTAAATATAACTTAGAATATTAGTAATATAATTATAGTCTATTATTATGGAGTGAAAATATGAAAAAGAAAAGATTAAAAATATGGATAGTAATTATTTTTGCAATTATATGTTTAGGGTTATGTATATATTCAATTTATAATATTGTTATTTGGAAATTAAATGTAGATTCTAATAATGATATTAATGAAAAAGTAAAAGAGTATATCAATATAGATGATGATGGTACAGAGAATTATGATATTGATTTTAAATCTTTAAGAATTATTAATTCTGAAGTAGTAGGATATATAAAAGTTAATGGAACTAACATTGATTACCCTGTAGTACAAGGAACTAACAATAGTTATTATCTTAAACATAATTTAAAAAAAGAATATAATATTGCCGGATGGATATTTGCTGATTATAGAAATAAACTAGATGGTAGCGATAAAAATTTAATTATATATGGTCATAACACTAAAGATGGTAGTATGTTTGGCTCTTTAAAAAATATATTAGATAGTACTTGGCAAAATAATAAAAATAATTTACAAGTAATCCTTGTTACAGAAAAAGGTCAATTTAAATATCAAGTATTTTCTACATATAGTATAGAACCAGAAGATTATTATATAAATACTAACTTTAATAGTGATACTGATTATGAAAAGTTTTTAAAGACAATTAAGAATAGATCTAATCATGATTATAGTGTATCAATTAGTACTAATGATAAAATACTTACATTATCTAGTTGTATGAATGCTGGTCAAAAAAGAGTGGTATTACATGCTAAATTAATAGAAGGAGAGGATTAATAATGGAAAATTTAAAAATAACACAAGAATGGGATAAAGTATTTGAAAAAAGGGAGAATGTTAAACATAAGAAAGTAACATTTAAAAATCATTTTGGCATTACCTTAGTAGCAGATATGTATGCTCCTAAAAACTATAGTGGTAAGCTAGCTGCTGTTATAGTAAGTGGCCCATTTGGCGCAGTAAAAGAACAAGCTAGTGGTTTGTATGCAGAGGAAATGGCTTCTAGAGGTTTTATGAGTTTGGCATTTGATCCTTCATTTACTGGTGAATCAGGTGGTGAACCAAGATATATGAACTCACCTGATATAAATGTTGAAGATTATCAAGCCGCTATAGATTACGCATCTAACTTAGATTTTGTTGATCCAGAAAAAATAGGTATTATTGGTATTTGTGGATGGGGAGGTATGGCTTTACAAACAGCTTGTATTGATACAAGAATAAAAGCAACTGTATCATCTACTATGTATGATATGTCTAGAATTGCTGGTAATGGCTATTTTGATGAAGGCGATAATGAAGAAGCTAGATATGAAGCAAGAGTTAATATAAATAAACAAAGAACTGAGGATTTTAAAAATGGTAGTTATAAGCTAGGCGGAGGATGTTTGGATTTACCAGTACCTGTAGATGCTCCATTCTTTGTAAAAGATTATAGTGAGTATTATAAAGGAAGAGCTTATCATAAAAGAAGTTTAAATTCAAATGGTGGATGGAATATTACAGCTAATACATCTTTAATGAATACTAGATTATTACATTATTCTAACGAAATTAGAAGTGCAGTTTTAATAATTCATGGTGAAAAAGCTCATTCTTGTTATATGAGTAAAGATGCTTATAAAAATATGATTGATAATAGCAAGTATAAAGATAATAAAGAATTACTTATTATTCCTAATGCTGTACATACTGATTTATATGATAATAAAGAGGTAATACCGTTTGATAAAATAGAAATATTCTTTAAGGAAAATTTTAAATAATGAAAAAAATATTGTTATTTAGTTTAATTATTGTTTTACTAACTAGTTGTAATAATAATAATGAAAGTGTAAAGGTAAGTGATAACTTGATATCAGTTTTAAAAGTAAATATTAATAACGTAGATTATACTATGAATCTAGAAAACAATAAAACAGTAGAAGAATTTGTTAATATATTGCCTAAAACATTTAAAATGAATGAATTAAATGGAAATGAAAAATATGTATATTTGGATGAATCTCTTACAACAAATAGCAGTAATCCTAAAACTATAAATGTAGGTGATGTAATGTTATATGGTGATAATTGCCTAGTTATTTTTTATAAAACATTTGATACATCATATAGTTATACTAAGATTGGTCATATTGATAATTTACCTGATTTAGGTGCTTCTAGTATAACTATCAGTATAAGTAAATAAATATACTCTATATTTTATCTTGCATAAATAGATAATTGTGTTAGAATATTTGGCAAGAGAGGAGTTATTATTTATGAAGAGTGGAAAAATTATTATAGCAAGTTTATTAGCAGTATTTTTACTAACAGGATGTGCATCTAAAGAATCAAAATTAACTTGTACTCAAACAACTAGTGGAGTAGATGTAATATTTATTGTTGATTTTAAAGGTAATGTAATTGATAATATGGATATTAATTATAATATGGATTTATCTAAATATTCAGATGCTCAAATAGAAGCAGTAGGTAAACAAGATTTTTGTTCATCAGTAAAAAATGCTTTTGGTTCATATAAAGAAGCTTTTAATAATTGTAAGCAAAATATAGCTGATAAGAAATTAGAAGTAACTGCTGATTTAGAAATTGAAAAAGTTTCTGATAGTATTCTTGATAAATTAGCATCACCTGAAGCTGCTAAAGAAGAATTAGAAGACGAAGGTTATACTTGTACATTAGAAACAAAATAGTTTTAATTAATAATAATTGATAGATTGAAATACATCTATCTTTTTTTGATTTTTAAAATATGATAAGATGATATTAGGTGAAGTTCTGATGGATTTTAATAGAGATTTAATAGTACGTAAAATAACTTTACAAAGGGATAAAATAGAATCATTTGATAAGTATCCATTTAACATTGAAGTTATTAAAAGTTTCAATGAATTAAAGTTTGACAGCCAAGTTACTTTTCTAGTTGGGGAAAATGGAGTAGGTAAATCAACATTTATAGAAGCTTTAGCAGTAGCTCTAGGTATGCCAGCTGAAGGTGGAACTAATAATTTTAGGTATGAAACAAAGAATACTACATCAGAATTATCGGATTATTTAATAGTTAGTTTATATAACAAAGCTAAAACAAAATTTTTCTTAAGAGCAGAGAGCTTTTATAATTTTTGCAGTGAAGTAGATAATATTAGGGCTACGTGTTACTATGGTGGAAGTTTACATGAATGTTCTCACGGAGAGTCTTTTATTCAATTAATACAAAATAGATTTTCTGATCATGGATTATATATTTTAGATGAACCAGAAGCGGCATTATCTGCACAAAGACAATTATCACTTCTTTGTTTAATTGATCAATTAGTTAAAGATGGAAGTCAGTTTATAATAGCTACTCACTCTCCAATTTTAATAAGTTATCGAGATGGTAAAATCTTAGATTTAAATAATAATTTTAAAGAGATTAAATATGAACAAACTGATATTTATACTTTATATAAAATGTATTTAGATAATCCAGATGCAATGCAACATAGATTATTTGATACGTATGATTAGAATAAAACTTTTATTCTAGTTAATAGTATGATACTATTATTATGTAATTAAGTGGGTATTACAAAAGTGAAATTTCAATATTAGAAAGGAATGATAAAATGATATTGGTTAATATTGAAAGTATTCCAGGTAAAGAAATATCTGAAGTATTAGGTTTAGTAAAAGGAGAAGTTGTACAATCTAAACATGTTGGTAAAGATTTTATGGCAGGCATGAAAACACTAGTTGGAGGAGAAATTAAAGGTTATACTGAAATGATGAAAGAAGCGAGAATTATTGCTACAGATAGAATGATTGAAGAAGCTAAAAGTTTAGGTGCTGATGCTATAGTTGGTGTAAAATATGGTTCTTCAGCTGTTATGCAAGGTGCTAGTGAAATACTTGCTTATGGTACTGCAGTTAAGTTAAAATAATCTAAGTTATTTTAACTTTTTTTGTTATTCTTTTTTTGATAATATAAATATGGAGGTAAACTATTATGAATGAGATTAAATGTCCTAAATGTGGAACAGTATTTCAAATAGATGAAAGTGATTATGATTCTATTGTTAAACAAATAAGAGATAAAGAGTTTGCTAAAGAATTAGAAGCTCATGATAATTTACATAAACTAGATAAAGAAAGTGCAATTAAAATAGCTTTAAATAATCTTGAAAAGAACTATAATGAAAAGTTAAAACAAAATGAAATAGAAATAAATGAATTGAATAATAAATTGAAATTACAAGAAACAAAAAATGAACTAGCTATAAAAGATGCATTATCTTTAAAAGAAAAAGAAATAAGTTCACTACAAAATAAATTAGAATTAAGTAATAATGAGTATTTAATTAAAGAAAAAAATTTAAAAGAAAGTTATGAAGAAAAAATTAAAACTAAAGATGAACAAATATCTTATTATAAAGACTTTAAAGCTAAACAATCTACTAAAATGATAGGAGAATCTCTAGAAGTACATTGTAGTACTGAATTTAATAAATTAAGGCCATTATTTAAAAATGCTTACTTTGAAAAAGATAATGATGTTAAAACTGGTTCTAAGGGAGATTTTATATTTAGAGATTATGATGATGATAATACTGAGATAGTTTCTATTATGTTTGAAATGAAAAATGAAGCCGATGAAACTGCTACTAAACATAAGAATGAAGATTTCTTTAAAGAATTGGATAAAGATAGAAAAGAAAAAAAGTGTGAGTATGCGGTATTAGTATCTTTACTAGAAATTGATAATGATTATTATAATAATGGAATAGTGGATGTATCTTATAAATATGATAAGATGTATGTTATACGTCCTCAATTCTTTATTCCTTTAATAACTTTAATAAGAAGTTTGGCAATTAATTCATTAACTTATAAAAAGGAATTACAAGTAATTCAAAATCAAAATATAGATATATCTCATTTTGAAGAAAATATGAATGCTTTTAAAGAAGGGTTTAGTAGGAATTATCGCTTAGCTAGTGAAAAATTTAATAAAGCTATTGAAGAAATAGATAAAACTATTGATCATTTACAAAAAACTAAAGATGCTTTATTATCAAGTGAAAACAATCTAAGATTAGCTAATAATAAAGCTGAGGATTTATCAATTAAAAGATTAACTAAGAATAGTGAAACTATGGCTAAAATGTTTGAAGAACTACATAGTGATGAAGAAAAAGTTAAAATATAGATAATAGTTATTTTGATAATTAATATTTATTAGATTTAGTTTATATTAATTGAATAATGTGATAGAATAACAATCGAGGGTAGTGATAAAATGTACCGTAAAACATATGCAACAATCGATGGTAATATTTTAAAAGAGAATATAAATAAAATAATTAATAAATATAATAGTTATCAATATTATATTGGAGTAGTTAAGAATAATGCTTATAATCACGGAATGTATGTAGTTAATGATTTAATAGCAGGTGGTATCAATTATTTAGCAGTAGCAAATTTTGATGAGGCTTTGCATGTACGTAAATACAATATAGAAATACCAGTTCTTTTATTAGAACCAATAGATATAGAATATATTTATGATTGTATAAATAATAATGTTACCATAACTATTGAAAGATTAGATTATTTAAAAAAATTGATTGAATTAGATTTAAGAGATGATTTAAAAATACATCTAAAAATAGATAGCGGTATGAACAGATTAGGATTTAAAACTAAGGATGAGATTAATACATCTATCAAACTAATTAATGAAACAAATCATTTAATCTTAGAGGGCATTTATACTGATTTTGCTACTAATGGTATTAATGATCCTTATTGGGATATTCAACTTTCTAATTTTAAAGAGTTAACTAGTGATATAAACTTAAAAAATATTCCTATTGTCCATTTAGGAAAAAGTGAAACTTTGATTCATCATGATAAAATAGGTTTTTGTAATGGAGTAAGACTTGGATTAATTATGTATGGTATTGTTCCTTCTTATGATGAAGGTGGCTTTTTTAAGAAAACTAAAAGAAATATAAGAATAAAAAAATATGATATTAGTGATACTTATTTAAATAGTGAAATAGATTTAAAAACTGCTTTTATATTAAAAAGTGAAGTAATGAGTATTAGGCATGCTAATGTTGATGAATTTGTCGGATTTGGCGCTCATATTAAAGTAGTAGATGATATGAATATCGCAACAATTCCTGTAGGTTATGCAGATGGTATAGATAAAAAATATAATGTTGTATCTATTAATAATGAATTATGTGATATTCTATCTGATTCAATGGATATGTTAATGGTTAAAGTTAATGATAATGTTAAAGTTGGAGATGAAGTAGAAATATTTGGTAATAATATTAATATAGATTCAGTAATGTCTACATTAGATATAGATGCCTATCATTTGTTTAATAATATCACTACTAGAGTACCGAGATTACATTTAAGAGATAAAGAAAAAGAAGAAGTCAAATATTAAATAAACTTCTTCTTTTATATTGATTTAAAATTTACGATATAAGCCAATAGCTTTACCAAGTATTGTACATGTATCTAGTATTATAGGAGCCATAGTATCATTTTCTGGTTGTAATCTAATGTGTCCATCTTCTTTATAAAATGTTTTTAGTGTAACTTCATTTTCAGTAGTCATTGCAACAACCATATCACCATTACGAGCTACTCTAGATCTTTCTACTATTACATAATCTCCATCCAATATACCAGCATTAATCATACTCGTACCACTAACTTCTAATGTAAAAACTTCTTTTTTCTTAGGAACTAATGCAGCTGGTAGGTCAAAAAATTCATTTGGCCTTTCAATAGCTTCAATAGGTAATCCTGCAGTAACTTTACCAAGTAAAGGAACTTTAACAACGTTTTCATCTTTTTCTAAATATTCATTGTCAACAAGTATTTCAATTGTTCTAAATTTTGAATTAGCTTTTTTGATATATCCAGCATCTTCTAATTTTTTTAAATGTGTATGTACTGTAGCAGGACTAGACAATCCTAATGCTGCGCATATTTCTCTGATAGCAGGAGGGTAGCCATGAGTAGCACTATATTTTTTTACGTAGTCTAATACCTCAGTTTGTTTAGCAGTTAGTTCTTTTTTTACAAAATTAACCATTATTTCATCACCTATATGTATATTAACACAAAAAAATGTAAAGGTCAAACATTTGTTTGAAAATGTTATTGACACGAACAAATGTATTATGATAATATCAATTTGAAAGAAGGTAAGTTTTATGGAAAAAGTAATTAAAAAATATTTTGGAGTAGTATTATTCTACTTAACAATTATCGGCGGTATACTTCTACTAAATGAAAGATTTAGTTTAATTAATAGCCAAAATGTTAATAATGAAATCTCCATAATGCAGAAATAATGCATTTTTTTTATGCTTTATACCTTAATTCGACAAAATATTTAACATTCATCTGATATAGTAAAGATGGTGATAATAATATGAGAAATTTTTATATGTTTAATATTTCAGATGAAATAGCTATTTTAACAAAAAATAATCCTTATAATTTGTTTAAAGTATTTGAGAATATCTATTATTTAGATAAAGATGAATATAATACTGCTATGGATGTATTAGAACAAATTACTTTACCTATGGAAAAAGAGGTAATCAAAGATAATATATTAGCTAAATATAAAGATAACGACTTTTATAGTGTCGTTAATAATAAACATACTTTTAATAACTTGTATTTAGCTGAAGTTACTAACCTTTATGTTAAATCTACTTATCTTTTATTAAAATCTAGTGCTATAAGACCAGTATTCTTTAAAGAATTACAAGATATTAGTAATCTATTTATTTGTGATTTTGAAAACAAAGATTACTTTTGGTTAAAAGAACTGGCTATATAATTTAAACTAATTCATATTCTCTAGATATAATTCTTTCATCGCTAGAGTATTTAACTATGTACTTATTATCTTTTCTTACTAGGATAATACCAATAGTTTTATCATGATTAATCTTTTTAACATTAGTATCTATATAATTCATATAAACTTGTATTTGTCCTAAATGTTCTTTTTTTAATTCAGTTACTTTTAGTTCAATAACAACGTAACAATTATATTCAATATTAAATAGCAGTAGATCGATGTAATTAAAAGTATTACCTATCTTTATTTTATATTCGTTACTAACATAGGTATAACCAGATCCAAGCTGAGATAAGAAATTATCTAAATCATCAAGTATTGTTTCTTTTAATACATATTCCTTAATATGTTCTTTATCTTTAATATTACTACTTTTTATAACTATGGGATTAGGTACTAAATCAGTAATAGTAGTATCTTCTTTATTAATTAATTTTAATTTGGTTTCATCATCTAATCTTTCATATTCTTTTAATTTAATTCTTTCGTGTAGTTGTCTTTTGGAAATATTTTTTATTGATATTTGTTTTATATAGTAATTTATCTTATTAATATCTTTTAATGGTAGTAAAAGTAAGCAATGACTCCATGTTAAATGTGGCGCCAGCGGTGCCACTTTCTCATTAGAAAAAACTAAATAAAACTTTCTTATTTTATACAAAGTACTTTTATCATATTTTCTACCAACCTCAGTAATTAGTTTTTCAGCATATTTTCCAATAATATTATTGCCATAATGTTTACCAGCTTCTGCTAACATTTTACCTACGTCATAATAAGTTTCTAATCTATGTCTTTCTTTAGACATATCTTTTATAGCACTATAAGCTATATCTTCAAGTAATCTTTCTTTTATTTCACTATAATAATTATCTTTTAATTTGCTTGTTTTATTCATTGTGTTATCCTCTTTTCTAATATTTAGTAAATCAACTTAACCCCTTTATTTTTAAATTAATTCATATTCACGAGATATAATTCTTTCATCGCTAGAGTATTTAACTATGTACTTATTATCTTTTCTAACAAGGATTATACCTATAGTTTTATTATGATTAATCTTTTTAACTTTAGTATCTATATAATTCATATAGACTTGTATTTGTCCTAAATGTTCTTTCTTTAATTCACTAACCTTAAGTTCAATAACTACATAACAATCGTATTCAATATTAAATAGCAGTAAATCTATGTAATTAAAAGTATTACCTAGCTTTATTTTATATTCACTTTTTATAAAGGTGTATCCCGCACCTAATTGTTCTAAAAAATCTTCAATATTATCTACTATTAATTTTTGTAATGCCTTTTCCTTTATTGTTGCCAATGAATTAGTATTTTTTATAATAATAGGATTGGGTACTAAATCAGTAATAGTAGTATCTTCTTTATTAATTAACTTTAATTTAGTATCATCATCTAACCTTTCATATTCTTTTAGTTTGATTCTATCTCTTAACTGTCTTACTGATAAATTTTGCTTATTAACTAAATTAATATAATAATTAATAGCTGATATATCTTTTAGAATTAATAATTCTGAATAGTGGCTCCAAGATAATCTGGTCGACAATGTCGACCATTTTTGATGAGTACTAAATAATAAATAAAACTGCCGATATCTTCTTAATGTACGCTCATTATATTTTTTATCAATCTCATTCATAAGTTTGATAGAATAGTTTTTAATAATACCTTCTCCGTAACGTTTGCCAGCATTAGCTAACATCTGACCTACATTATAATAAGTTTCTAAATCGCTTTTGTTTTTGCTGTAATCTTTAACTTTATTAGTTATTTCATTATTTAATAATTGATTTTTTATTTCATTATAATAATCATCTTTTAAGTTTTTTGCTTTATTCATTTTGTTATCCTCTTTTCTATAGTTTAGTAAATCAACTTAACCCCTTTATTTTTAACTTAATTCATATTCTCTAGATATAATACGTTCATTGCTAGAGTATTTAACTATGTACTTATTATCTTTTCTTACTAGGATTATACCAATAGTTTTATTATGATTAATCTTTTTAACATTATTATCTATATAATTCATATAGACTTGTATTTGCCCTAAATGTTCTTTTTTTAATTCAGTTACTTTTAGTTCAATAACAACGTAACAATTATATTCAATATTAAATAGGAGCAGATCAATGTAATTATCAACATTACCTAGCTTTATTTATATTCATTACTAACATAGGTATAACCAGTTCCAAGTTGAGATAAGAAATTATCTAAATCAGTAAGTATAGTTTCTTTTAATACATATTCCTTAATATGTTCTTTATCTTTAATATTACTACTTTTTATGATAATAGGGTTAGGTACTAAATAAGTTAAAGTAGTATCTTCTTTATTAATTAATTTTAATTTGGTTTCATCATCTAATCTTTCATATTCTTTAGATTTAATTCTTTCGCGTAGTTGTCTAACAGATAATTTTCGTTGTTCTACTATTTGAATATAATATTCTATTTTATCTAAATCATCAAAAGGTAATAATTCTACATAATGACTATATGATAATAGTTGCGACACTGTCGCAAGATTTGTAATCAAAAAATAAAATTTCTTCATTCTAGTTAAAGCTGCATATGTATAGCCAGAGCCTATTTCTTTTGTTAACTTTTTAGAGTATTCATTAATAATGCCTTCGCCATAATGTTTATCAACTTCAGTTAACATTTTGCCAACCTCATAATTTGTTTTTACTTTATGCCTTTCTTTATACATATCCTTAACAGCGCTATTAGCTATATCTTCAAGTAATTTTTCTTTAATATCATTATAATAATATTCTTTTAAGTTTGTAATTTTATTAATTGTGTTATCCTCTTTTCAATATGTTTAGTAAATCAATTAATAACCCCTTTAAAGCACTATAACACATTTAATTAATAATTTTTGTCGAATGGTGTCAGGTGACAAAATTAGCTATTAAAAATCTTACCATTTGCTTGTATATTCTCTTATTTTTTAGTAAAATACATATACAAGGAGATGAATTATAATGTTACATGATATATTAATGATATTACTTGGATTAGTAGTAGGGTTAGTAATTGGTTTTTTAGTAGCTAAAAAATTTATGCAAAAATACTTAAAGAAAAATCCTCCTATTAATGAAAAAATGATAGAAACTATGATGACTAGTATGGGACGTAAACCAAGTCAAAAACAAGTTAGACAAGTAATGCAACAAATGAATAAGTTTATGTAATAAGCACTTTATAATTAGTGCTTTTTCTATTGTTAAAAAGAATATTTTGTTATATAATTAATTTATGATATGGAGGACTAGCCATGATAAAAGGTCGTAAATTAAATGTTAAAACTAAAAAAAATAGTAATAAAGTAGTAATGATAGCAACTTTAGTAATGGCAGTAGGGGTTATAGTAATAAGTGGTGTTACATATGCTTTATGGAATACTACAGAAAAACAAGATGGTTTCAATCAAGTTAACATTAGTTGTTTAGATTTAGTTGTAAGTGATAATAAACCTATAAATTTAGTAAATGCTTATCAATTAAGTGATAATGAAGCCCTAGAACAAGTACCATATAGTTTTAAAATAACTAATCACTGTAATAATAGTGAATTTGTAGACATAAAGTTAGATTTAAAATCTACTAATACATTAGCTTTAACAGATATAAAAGCTGTATTAAAAAGTGATATAACTTATATTGAACCAGTAACTATCAATAATTTATTAGATGATACTACTGATCAAGCGGGATATAGTGCTAAACATTTAATTACAACAGAAGTAAGTGGGAATACTACTAAAGAATATAAATTATATTTATGGATTAAAGAAGATGCAGCTTATGAATCAATTAGTAATAAACAATTTGAAGGTAAGATAGATATTGTTAATCATAATGGAAATATTTTAGCTACTGATTATGTAAGAAACTTATCTAGTAGTGATACTACAACACTTGCTTATGATGAAACAGTAGATAATAATTTAAGATATGTAGGAGCTACTCCTAATAACTATGTTAATTTTAATGGAGAACTATGGCGTATTATAGGTGTAATGAATAACGTAGATAATGGTACAGGAGTACAAGAAAGTAGAATTAAACTTATTAGGGATGAAAGTTTAGGAAATTATCCTTTTTATGATGAATGTGCTGATGAAAATTGGACAGATAATGGCGATGGTACATATACATGTTCTTCATATAGATATAGTAATAATTGGCCAAATAGTACTGCAAACGAAGTTTTAAATATCTATTATAATAGCGGAACACATGCTGTATATCATGGGAATATTTTTATAAACAATAATTGGGTAGATTATCAAACATCTTCTGTTAATTTTACTAATAATGGCTTAAATAGTACATCAAAAAGCCTTATTGGAACTACTACGTATTATTTAGGTGGTTATACTTGGGACGATAATGGAACTTATGATTTAAAAACATTAAATACAGTTTATTTTTATACAGCCGAGAGAATTAATAACCCAATTAATAATTATAATACACTGATATGGAATGGTATTTTGGGCTTGATGTATCCAAGCGATTATGGGTATGCAAGTAATGGAAATGCGGAAGGTAATAATTGTAAAATGATATCTTTGAATAAATGGCATGAACAAATGTATGCAACTTGCAAAAATAATGATTGGGTATACGATAGTTCTATTTTTCAGTCGACGATGACTCCGCGTATTGATACATATTATAATATATCTTATATTAGTAGTTTTGGGTATGTACATATAAATGATAGTGGTAAAAGTTTTGGTATAAGGCCTGTTTTATACCTTAAATCAACAGTAAAAATAGTTAACGATGGACAAAATGGTAGTTCTTCTAAACCGTATAATTTAAGTTTATAAAATAACGTCTTTTGCATATAATAATAAGAGAATAGTAAATATACTACTTGACTTCCATCAATTATATAGTATATTTATTGTACTAGTGTAATTAACTAGAAAATGTTAACCGCTCCCGGATGGTGCGAGCAATAAATTATTCCGGACGACAATGTTTTGAAAATTCTATCTTTTGGGGTAGGATTTTCTTTTTACTTATGGTAAGATACAGGCTCTTTTTTATGAATTTTGCCTTTACTATTAATAAATTAACTGCTATAATAATTTGTACTGAAAGTAAAGGCGAATATCATGAATATAGAATATCTTAAAGAAATAATTAAACAAAAATATGAAAATGAGTATATCGAATTTAAGCATAACTGGAAAGATAAAGATGGGATAGGTGAATATATTAGTGCTATATCAAATTCAGCTGCTATACATGGTGTTGACTATGGATATCTTATATGGGGAATAGATGATAATACTCATGAAATAGTTGGTACAAATTTTAACCCAGATATGGATGTTAATGGTGAACCACTAAAACATTATTTAGCAAGAAATCTTATTCCTAGTATTGATTTTAATTTTGATGAATTAGTTATTGATAATAAAAAGTTAGTTGTATTAACTATACCTTCTGCTAGAAGCATAATTACTGAATTTAAAAAAGAAAGATTTATAAGAATTGGTTCAAGTAAAGAATTATTAAGAAAATATCCAGAAAGAGAAATGAACTTATGGTTAATATTAAAGAATGGTTTACCAACTATTATTAATACTGAATCAACTAATCAAAACTTAACATTTACAACTTTACAAACTTATTATATTTCTAAAGGCTTAAATCTTAATCTTAAAACTTTTAAAGATAATTTAAACTTATATGTACCTAATACTAAAAAATATAACTTAATGGCTTATATTTTATCTGATAATAATGAAATAACTTGTAGAGTTAGTGTATTTAATGGTAAAAGCAAGGCGGATATTCAATACGCTCTTAATGATTATGGATTTAAAAGTATCTTAATTACAATAGACCAAGTAATTAACTATTTAGAGTCTTTTAATATTGTTATGTTAGATGAAACTAATAGAATTGTAGAAAGAAAGGATATTCCACTATTTAATTCTGAATGTTTGAGAGAGGTTATATTGAACTCTTTTATTCATAATGACTGGAATAGTTTAAATGCACCAATGATTTCAGTGTTTACCGATAGAATAGAAATATTATCTTATGGAGGAATACCATCTAAACAAACTATAATTGGCTTTTTTGATGGTAAAAGTCAACCTCGTTGTAATGAATTAGCTCAAATATTCTTACAATTAAGAATAAGTGAACGTTCAGGAAGAGGTATTACAAAAGTTGTTGAAACATATGGTAGGGAGTCATTTAAGATAGAAGAAGATTATATAAAAGTGACTATCCCATTTGTCAAAGAAAGAACTTATGGGTCATTAGAAAATGATATAAATATAAAAAATAATAGGACTGCTAAATCAGTACAAACAATGAATCGTATTATAAATGAAATATCAAATAATCCTCATATAACTACTAATCAATTGATGAGTAAATTAAATCTAGGTAAGACATCAGTTCAAAGTTATGTGCGAGAACTTAATGCAAAAGGTTATATTACACGTATTGGCTCAAAGAAGAATGGATATTGGAAAATATGTAAATAATCAATTGTATATTAAGAATTAATAAAACTAGTTAATTAGAATATTTAACTAGTTTTATTGCTCAGTTTTATTGCTCAGTTTTATTGCTCAGTTTTATTGCTCAGTTTTATTGCTCAGTTTTATTGTTCACTTTTATTGTTCAGTTTTATTGTTCAGTTTTATTAACTAATAATTATTTAATTCATATATTAATTATGGGTGAATGATTATATGGAATATGATTATAGTTATGGTAATACTTATTATAAGTATTATGATAAAGTAGGAGTTAAAAGTACAGTGTATAATATTTTAGCTCCAGAACAAGAACAAGAAAAACAACCGGGTATGGAGTATTTAATGAATCCATTACCTATATTTGATAATCCTAATTATAAAGGTAGTAATAAATTAAAAGATAAAGTTGCTATCATTACAGGAGGAGATAGTGGACTTGGTAGAGCTTGTAGTATAGCTTATGTAAAAGAAGGAGCTAAAGTAGTTATTGTTTATTTAGATGAAGATAAAGATGCCTTAGAAACAAAAGAATATATAGAAAAATTAGGAGGAGTTTGTCATCTTATTAAAGGAGATATAACAAACAAAAGTTTTTGCAAGCAAATAGTAGATGAGACAATTAATAAATTTGGTAAGATTGATATACTTGTAAACAATGCCGGTGTACAATATCAACAAGATAGATTAGAAGATATAACCGATGAACAATTTGATAAAACTATGAAAGTAAACATATATGGTATGTTTTATTTAACTAAGGAAGTGTTACCTTATTTATGTAGTGGAGCATCTATTATTAATTTATCTAGTGTAACTACCTTTTATGGTGAGCCACAATTAATCGATTATGTTACTACTAAAGGAGCTATAGTAGGTTTTACTAGAAGTTTAGCTAGAAACTTAGCTTTAAAAAATATAAGAGTTAATGCTATTGCTCCAGGTTATTTTTGGACACCTTTACAACCATCTTGTTGGGTAAAAGAAAAAATACCATCATTAGGTAGTGATGCTGCTATGGCAAGGGGTGCTAATCCTTATGAACTTGCTCCAACATTTGTTTATTTAGCAAGTTCTGATTCAAGTTATGTAACAGGACAAGTAATGCATGTTAATGGTGGACAAGTAATGGGTTAAAGATTAATTAATTCTTTATTCTTTTCCTTACCACATAATTTATTAATAGAAATATTAAATATTTTAGATAATTCATAAGCATTAGAGATTGGTAGAGATACTAATCCTTTTTCATATCTAACAATACAAGCTTGAGTAACATTTAACATATCAGCTAGTTCTTTTTGACTTAATTTCATCTTTATACGATAATATCTAATATTATTACCAATCTTTTTATTATCTAATCCTTTTTTTAAAAGTATATTTTGTCTATTATTGGTAAGACTAAGAATGTAATCTAAACTATAGTTAAAATAATCAGCAAATAAACTTAAATATTTTAAAGGGATAATATTAATACCTAATTCCCATAGGGAATATGTTGAACGTTTTACATTTAAAATCTCAGCCATTTGTGCTTGTGTAATATCGTTATCTTCTCTAATATATTTAAGTCTTTCAAAGCTTACCATATAATCACCTAACGTTATTTTTACATTAATTCGTTTTCTAATAGCAAATATGCTATTTTTAGTTATACAAATTGCTATTATGTGTTATAATTTGAATAAGAGTAAAATATTGAAAGGTAAATAGATATGAAGAGTAGTAAAAAGAAAATAATAGTTATTATAACAATATTATTAGTAGTAGGGGTATTAGGAACAACTTATGCATTGTGGAGTGTAAGTGATAAATCTAAAAAGATAGATGAAGTAACTGCTACTTGTTTAGATATTGAGTTTAGTAGTGAAGATAGTGGTATTACACTAAATGATGTAATACCAGTAGTAGATAGAGAAGGTTTAATGCAAGAGGGTTATACTTTTAAGATAACAAATAAGTGTGATAGCATAGTTAGATTTTATTTAAATTTAGAAAGTTTAAATATAAGTAATGATACTAAATATACAAATATTGATTATATAGATATATCACTTAATGATGATTATGTAGAGGGGTTAGGTAACTTTAATAGTACTACTTCTTTATTAGATGAAGGTACTGCTTATGATACAAGATTATTAGAAGAAAACTTAATAAAACCACAAGGTACAGCAGTATATATTCTTAAAGTATGGTTAGATGAGGATACACCTAAGACTGAAGCAAATAGTATGTGGAGAGGTAAAATAACTGTAAGTGCTACTACAGAAGCTAATAGTGATTATTTAGATTTAAATGGTGTTCAGTATTTAACTAAGTTAGCTACAACTAATACAGATGAATTATATTATGATGGAGCAAGTTATACTGATCCAAATACTAATGAAGAAATAGTAGATAATAACTTAAGATATATGGGAGCTAACCCTAATAACTATGTATTATTTAATGATGAATTATGGCGTATTATTGGAGTTATGAACAACGTAGATGATGGATCAGGAGTTAAAGAAAGTAGAATTAAGCTAATAAGAGCAGAAAGTTTAGGGCAATTTCCTTATTATGATGAATGCGCAGATGAAAACTGGACGGATAATGGAAATGGAACATATACATGTTCATCTAAAAGATATAATAATAACTGGCCTAATAGCACAGTCAATGAAATATTAAATGATTTATATTGGAATGGTAAATTGCATGAACCTTATCATGGATATATGAAGATTAACGACATCTGGAAAGATAGTTTAGTAGAAGCAGATTTTGGAAATAGTAAAATCAATAAAAAAACATTAAAATATATAAAAGAAGCTATTTATTATTTGGGTGGGCATAATGCAGGTATTGCAGAATATAATTATCTTTCGTTAATATCATTAGAGTGGTATGAAGCAGAAAGAACCAATCAAGGAAATAATAATGAGTTAACCTGGACAGGTAATTTAGGCTTAATGTATCCAAGTGATTATGGTTATGCATCTAATGGAGTTTTTAATGGAACTGATTGTAAAGAAATATCACTTTATACATGGAATATTGGAGAAAATGAAATTTGCAAAAATAGTGATTGGTTATTATATTTAGATCATCTTCGTTGGACAATGACTCCTACTGCAGACTATGCAGAACGTATGGCTATCATTTATAACAACGGACCTGTTTATGGTTATGTAAAAACAAATGAAGGAGAAAGCATAACCCCTGTCCTATACCTAAAATCAAACATAAACATAATCGGAGGAACAGGAACAAGTACAGATCCATTTAGAATAAATTTAGGAGTAACTTATGAAGAATAATAAAATAGTAAAAATAATACCAGTAATTGTTATAATATTAGTACTTATAGTACTAGGTGTAACATATTCATTATGGAGTACTAGCGATAGTCAAGGTGGTAAGAATACTGTTAATACAGTTAATTGTTTAGATATAGAATTTTTAGATACAACTAATGGAATAAGTTTAGGTAATGCTGTACCTATGAGTGATGAATTAGGACTAAAAACAACACCTCATACATTTACAATAGAAAATAAATGTAATAGAGAAGTAAGATATGATTTAAATATAGAAAGTTTAAATATAAGTAATGAAACTAAATACTTAAATATTAATTATTTAGATGTATCAATAAATGATGAATATGTAGAGAAGTTAGGTAACTACAATCAAACTGATTCATTATTAGAAGCAAATGTAGCTTATGATACTAGAATGGTTAGAACATCAACAATAGCAGCTAATGATACTATTACATTAAATTTAAAAGTATGGTTAGATGAATCTACTCCAAATAGTGAACAAGGATCAACTTGGCAAGGTATGATAACAGTAAATGGAATAGCTATGTCAGATGAATATATAGGCATAACTGGAGTACAATATTTACAAAGTATAGCATCAAATAATACTGATACAATGTATTATGATGGAGCAAGTTATACTGATCCAAATACTAATGAGGAAATAGTAGATAATAACTTAAGATATATGGGAGCTAATCCTAATAACTATGTATTATTTAATGATGAGTTATGGCGTATTATTGGGGTTATGAACAATGTAGATGATGGTACTGGTGTTAAAGAAAGTAGAATTAAGTTGATTAGGAATGAAAGTTTGGGAGAATTCCCATATTATGATAGTTGTGCCGATGAAAATTGGATAGATAATGGCGATGGAACTTATAGTTGTAGTGATAGAAGATTTAGTAATAATTGGCCAGGCAGTACAATAAATGAAATATTAACAACATATTATAACAATGGTACACATGCAGCTTATCATGGGTTTGTTGAAGGAAACAATGTTTCTATAGCTCATGATTATCCAACATCAACAATTGATTTTACGAGTAGTGGCTTAAGTAGTACATCTAAAAATTTAATAGAAAATGCAACTTATTATTTAGGTGGATATAAAACTTTTAATACTGAAGGAAATAACCAATTTTATTATCAAAATATAACAACCTTGGATTCTTACTCCTTAGAGAGATTAAATCAAGGTAGTACTAATGAATTAATTTGGACAGGAAATTTAGGTTTAATGTACCCAAGTGACTATGGCTATTCTTCAAATGGTACAATAGCGGCAACAGGAGTGAGTTGTAAAACTATTACTTTATGGTCGTGGAGAGATAGCGCTTACGCAAATTGTAAAAATAATAGTTGGTTATATAAAAGCACTTTGACACAATATTTTATGACAGCATCTGCTGATTACTACGGTGATGTGTCTTGTATTTATTATGATGGTAGTGTAAAAGATGCATCTACACGCAATGTTTGGAATATTACACCCGTCCTATACCTAAAATCCCAAGTCAAAATAATCGGAGGTAAAGGTACTAGTTCAAATCCATATCAGTTGGCAATATAAAAGAATAAATTCAAGGATAAAACTTGAATTTTTTTTATGCCTTCGACACAAATCGACAAATTTTTGAGAGTAGTTATGTTATAGTGCTTTTAAGGGGAAAGATTAGTTGATTTACTAATCATTAGAAAAGAGGAAATCAAAATGAAAAATGATAAAGATTTAAAAGATAATTATTATAATGAAATTAAAGGTAAACTACTTGAGGATATAGCTTATAGTGCAGTAAAAAATATATCTAAAGAAAGACATAGAGTAGAAACTTATTATGAAATAGGTAAAACTCTAGTTTTAGTTGACAAACAATATGGAAAAGCTATTATTAAAGAATATTCAAAAAAATTAACTGCTGAGTTAGGTAAAAAATATACTCCTTCACTTTTGTATAAAATAATTCAATTTTATAACATATTTGAAAAAGTCCCGACACTGTCGGGAAATTTAAGCTGGAGTATATGGTATGAGATGTTGTCTATTAAAGATATTAACAAAATCATATATTATGTTTACCAATGTGAACAGCATAATTTATCAGTAAGAGAATTAAGAGATAGAATTAAATCTAAAGAATATGAAAGATTAGATGATGAAACTAAATTAAAATTAATTAATAAAAAAGATACTACTATTACTGATTTAATACCTAATCCTATTATTATTAAAAATGTTAATAATGCTAATGTAGAATATTTAAAAGAAAAAGTACTACAACAAATGATTATGGAGGACATTCCATCTTTCTTAAAAAGTCTTGGTAATGGTTATACTTTTGTAGAAAATGAATACAAAATAAAGATAGGAGACACTTTTAATTCAATTGATTTATTATTGTTTAATATTGAATACAATTCTTATATAGTAATTGAGCTTAAAGTTACAGAATTAAAGAAAGAACATATAGGACAGATTCATGTCTATATGAATTATATAGATAGTAATGTTAAAAAGATTAATCAAAACAAAACTATAGGTATTATCCTAGTTAGAAAAAATAATCAATTTATTATGGAATATTGTAGTGATAAAAGAATAATATCTCGAGAATATAAATTAGTTTAGTATTTATTTTTTACTATTTTTTATGCCTTCGACACCGTTCGACAAATTATTTAAGTCTTATGTGTTATAGTGCATTAAAGGGGAAAATTAGTTGATTTACTAGAAAAAAGAAAAGAGGAAAAAAATGAATAATGAATTAATTAAAAAGGAATTAGATGTAAAAGGTAACAAAGTAAGTGTTACTAATGTTAATGGTATTGAGTATATATCGTTAACTGATTTAGCTAGGTATGCTGATGAAGAAGAACCAAGACTTCCAATTAGAGATTGGATGAGAAATAAAGACGTGATTTTATATCTAGGCTTATGGGAAAGTTTAAATAACAAAAATTTTAAAGGGGGCGAATTCGATACGTTTAAAAATGAAGCAGGTATTAATAGTTTTAAAATGTCACCACAAAAATGGATTAATTCTACCAATGCTATTGGCATTATATCTAAATCTGGTAGATATGGTGGAGGAACTTATGCTCATCCTGATATTGCTTTTGAGTTTGCTAGTTGGTTAAGCCCTGAATTTAAATTGTATTTAATTACTGAATTTGAAAGATTAAAGAAAAAAGAAAGTGCCAATCAAAAACTAGATTGGACTGCTACTAGATTACTATCTAAAGCTAATTATTTAATTCATACTGATGCTATTAAAAATTATATAGTACCTACTATAACTGATAAACAAAAGAAAAATGCATATGCTAGTGAAGCAGATATATTGAATGTAGCTTTATTTGGTATGACAGCAAAAGAATGGAGAGATAAAAATCCAAACTTAGATGGTAATATTAGAGATTATGCTAATATTCTAGAATTAATTATTCTAAACAATCTAGAAAGCATTAATTCTAAATTAATAGAAATGAACATGTCTCAAGAGAAAAGATTAATTAGCTTAAATAATACAGCTAAAAGACAAATAGAATTATTAAAAGGAAATAATAATATTAAGAAATTAGCACTATTGGAAAATGATAGTAAGTTATTAATAAATAATACAAATATTTGATAAAAGGAGGGATTGGTAAAAATGAAAGATAATAATGAAATAATTGTATTTGAAAATGATAGTATTAAATTAGATGTAAACTTAAAAGATGAGACAGTGTGGCTTAATTTAGAACAAATATCTAGGTTATTTGGAAGAGACAAATCTGTAATTTCTAGACACATAAAAAACATTCTAGAAGAAGAACTGGATAATTCAGTTGTTGCAAATTTTGCAACAACTGCTAATGATGGTAAAACATATAATGTTGATTACTATAATCTTGATATGATTATCAGTGTAGGTTATCGGGTTAAAAGTAAGAATGGTATAATCTTTAGAAGATGGGCTAATAAAGTATTAAAAGATTATATTATAAAGGGATATTCTGTTAATGAAAAGAGATTAGAGTTCTTAGAAAAGAAGGTAAAACTATTAGATATAGCTACTCGTGGTAGGGATAGATAT
>JAFUTX010000032.1 GCA_017484065.1 Bacilli bacterium
AATATATCATATTTTTAGATTTTTTCAATATTATATATATATTATTCACATTTAAAGCCTTATAAAAAGTGCACTTTCTTTTGAAAATACACTTTTCTATACAAATTGCACTTAATTGTGCACTTTAGATTGATTTAACGAGAAAAATAGCTATTCATTATTAATAGCTATCATATTTTTATATTCATTTATTAAGTTAATAAACTCATCACTACTTTTAGTTTGACAAATACTTCTTTTTAATTCTTTGTTATTTGGCATTCCTTTAATATAATTTAGAGCAAACATCCTTATTTCCAACAATGCTAATTTTTCATTTTTATCCTGTTTTAATAAATCAAAATGAGTTAATATCATATTTAATTTGTCCATCGTACTAGGCTTTTCTAAAACAGTATTATTTTCTAAATACTCAACACATTCTTTAATCAACCAAGGATTTCCAATTACACCTCTACCAATCATTACCGCATCACAATGAGTTTCATCTAACATTTGTTTAGCTTTAAAAGCATCTGTTACATCTCCATTACCTATTACTGGAATACTAACACTTTCTTTAACTTGTTTAATAATATTCCAATCAGCTTTACCACTATATCCTTGTTTTCGAGTACGAGCATGAATTGTAATAGCACTAGCTCCAGCACTTTCACAAACTTTAGCTACTTCTACAGCATTAATGTTAGATTCATCCCATCCACTTCGTATCTTTACTGTAACTGGAACACTTACTGCATTTACTACGGCACTAACTATTTCTTTTATTTTTTCAGGATTTTTAAGTAAAGCACTACCAGCTTGGTTCTTTATTGCTACTTTTGGAACAGGGCAACCCATATTAATATCAATAATATCTGGTTTCATTTTTTCTTCAATAATTTTAGCTGCTTTTACAAATGAATCTATATCACTACCAAAGATTTGTTGAGCAATTGGTCTTTCACTATCATCCATTTTTAACATATCAATTGTTTTCTCATTATCAAAAACGATAGCTTTATCACTAACCATCTCAGCATAAATTAAACCTGCCCCCATTTTTTTTATAATTTTGCGAAAAGATGTATTTGATATTCCTGCCATTGGAGCTAAAACAACTCTATTCTTTATTTCAATATTTCCAATTTTAAAACCCATACTATCATCCTTTATTTGAACATTGCAAATTATCAATTTTTATGTTATAATGTATTTGCAAGAAATTATTGCATAAATTAATAAGGAACATTCAGTTTTTGCACGCTGAATGTCTACCTAAGTATTTTTGGTTGACATTTAAGTCATTGACTTAAGTGTCATTTTTTTATTTCTGCTATTATCTTGAATTAATGGCAAGCAGAATCATGAATCTGCAAACAAATTCACGTCTTTTCACCACATCATTGATTATTGCAATATATAAACTTTAATCTATTTATATTTCTAGTGTAACAACACTACCATTAGTTAACATAAAAGCGTTAGCATCATCTCTATCAATATGCATTTCAAAATAACCATTATCGGTTATTTTAACATAAGCATTCATAACACCACTTTTATCATTATCAACATGAACCTTAACAACTTGATCTTCAACTACACCTAGTTCACTTGCTTTATCTTTACTCATATGAATATGACGATTAGCTATTATACAGGCATTTTCCAATGTTATTTCTTTTTCTCCATTTATTAATGTAATAGTTTCACTATTCTCTAAATTACCACTTTTTCTTACTGGTGGATTTATACCTAAAGTGTAAGCATCAGCAGCTGATATTTCAACTTGATTATATTTTCTAAATGGTCCTAGAATACGAACATTTTTTATTTCACTTTTCTCAGTTTTTATAGTAACTACTTTATCAGAAGCAAATTCTCCTGGTTGATTTAAATATGATTTAACGTTTATTTCTTCATCAAATAACTTTTTATATACTTCTTCTGTTAAATGACAATGTCTATTACTAACTCCTACTGTTATATTTAATTTCATTAATACTTCCTTCTTTCTTATTTATTTTATCATGTTTGCAAAGAAAAAACATCTTAAATGATGTTTATTTAGCTATCCAATTAGCAGTATAAGTTCTATTACCTGTACTACCTTGTGGTATAGTTACTGAAGTTTGTTTATCTATATATGGTTCATAAGCGGTAGCTTCTGTTCCTTCTTCTAGTTGAATGTTATAAATAGTTACTTTTGCATTTGAATACTCTTTTAGATAATTATATGATAGTATATACGTTTTACCGTTAGTTAAGAAATCGATATAATAAGAAAAATATCCATCACTTTTATTTGTGTTTAATTTGATTCTAAAATTATTAAAAGAAGAGTCTTTTTCTATTATACCATTTTCAAATGATTTTATATATATATTATCATTATATAATCTTTTTTCAGTCCAATTTGCAACATTTCCTTCAACAGAAGAAGCATCTATTATTATCTTATTTTCTACTAAACTTGAGTAATTGCCATAAATAATATTATTAATATTAAACAAATTTTTACCACCACTCCATCCTGCAAAGGTGTATCCTTCTTTAGTTGGATTACTTATACTAAACGTTGCATCGTTTTCATCATATTCATCTCTATTTATTTTTGTTAGAACTCCTCCATCTAAATCATATGTTATATGCCATTTAGTTGGATTACTATTTTCTGGTTCTTCTACATTATTTATTTCTATCTTACTTTCAAATGTTTTGTTATTAATATCTTCATAAAGTGTATCTTCATCTATCCATAAATATAGATTATATTCTTTGGTAGTGTTTCCATCTATCTTTTCTATCTCTAATTTCTTAGCAGTATTATATCCATCTATGTTTATTTCATTACTATCTGATAATTCACTTATTTGTGATGGCCATACTACATAATTATTATCACTTATTAATGATAATCTTAAATTGTTTGTAGATAGTGTATTACTACTTTTCATATCTAATTGAATCCTTACATACTCATCACTATTACAATTATTAGTTATTTTAAAACTATATGGTACTTGTTCTAGGGCTTCTTGATCTGTTAATTGATAAGCATTAACTAGATTTATTGGTTTATTATCGTTAACTACTAAATCTAAACATCCAATATTTACTTGATTAAATCCATCTTGTTTTTCTGTAGCAGACCATAAAGCATAACTATAACTACTTATTGCTATGACTAGTATAGCTACTATTATTGTACTTACTATTATCTTTTTATTTTTATTATTCTTTTTTAAATAAAGATTTTTACCCCTGATTGTCATAGGTTTTCACCTACTAAAGTTTTAGAAAGGCTTATATTGTTATTACAACCCCCCCCCCCGATTTTGATTTTTAGCCATATTTCAACAACACCTTTCATTTTTAAAATTTGTGATTTATTTTACCCACAAATTCTATTTTTATCTAAAATAATAATATCATTACTCTCAACAAAAAACAACAAAAAAAGCTATTGTATTTTATCAATAATTTTTATATAATTTAAGTAGATAGAACGCAAGTTTTTCAGCGGCTATCCTATTTATAAGGTTGACCACCTATTGGTGGTCTTTTTATTTAGTATAATATTAGTAATACTATTATTATAAAAAACAAGACAATTATAAATACTGGATTAATATCTTTCTTCATAACCATCACCTGCACTTTCCATTGAATTATATAACCCCCTGAAAAGCCGGAAAGCCGCCTAAGGCTTGCGTTCTGATTGTATATTATAAGTATAAAAATCTAAATTTCAACCGATTCGACAAATGTTGTCAAAACTTGTCAAATATATAAAAAACTTCATATGTATTAATGAAGTTCCGTTTATTATTTTATAATTGCTTCTAATGCTAAAGTAATCATCTCATTTAATGATGTTTCCCTATCATGAACCGAAACTATGTCGTTACTAAACTCACTATCTACCGCGGTTAATAAAGTAGCTGCCTCCTTATTAAATTTATTAGCAATATGGAATAATGCAAAACTTTCCATTTCTTCCGCTACTATATTTTTAGGCATTCTTTTTAGTATTGCTTTACCGTTAACATAAGGTCCAAAAACATCCATGGTCATTACTCCACCTACATTAACTTTTTTATTTTGTTCTTTAGCTGTATTAATTATTAATTCATTTAATTTTATACTTGGATACTCAATTTGTTTACTTTCTTCACTAAACATATAAGCAAAATTTGATTCTGTAAAAGCACTATTAGCAAGTATTATTTCTGGTACATGAATATCTGGAGTAGTAACGCCACAAGTACCAATTCTTATTATTTTTTTAACATTAAAGAAATTAAACAATTCATAAGCATATATTCCCATTGATGGCATACCCATACCTGATGACATAATAGTTATAAGTTTATCTTTATAGTAACCTGTATAACCATACATATTACGAACTGTATTAATTAACTTAGCATCTGTTAAAAAATTATCTGCTATGTACTTAGCACGTAGTGGATCTCCTGGCATTAATACTATAGGTGCAATATTAGCATTCTTATCTATATGAATAGGTTCCATATTATCACTCTTTCTACTTTAAGGTTAACATACTTTTTTATAAAAGTCATCTAATAAAGCATTTATTTCTTCTTCTAATTCGTCCAATAATTCAATTCGATAATTAGAAATATTCAGCCTTTTATAATCATAAATATTATCCATATTATTAATTGCTTTATGATAATAAAGATATGTAAAATCATTATCAGAATTAATAGGATATTTGCTACCATTTCTATCTATTAAATAATAATTATTATTTTGATTATAGTTTTTATCATATAATGTTAGTAAGTTGTTCTTTATTAACATTATTTCAGGTTTAGTGTAAATTACTAATTCAACTTTAGAAGTATTAATATATTTACATAGTTCTTCTAATCTTTCATTGTTTAATTCAATTGACAATGTAACTAAATCAACATTTTTATTTAATAAATAATTTACATAAGCACTATTAACTACATTTAAATAATAGTCAGTTATAATATTGTTATGGCTAACGGCTATTACACTTCCATATTCACTTATTAATAATTTTTCATTATTAAAATCTATATTATTATTAACTCTAGGAATTTTATAATAGACATTTGCTTGATACTTATACTTTTCATATAATGTAAAATCAGTTACATATATTCTATCTACTTTTTTATTTAGTACTATCTTTAATTGTTTTTCATTCCTCACTAATACACTTAAGTTTACTTTATCAATAGAATTATTTATTTTACTTATACTTTCTAAATTATTGACAATTACTTCTTTTTTCTTGTTTTCACGTACGCTAATTAATTCTTCTACTAATTCTCTTCTTAATTCATTTAATTTAAATATTGGAATAAATGAATTATTGTTATATTCACCATTTATATTATCTATTATAAAAGGAGTATTACCAAGCTTACTAATTTGTTTAATTACTTCTTCTTTAGTAGTAGGTCTATTTTTTGCAATTTCAATAATATTAGCTGCTTTAGTAACACAATTTTCTCCGTCATTAAGCTCCAAAATAAACGTATTATCATTTGCTTTAAAATTCACATTAATTAAGATTTTCTTTTCTTGATATTTTTTTATATTATCATTTAATACTTTGCTAATAGTTTTATTAACTTTATCATTACTTTCTAATCCTATTTTATTATCCAAATAAATAATATCTCCACTATTAGCTTTATTAATTAGTTTCATATTTTTATCATAAATAAAATTAGCTATCATGCCTTTATTTTCACTAACAAATCTTACCCCATCTTCTTGATTTAGCTCATCTTTTAATCGGATTTTTATTTTATCAATAGTAACCTCTAAAACATCGCCAATATAAATGCCTATGTGATTTGAGCTATCTATATTCATCAAATCTTTATTATTTTCATTAAATAAATAGCCTTTGGTAAACTCTCGATTAAATAAAGTTTTTAGTTTTTTTTCTTCTTGCTTATCAACATTTATACAATGAGTCTTATAATAATTATCAATTAAATTACGATAGTATCTAGTTATAAACCCCACATATTCAGGACTTTTCATTCGACCTTCTATTTTAAAACTAGTTACATTAGAGTTCATTAGTTTTTCTAAATTATAGCTAGTATTAAGTTCTTTAGGACTTAATAAGAATTTATTGTTAATTAATAACTTACCATTCTTTTCTAATGAGTATGGTAAACGACATAGACCTGCACATTCTCCTCTATTACCACTTCTAGCTAGTAACATACTACTATATAAGCATTGACCTGAATAACTAATACATAATGCTCCATGAATAAACACTTCTATTTCCATATCAATATTCATAGCGCTTATTTCATCTATTGATAATTCTCTAGCTAATACTACTCTAGTAACGCCAAGCTCTTTTAAGATTTTTATTTGTTCATTATTGTGATTGTGTAATTGAGTTGATGCATGAATTTCCAAATTAGGTAAATACTTCCTTACCAGACTAATTAATCCAATATCTTGCATGATAACAGCATCTACACCATTTTCATGTAAAAACCTAAGATATTCTAAACTATCCATTAATTCATCTTCATAAATTATCGTATTAACTGTTACATAGATTTTAACTCCATATAAATGACAATACTTAATAGCTTCAACTAATTCCTCATTAGTAAAATTATTGGCAAATTTTCTCGCTCCATATTTTTTTCCTGCAAGGTATACTGCATCTGCTCCATTATGAACTGCATATTTTAAACTCTCCATATTACCAGCTGGACATAATAATTCTTTCATATTTTTAACTCCTATTACGAAAAGAAAAGAACTTTAATTCAAATTCTTTTCATATCCTTTAGTTTTATATTCACTACATTTAACATAACCATTATATTCTTTTTCATTTTCATAATTAATTACAACATAACCTTCACAATTATCATTATCTACTTTAAATTCTTTTAAATAATCTTTATCAAATAATTCTTCTGTTTTTATAATTGTTTTTCCCTTTTCTAAATCTAGGTTTTCTTCAACATATTTCTTTGTAGTACTAACTAATACATTTTCTAATCTTTCATATGGTTCTATTTTCTTTAAATACTTTTTGCTAGCCGCTGTTAATATGAATATCATACTTAATAAAAACAATCCCCATAAAATAGATATAACTTTCATTTTATTCATTAGTTTAATCTCCAGCTTTCAAAATTAGGTGTTTGATAATGACTACAAGTTATATATGGATCACTAATAAGATTACCATCATTTGAATATACTATAGCATATCCATCACAAGTACTTTTACCTTCTTCTTCAATTAAATTATCAATATATTTATTAATGTGTAATTCATTAAAAGTTAATGTTAAGGTATAATCATCAGTTATTGTTTCATTTAAATCAATTACATAATTAATAGCGCTTTGACTTAATTTCTTTTCTAATACCGTATAGTTAGTAGTAATTACTTTTTCATTAACCTCATTATTACTAGTATTAGAACTATCATTTATAGTATTATCTTCCTTTTTTACTTCATTATAACTATTATTATTACTTTTTATATCATTCATTCGAGCATTAGCTTCATTGATTTCTTTTATATCATATAATCTATGTATATAATAAACTGCTACAAATAATACAATTATAAGCACACACATAATTATAATCATATCTCTAAAACCCCAACCTCTGTTATTCAATTTAATCATACTAATTACCTCTCATTCATTATAAATCATATTCAAAAAAAAATAAAGTTCTATATTTATATAAAAGATGGTATAATATTATATAGGGAATGATGTTAAATGAAATTAAATATCGAACAACTCTTTTTAATTTTTATAATTTATTCTTTTTTAGGCTATATAGCTGAAGTAATATACTGTAGAATAGTTGATGGTGAATTTGTTAATAGAGGGTTTCTATTTGGACCTTTATGCCCTATTTATGGATTTGGTGCTATATTTATCATCGTACTTTTACATAGATTTTTTCACAGTCCATTTTTAATATTTATCTTAAGTATTATTCTAACTAGTTTTGTTGAGTATATTACTAGTTTCATTATGGAAAAAACTTTTAAAGCTAAATGGTGGGATTATTCTGATTTACCTTATAATCTTAACGGTCGTATATGTTTAAGAAATTCATTACTTTTTGGCTTAGCAGCAATTGTAATGGTATATGTTATTAATCCCGTTCTATTTAGGTTAGTATTTAAAATAAGTGCTCCAGTATTAAATACCAGTACTACTATATTATTAATTATTTTTATAATAGATATATTTATTTCAGGTATCATATCAATAAGTTTAAAGAAAAGTATTGTTATTGCTACTGAAGCTAAGAAAGTTAAATTAAAATCTATTCCAGGACATCTAGAAAAGATAATTACTGATCAAATTAACAATCTTAAACGCTATCCATCACACTTTTTGAAAGGATTTCCTGACTTAATTAATATTAACAAAGAAGCATTTGATATAATGCATAAATTAAAATTAAAAGAAAAAATGAAAAAGAAAAAATAGTTCAATATGAACTATTTTAATTTGCCATTTAAACTAAAACTTTTAGCATCTGTTATAACAACATCTACTATTTGTCCTATTCTATCTATAGCATTTTCTACGTTTACAAGTTTCATTGTTTCAGTATAACCACAAGCAGTAGTATCACTTTTTTCGCTTTTATCTATAAGTAATACTTTTACTGTTTGATTTAAATACTTTTGATTGTTAATAAGTGAATACTTGTTAACAATTTCATTTAATCTATGTAATCTTTCTTCTTTTTCTTCTAAAGATATATTGTCTTTCATAAGACTAGCTGGTGTACCATTACGAGGAGAATAAATAAATGTAAACGCTCCATCATACTTACATTCTTCAACTACATCTAAAGTATCTTGAAAATCCTCCTCTGTTTCATTTGGAAATCCTACAATAATATCGGTAGTAATACTAACATTAGGTATTCTTTCCTTTAATTTATTAAATAGAGTTAAATACTCTTCTTTAGTATATCTTCTACCCATAAGTTTCAAGATACGATTAGAGCCGGATTGTAGTGGCAAATGAATATAAGGCATAATATTATTATATTTAGCTATTACATCAATTACTTCATCTGTAAAATCCCAAGGATGACTAGTAACAAATCTTATTCTTTCTATATTAGTTTTAGCAACAGCTTCTAATAAATTAGCAAAGCTTTCACTGTCATTTAAATCTTTTCCATAGGCATTAACATTTTGACCAAGCAATGTTACTTCTTTATAACCATCTTTTTTTAATTCTTCTACTTCTAAAACTATTTCTTTAAGATGTCTACTTCTTTGCTTACCTCTAGTATATGGAACGATACAATAAGTACAGAACTTATCACAACCATACATTATGTTTACCCATGCAGTGTATTTAGAATCACGATTATATTTAACATTTTCATAGACATCTCCCTCTATACTATAGATTTCAATATCTTGCTTACTATTATTTTTAAGTAGCAACTTTGGTAATTCATGTATATTATGAGTACCAAAAACAATATCAACATATGGATGTTTTTTCATTAATTCTTCTACAACACTTTCTTGTTGAGGCATACATCCACATACACCAATTATTAAATCAGGCTTTTCTCTTTTTAAATGTTTACATCTACCTAAAAAGCCAAATACTTTATCATGAGCATTTTCTCTAATAGCACAAGTATTTAATAAAACAACATCAGAATCATTCATATCTTCTGTTTCAACAAATCCTAAACTAGTTAAATAAAATTTAATTTCTTCACTATCATGAACATTCATTTGGCAACCATATGTTTTTAAGAAAAATTTCTTACCTTTAAATACCTCTTCATATTCGTGATTAAGTTCTTCATATTTAACTTCTTTATTTGTTCTTTCTTTAGCTTTTTTCATATCAGGTAAATTCATTACTATCACACCCTTCATAAGAAAAAAATTGCTATTTAAAATAACAATTTTATAAATTACTTATTTTTTCTTTAACTATCTTACTAACTAAGCTCATATCAGCATTAATGTTTTTTTCATTAATAATTTTCATTATATTACCCATATCTTTAATACTAGTTGGTTTAACTTCATTAAATATTTCATCTATCAATTTGTTAACTTCTTCTTCAGATAATTCTTCAGGTAAATATTTATTTAACACTTCAATCTCTTTTTCTAAATCTGCTACACTATCTAATTTATTATATTTAGTGTATTCAGTGATTGAATCTTTTCTTACTTTAACTTGTTTTTTAATAACACTAATTATTTCAGAATCCTCTAATTCTCTTTTTTTATTAATTTTTTCCATTTGTAATGCACTTTTAAGCATTCTTAGTACAGATAATTCGAATTTATTACCATTTTTCATGGCATTTTTCATATCTTCTGCAATAACATTATTCATTATTATCACCTAATTATCTACCATTTCTTCTAGCATTCTTTCTAGCATTTCTAGTATTTATTTTTTTTGCTTCTCTTCTTTCAACACCAGGTTTGCTATAATGCTTTCTTTTCTTTATCTCTGAAGGGACTCCACTTTTTGCTACTTTAGCTTTAAATCTACTTAGAGCTTTATCTAGATTTCCATCTGAAACCATTACTTTTGTCATTCGTTTTCCCTCCCTTCGCGTTTATCTACCAATGATTATAGCACTCCAATATTATTTTGACAAGTAAAAACCGCGATAAATCGCGATTCTAAGCTATTTGTATTTTAAAAAATGAAGTGCACAAGAGTTGTGCAATAATATTTAGAAACTGATATAATACCTTCCAAGCAATTTATTTGTCATATATAGGAGGTATATAAAGTTATGGCAAATTATTGTCATCTATCTTATGAAG
>JAFUTX010000001.1 GCA_017484065.1 Bacilli bacterium
ATATATCATATTTTTAGATTTTTTCAATATTATATATATATTATTCACATTTAAAGCCTTATAAAAAGTGCACTTTCTTTTGAAAATACACTTTTCTATACAAATTGCACTTAATTGTGCACTTTAGATTGATTTAACGATCATTATTGATTAGTCTAATTTCTTTTTCTATTTCTTTTAAACTCTTATTTGGTGTTGGCAAATCTTCTGGCATTGTTCCTCCTGCTTCTTTAATTGCCTTTCTTACTATTTTACCAACTTCGTAATGAACAGAATTTGCAGTGTATTCATTATCTACATTATCTCTTTTTAATTTAGCATCTGTTTGAGCAATTCTAAATATATTGTCCGCAAGTTCTTCACTACTCATATTATCTAATATATCTTCTCTATATCTTAATCCCTTTCTCTTAAAAATATCATCAGCTGTTTCTCCATTATATAAACCTTTATATCCAGCATTATGAAATCTAGCTAAATCTTTTACTCCACTATTAATTGCTGTTTTATTTAAATTATAATTTCCTTTTCTTGCTTGATTTCTTCTATATAATCTTTTCTCATCTTCAGTTAGTTCATTATACTCTTTTTCAGATAGTTCCTGTTTTCTTGTTTGAATAGCAAAATAAGTTTGTCCTAATGCTATTATTTCTTTTTTAGGATTGCCATTCATTACAATTAAATAGCATGCATATCTAGATAGTTTATAATCTATAACATTTCTTATCGCACCTTTCGCTAATTGTATCATTTTGCGTTGTACCGCAAAATGATCTTCTATCTTAAACTTACTTTCCTTACAAGCAACTTTAGCTCTTTCAATCAAATCATTTATACTTCTCCATTGATGATATCCTAAAACATCTTGTAATTCTCTTGCTAACCAATATTCATTTCCATATTCATCAATATGTTTAATATCTTCAAATATTTTTTCTGTATACATTTCTATTTCATTCATTATTATCAATTCCTTTCTTTAAATATTTTTAATTAATTTATTAATATATTGTAGTTACCAAAACACCTCCCAAACAAAAAAAGATATATTTCTCCTAAGAAAAATATATCCGCATCATGCACATTTATTTCTTGTCCTAAATAAATATGCGTTATCGTCTAAATTGTGATGTATTAACACACGACAAGTTAATTAATACAATTATATTATAACAAATAAGTTTACTTTATGTCTACCTTATTTTACCTGTTTCATTACTTTGTTCTATTTCTTCTTTAACTTTATTAATTTTATTAATAATACTTTCTAATTTATTTCTAATATCATAATATTTCATAAGTTTAGTTTTATCATATCTAATATCTTCTTCAAATTCTATTACTCTTAAATAATCATTTTTGTACATTTCAATAGCTTCTTCACTAGCTTCAATGTCCTCTTTTAATTCATTTATTTTTTCATTAACATCGCCTAATTCATTTATAGCTTTTTGTAAATAATACTCTTCTAATGGTGTTAATCCTACCTTTTTATTTTTTTTCTTTTTAGGTTTATTTTTTATCTCAGTTACTTCTTCATTGGCATCATACATCTTATTCCATTCTTCTATAGTTAAGCTTTCGTCATAATCTTCATCTTTTTCAAACATACTCTCACCTACTTAAGTAAAGTATATATTAAAAATTTTACTTTAGCAATAAAAAAAAGATGATAACATCATCTAATTGTTACATTGTTTTTTTAAATTTTTATTCTTATTAACTTTAGAAATAAACTCTAAATCCTTACTAATTAAACTTTCTAATTTAAGATAAACAGTTCTTTCACTCTTATAATCTAATGAACTTATGAATTTCATTATACTTTCAATATTTTTATTCTTTAATGTATTATTTAATTCTGTTTTATATTCATATGCATATTTAACTAATATATTATAAATTTCATTAGTTTTATCTTTATCTTCTAAAGAATATTTTAAATAATCATTAATATTAGCTATGTTATCCATTTTTTCTTTAGATAATACCTCATATTTACGCCATTTTAATTTACCTTTAACATTATCTCTATTAATAACACATAATTTATTTTTTAAAGTATCTATATCATCATTTACTACATTTGAATTAATGATAAGTTCTGCCAAGGTATCTTTAGTATAATTCATTGTAAACATATCTATTTGTTCTAATGAAAAATAACTCGTATTTTCACTAGTTTCTAAATCTTTGGTATCCAAGCTTGTATAATCATTACGTCTATTTTCTATCGCTAAATAACAATCTTGTATCATTTAAACACCTCCAACAAGATAATTATTATACTACTTAAATATTATAAATGTCAATATAAATATTTATAAATAATTATTATGACAAACACACTAACAACGTTAAAAATGACTCATATAATACATTAGGGTGATTATGATGAACTTTAATAAAAATTGTTGTGGCAGAGGTCCAAGAAATACTTTGTTTTCAGTTATAGCCATAATGGTATTATCAGTATTAATTTTTTATCAAGTAATACTTACTTTAATACTACCATTTAGAACACATATATTTATATTACTTGTAGAAGTAGCATTATTATTTTTCTTTATTTACCGCGTAGTATGGCCTTACTAAATCTTCAGTTTTCATAATATAATCTAAACTTTTTCTAATATTTTTAACACTTTCAAATTCATGTTCATTAATAGCTACTTTTTCCGGAAGTGAAATAAGAATAAAAAACAACTTTTTTTCTGAATCATTATATTCATATTTAGAAAAATATTTCTTTAAAAGTGAAGAAAAGTCGAGATTAAAGAATTCATTTTTATAAAAATTAACCATGTCTACTACTGGAGTATCTACTTTAGCTTTTTCCCAACTAATTAAATAGCTTTGTCTAGATTTTAAAAAATGAGATAAATCAAGATTATTATGTACCAAACATACTCTTTGTTTTTTCTCATCTTTAACTAGATCATACCAGTTATCTAATTCACTTTCACAAAATTTCAAAGCTGAAAATAATTTAGAAATATTACGCATTAATAAGTAAGTACTTGGACTCATAAATTCATCTAAAAAGTATATTTCATATAAATTATTATAATAATACATTAAATCATCAATATTACTTTTAATATTTTCATATATTTCTTTATATGTATCCTCACTAACTTCTTTATAGTAAGTAGTTTTATTATGAAGTAAACTAACTAAATCTACTAGGTCATTACCCTTTTGCTCCAAAGGAGTATCCACTTCTTTAATATATTCAAAAACATCTAAATCGTTCCTAGAACTATCTACAAGTTGTGGAAAATATTCAAAATTACGACTTTTTAAATATTCATATAAATCTTTAATTTTAGTATTTTTTTCTTTTACAGCAAAATCTCCACTAGTAGTTTCTAATACTGTAACGTTTCCTTTAATAGTATAACGGTATGGTTTATAAATATTCTTAATTACTTCTAAGCTTCTATTCATCTACTTCATCTGGAATAATTAATTTATCGCCACTTTTAATATTAGTTATATCATTATATTCACCCACTATATTTGATGTAGTATTATATTTTGTACAAATAGTATCTAGAGTTTCATTATCCTTAACTATATGGATATGATATGTAATATATTCATCTTCGCTACTTTCAATAGCTTCATTAATAGTATTTTTAGTTACATCGTCAAGTCTTGTATCTTCTTCTATCATTTCATTCTCACTTTCTATATTTTCTTCCATTTTTTTTATTGGCTCCTCTTCAACTTCTTCTCTTTGTTCTTCTATAACAGATACTTCTAATTCTTCTTTTATTTCATTAACAATATCATTATTTTCTTCAATTAATTCTTCTGGAGTTTCAACATCTTTTACTTCATCAAATATTTCTTCTCTTTCTTCATCTAATAAACGATCTGCTCTAACACTAAACTCAATATTTACTTTAACTACATTATCTTCAACTATATCATATGTAAAATCATCTATATTAAAATCTACACTTTCCTCATCTACTCTATCTCCTAATTCGATATAAAATGGTAAATCAAACTTAAATTTTTCTTTATTAACACTTAATTCATGTATTTTATATTCTCCACTTACAATAAATGTTCCATTTAATTCTCCATTTTCAATATCAATTTTATGTTCTAAAGAAATAGTAGTAATTTCTGCCACCTTATTATCAAAAGTTAACTCTTTAGTATATGGCACTACATAATCCATGTAATCATCCCTCTCTAATTAAATATATTCTATAAATATAAGATTATGAATATATTTTAAATGGTGATATCATGTCTTATTTTATAATAGGTTTATTAATAGGAATAATTACTTTAATACCTGGTATAAGTGGCGGTACTATATTGCTTATTTTTAATATGTATGATGATGTAACTTATAAAATAAATAATATTTATAAAAATAAAATACTAAATTATAAATATTTAAAAGATATAATTATTTTAGTTATTGGCTTAATACTTGGTATACTACTATTTTCTAAAATAATTGAATACTTATTTTTAAAAGTACCTAGTGAAACAATTATTTTCTTTTTAGGAATTATTATATTTAGTGTACCTAAAATAAAAGGTAATAATTATAAATTCAACTTATCTTACATCCTACTAGGCGTACTAATAATTCTTTTATTAAATTTATTTAACTTTAATAATGATGTTGTAATAACAGAATTTCCTAAAATAACACCTATGTTTTTATTATATTTTTGTTTAATGGGTAGTATTGATGGTATAGCCACAATCATTCCTGGAGTTAGTGGCTCTCTTATTATGATGATACTAGGACCATACTTTTTATTAAAAAGTTATTTAGCTAATTTCAGTTTTTCATTTGCTATACCATTATTTATTTATTACTTAGGAGATTTGATCGGTATACTACTTGGTAGTAAAATATATCAATATTTAATAAAGAGAAATGAAGTAAAAATAACTAATTTAATAATTGGTTTAGTTTTAATGAGTAGTATTATTTTGATACCCTCTGATTTAATATTTGATTTTAAAAATATATTAAAATATCTAATTTTAATAATATCTTCCTATATAATAACAACATTTATAACAAATAAAAAATACTAACCAGCGTTAGTATTTTTGCCATTTACTGTAATAATACTTTTATGTTTTGCCCCCATTTCACTTTCTGGAGCATACTTATCAAGCCAAATTCTTAAAGAATAAGTTTTAGAATCATTTTCTGTACCAGCTGGAGTTAAAGTATTACTTTCTAACTTTCTTGTGTCATATGAAGAACCTCTTCTACTATCTAATACAGAAGTAGTAGTTGGATATTCACTAATCTTTTTAGTATCACTATCATTTAATATAGCATTTAATTGATTTAATGAAAGTAATTTAGCATCACGTATGCTAATAGAATCTAAGTTAACATCATAATCAACATTAGTGTCACATTTATTAGTTACTTTAAAACGATATTTATATTCACTATTTCTACCCTCTTCATCACTAATTGGATATGCATGTTCATATAAAATACCATGATTTATGTCTTCATAAACAATTTCTAAACAAGTAGTAGTTAAGATATTTTCATCTTCTTGTGTTTTTGTAGTTGTCCAATAAGCATAAGAAACTCCTACTATAACTACAATTAATACTAAAACTATACTTAATACTTTAGCAAAATTACGATTTTTTTCTTCTTCTTTAATTTTATCGTTACTCACTAGTACCATCTACCTTCTACAACTAATTATAATATATAATACCACTATTTGTAAAATATTAATAAATTGTTTACAACTTTAATGTAAATTAATATTCTTCTTGAGCTGGACAATAATCATTATCCATATTTAATTTCTTATTACCAATTATAACATCATTATTATCTTTACATACTAAGATATTAAATTGTTCATATTCATATAAAGTATTGTAATCAGTAATTTTATTATTACTCTTTTTATATAACTCTTCTAATGTTACTTTTTTATCTTGTAATACATAACTTAAATCATAAATATTATTCTCATCATATGTAACTCTAATATCTTTAAGACAATAAGTCTTAATTTTAGTATTATTAACTTCAGCATATTTAATTAAAGAATTATCACATTCAGTATTTTCATTAACACTTAAAGTATAATCCTTATATATATTATTCTCTTTAATTCTACTATCAATCATTTCAATAACCACTTTATCTTTATTAGCTACTTTTTTATTAATCATACCAACTACAGATACATTGTCATATATTTTATAGTAATTATTTAAATTCTTATGAAATACTACTTTTAAAGTTAAGTTATCACCAAATGCTACATGACCATTTATAGATTCATCAGTTATCTCATAAGTAGATAGTTCAATTATATTGGTACCTGCTATTTTAGAAACTTTTCCATTTACTTTAACATATTTATTTTCATATTCATCAAAATCATTACTTATAGTATTTAAAAAGCTATTAACTTCAACATCTATTAAATCGCTTGATGAACACGGAAATTGTTTATTATAGTTATAATCAAATATATACTCTTTATCACATTTAAATACACGATATTTAATAGAATTAAAAGTTGATACAGTATCACTAGATTTATGTTTAATTGCTAATATAGGCTCATGAATATTTTTATACGTAAAAAAAGTATCAAGTCCATAAACAAATAACATTGTAAATAATATTAATAGTATTTTAATAAACTTTTTGGTTTTAAGAATGCAGATTGATAAAATAATAAGAAATATACTAATTAATGCTATAACTAGCCTAGTAGTACTATAACTTTTTAAAATAAATGTAGCAATCAATAAAATTATCCCAAGTAATATTGTTACCAAAGACTTTTTCATCATATCAACCTCTTTTCTATTATAAATATATCAAAAAAAACAAAAAAAGTTAATAGAAATCATTAACTTTTTACTTTAATATTTACGACTTAATTACTATCAATTAGTTTAAAGCGTCTTTAAGTTTGCTTCCAGCTTTGAATGAAGCAACAACTTTTGCAGGAATAGTAATTTTTTCTTTAGTAGATGGATTAATACCTTCACGTTGTGGTCTTTTTTTAGATGAGAAAGTTCCCCATCCAACTAAAGCAACTTTACCTTCTTTTTTTAATCCTGTAGTAATTCCTTCGATAACTGCGTCTAATGCATCAGCAGCATCTTTTTTTGTCCATTCTAATTTATTAGCAATAAATTCTACTAATTCTGTTTTTCCCATTGTATTTCTACCTCCCATATTTTCTATGTAAGGCCCTTTACCTTACATACTAAAAATAGCAAATAACTTTAGAGAAATCAAGCAATTTTACTATATTTTTCAAAAAAAGTACTATTTTTACTAAAAAATAGTACTTAAATGACAATTGCTATCAAGTTATTTGACCCTTTGTTTACAATTTTTGTCACTGTTTGACTTAGTTTATATCGCGTATTATCTGGCATCATCGAAAGTTTTGCTTGAATACCTTCTTGAACAATAGCTTCTAAACTACGACCGAATATTTCACTTTTCCAAATACTTGATGGATCGTTTTCATAGTCTTTCATAATATAATCAATTAGTTCCTTACTTTGCATTTCACTGCCAATTATTGGTTCAAATGTAGATTGAACTTCTACTTTCATTAAATGAAAACTAGTTGCTTTAGCTTTTAACTTAACTCCATATCTACTACCTTGTTTAACTATTTCTGGAGTATCAAGTTGCATATCTTTCAGTGTAGGATACACAATACCATAACCAGTATTACGAGCCATTTTAAGCGCAGTTTTAATACTATCTAATTCTTCTTTACCTTCTTTGTAAGTAGCAAATATTTTAAGAAGACCTGCTTTACTCATTACTGATTCACCCATAATATCTTTAAGGACTTGATTATATAATTCACTTGGACTTTCTAAATTAATAGTTACGGTACCAGTAGATGCATCCAACTCACTTATATATGCTTTTTTTATAAATTCACTATCTGTATAATAGTTGATAACATTGTCTACATCCTTAACTTTATTAATACTTGTAACACTTTCTTTTATCTTTTCTAAATATTCTTTTTTTACATAATGATTATTTGAAAGCACATGTATCCAGTTAGGCATATTTACCTTTATATCAAGCACTGGAAATTCATACAAAGCATTTTTAAGTATTTCAATTATCTCTACTTCATTCATACTTTCAACACTAATTGGTAAAACTGCCACATCATGTTTTATTCTTAATTCATCCGCTAATTTTTTAGTTTCATCACTATTTGGATGACTAGTATTAAGTACAATAATAAATGGTTTACCTATTTCTTTTAATTCTGAAATAACTTTTTCTTCAGCAGCTATATAACTATCTCTTTTTATTTCACCAAAAGAACCATCAGTTGTTACAACTATACCAATAGTTGAATGATCTTCTATTACCTTTTTTGTACCTATTTCGGCAGCTTCAACAAAACTAATAGAATCATTAAACCAAGGAGTTTTAACCATTCGTGGATTACCATATTCATCTTCATAACCATTAGATTCTGGTATAACATAACCAACACAATCAACTAGTTTTATATTAGTTTTAAAATGATCAATTTCAATACTTGCTCCATTAGATGGAACAAATTTTGGCTCTGTTGTCATTATTGTTTTACCTTGAGCACTTTGAGGTATTTCATCCAAGCAATGTTTCTTTTCGTACTCATCATTAATATTGGGAACAACTAAATTTTCAATAAATCTTTTAATAAAGGTTGATTTACCCGTTCTTACTGCACCGACTACTCCTAAATAAATTTCTCCATTGCCACGATGAGCAATTGATTCAATAATTTCCTTTTTTTCCATATCTAACCTCTTTCGTTATCTACTTAAGTCTATGAAAAAAATTAATTATTAGAACAAAAAAATAACAACCCTGATAAAGTTGTTATTTCCAGTTTGAAGATGATAGTAAGAGCACAAATAAATAATAGAATCATTTACCAACACTCAAACTAGCTATTATCAGTAGCTAGTACTACCACTCACCTTTAGAGTTTCTTTCTCCATATAATTGTAGCACTTAGGGTAGATAAGAATTAAATCATTACCAAAAATAATAACTTAACATATAACGTAAATCATTACCTTTTGAGTAAAAACATACATCATACATCTCACTACTATTACTAAGTATCTACAATATACTACATTTTTTTTAATTTGTCAATATCATTTATTATACTTTTTGTCTTTTAAACACAGTTTAATATTTTTAATTAAAGCATCTTTATTTAAGCCGTAACTATTTAACATATGTATAATATCAAGCTTCCTATTTGATGTAATAAATTTATTTATTTCTTCTTTAATTTTTACATCTTCCTTATATAAATAATAATAATTAATAGCTACTATGTACCCGATAAAATATTTTAAGTTGTCTATAGTATTATTTATATTATTATTAATATATTCTATATTATTTAAATTTGCTAAGCTATTAATACAATCACTTACATAGTTAAGTAATTCCACAATTTCATTATTAAAATCAAAATTACTTATTATCTTCTGTTTATATAAATAATCTTTAGCAATAAACTCCATACTAATACTGAAAGCTTCATCAAATATATTATTATAGATATTTTCTCTTTCATAAGTACAATTAATAATATGACCTATTTCATGAATTAGATTAATTATTAAATCAATACTTGAATCATAATTGCCAACTATTATAATTGATTTATTTAAACTCTCTATATATAATGCACTAGCACCGCCATATAAACAAAGTTTTAAATTTTTTTCAATAATTAATTTTTCCATACTTTGTTTAACTATTTCGTTATAATCCGAATTATAGTTGTTATAATAATTTAATACTATATCTTTAATATATTTTAATGAATACTGCTTATTATACTCATAATTAGATAGATCAAATTTATCTGATAATTCATTTTTTACTTTATTTAATAGTTCTAATAAATAATCTTTATTTTTTAATACATCATCAATTATTAATCTGATATATGAATCATAATATTTAATAACCACTTTTTCTTCTTTAATCTTTAATTTTCTTACCGGATAGCTTAATTCTTCTAAAAACGAACTTATTTGATAAATATCTGATAATAAAACATTTCTCTTAGCGTTATCTTTTTCTAAATTATAATTACATCTTAAAAGTTTTAAGTATTTATATAGTTGATCATATTTATTGTTATACATTAATACCATTCCTTTCAAGTAACAAATGATATTATAGCAAAAAAGCCTATCATATGATAGACTTTTTTAAGATTTAAAACTATTTATTTTCTTTGATAATATCAGTAACATAATCATAGACGTCATTAATATCAACATTACTTGTTTTATCTAAGTATTTAACTTCTACAGTTCCTTCATTTAACTTTTTACCAACTATAACTTTGATTGGTGCTCCAATTAAGTCAGCATCGTTAAATTTAACTCCTGCTCGCTCATCACGATCATCTAGTGCTACATCATAATTATCATTTAATTTAGTATATAGCTCACTAGAAAATTTTACTTGTTCTTCATCTTTCATGCTAACTGGAATAATTACAACTTCATATGGAGCAATATTAATTGGCCAAGAAACTGTTCCATCTTCGCTTACATTTTGTTCAGCAACCGCAGCCATAATTCTAGCACAGCCAATACCGTAACTACCCATAACTACAGGTTTTAAATTATTATCTTCATCAGTATATTTCAAATCTAAACTTTCACTATATTTAGTTCCAAGTTTAAATGTATTACCTATTTCAATACCTTTTTTAAATAATAACTTGCTTCCGCAAACAGGGCATAAATCACCATTACTTGCTTGTTTTAAATCAGTACTTAATTCATATTTAAAATCTTTTAAATTAACATTTACATAATGATAATCAATGATATTAGCTCCTACTACAAAGTTTTTCATATTCTCTACTTCACTATCAATAATTATCGGTAAATTCATATTAATTGGACCAACAAAACCAATACTTGCTTCTGTATTATTTTTAACTTCATCCCCACTTGCAAGCTCCACATGTTTAGCATTTAGAGCTTTTTCTAATTTGCATTCGTTTAATTCTCTATCTCCTCTAATTAATACAGCATATAACTTATCATCTACTTTATAAATTAAAGTTTTAACTAATTTAGTAACTGGAACATTTAAAAACTCACTTACATCTTTAATACTTTTTTTATTAGGAGTCTCTACTAATTTAGCTTCTAATTCTTCTTCATTAATTAAACCATCTTCATAAACATCTGCAACTTCTAAGTTTGAGGCATAGTCACAATTATCACAATAAACTATTACATCTTCACCAATGTCAGTTATAGCTTGGAACTCTTCAGATAAAGAACCACCCATAGTACCTGTATCAGCTTTAACTATTTTATAGTCTACGCCAATCCTATCAAAGATTCTTTTGTAAGCTTCATACATTTTATTATAAGATAAACTTAAACCCGCTTCATCCTTATCAAAACTATAAGCATCTTTCATAAAGAATTCTCTAACTCTAATAAGACCATATCTTGGACGCATTTCATCACGATACTTATTTTGGATTTGGTATAAAGTAAATGGCATATCTTTATAACTCTTTATTTTTAATTTAGCTACACTTGCAAATAATTCTTCATGAGTAGGTCCTAATGCATAGTCTCTATTAAAACGATCAGTTAAACGGAACATATCACTACCAAATCCATTTAATCTACCACTAGCCTCATAATATTCAGTTGGTATTAATGCTGGCATAAATAACTCTTCTGCTCCAGCTTTGTTCATTTCTTCTCTTATAATATTATTTATTTTATTTAATGTTTTTAATCCTAAAGGAAGAAATGTATAAATACCACTACCAACTTTAGTAATCATACCACTACGTACTAATAAGTTACCACTTTTACAATCTTGACTTTTTACATCTTCTTTTATTGTTGTAAAAAAACTCTTACTTAGTCTCATAAAATCACCCTATTCTTCTACAATAAATTCTTTTAATTCATTATTTTCAGTTAATATTTTATTAACTTTATCAGTGGCAGCATTTAATTTGTCGCTGCATATCTTAACTAAATTCATTGCGTTAGTATATTTTTCAATAGCTTCTTCAAGTGGAACATTACCACTTTCTAATTCTCTTATTATGTTTTCTAATTCTACTAAGCTTTCTTCAAAATTTCTATTCTTATTTTCTTCCATTTAATTAACCTCCTTAACTTCTATCATTTCTATATCATTTTCTATAGTTAAATTTATTAAACCTTTATTAATAAGATTATCTATTAAATACTTATATACGTAATCAGAATACACAATATTAGGTATAATCGGATTACCAATTAAATTGCCTATTAAAGAATAATATTTAACTTTGCCAAGATTTTTTAATCTTTCTATTATATATTCATCAAAATAACTTATTTCTACTGATATTACCTCACCATTAATCATATATCTTAATTCTTTATTTTCTTTTATTATTTCCAACCATTTATTAGATAATTCTTCTTTTTGCCAATCAAGTAGTATATGTTCTTTTTGTTCTAGACTTTTAATTTCACTTTCATCTATGCAAGATATAGACCAACTATAATGATTACTTTCTTCAGAATATACTACACTTATATCTTTATCTTTAAAATAATAACAAATTAATAATAATAAACAATAATCATTACTATCTAAATGACTTGACCATACTCTTATTTTTTTAGCTTTATCTACATATTTTTTTAATTCGTTAAATTCATATTCAAAGTTATAACCATTTTCATATAGAAAACCGATATCATATTTAGATAATTCACTTCTATCAAATTTTTCAATATTTCTTAAAGAACCTATTTCTAAAAATAAAGGTAAAACTACTTTTAAATTATTATTACCACTATTTTCTAATGGTCTTAATCCTGCTTCAGTTGGTAATATTTCAATAGCTTCAGTATTAATTCCAACAAAATTTTTTAAATTAAAATATTCCATTTAATTAATCTCCTTAACTTCTGCTTTGATATTGCCCTTATTTAATCTTATATCAATTATATCCTTTACTTTAATATCTTTATCTTCTTTAACTAGTTTACCATCTTTATAAACTAATGAATATCCTTTATCTAGTATATTTAGTGGATTAACTAAATTTAAAGTATTAACTAACATATCATATTCATGTTTTTTGGAATTTAATATATTTGTAATATATTCATTTAATCTAGTTTTGTAATTTATTAAATTATGTTTAGGTAATTCATATAAAGATAATGGATTTTTTAAAATATAGTTTGTTTTTAAACTATCTAGTTTATGTTTATATACATCTATTTTGTTTAACATATAATTATTTAATGTATCAATATAACTATCTAATTTTTGTTCTTTTAATTCATAAATAGCTAACGGATTTTTTAAAATATAAGATTCCTTTAACTTTTGTAATTCAATATTACTAGTTTTAATCTTATTAGTTATATTTTTATTTAATCTTATTTTATATTGATTTAATGTATTATTAATTTCAACAGTTGTTGGTACTGCCATTTCTGCTGCTCCAGTCGGAGTTGGTGCTCTTAAATCAGATACAAAATCCGCTATCGTAAAATCTATTTCATGACCTACTGCTGAAATAACTGGTATTTTACTATTAAAGATTGCTCTAGCTACTATTTCTTCATTAAAGGCCCATAAATCTTCAATGGAACCTCCACCACGCCCAACTATTAAGACATCTAAATCGTATTCTTGTGCTCGCTCTATTTGTCTAACGATATCAGGTGCTGCACTAGCTCCTTGAACTAAAGCTGGAAAAAGAATGGTTTGGACTATTGGATATCTTCTTTTAATCGTAGATAATATATCTTTAATAGCTGCTCCAGTCGGAGCTGTAACTATGCCTATTTTACTTGGATATTTGGGGATACTCTTTTTGTATTCTTGATTAAATAATCCTTCTTTACTTAATTTTTCTTTTAATTTTTCAAATTCAATATATAGATTCCCTAATCCATCAGGTTCCATTGTATCAATATATATTTGATAAGTACCTTGAGCTGGATAAGAACTAACTCTACCTGTAACTAAAACATTCATTCCATCTTCTGGAGTAAACGCTAAATTTTTAGCATTACTTTGAAACATTACCGCACTAATTCGTGAGTAATCATCTTTTAACGTAAAATATAAATGACCCCTAGTATGATTCTTAAAATTAGATATTTCCCCTTTTAAATAAACTTTCTTTAAATTTTGATCTTGATCAAATTTAGCCTTTAAATAATTATTTAAGACTGTTACTTTAATATATCTATTTTCCATTATTCATTTACTAATTTATCTAATACTGCATTAACAATTTTGCGAACAGAATCATCACTATAAGTCTTAGCTAATTCAATAGCTTCATTAAGTACCACCTTCGGCGGAGTTGCGGTATACTTAAGTTCATAAATAGCTATACGTAATATTTGTGCTCCTGTACGATCTAAACGATTAATCGGCCAGTCACCTAAATATTTATTAGCTTCTTCATCAATAACTTTAACGTTATCAATTACTCCATTAACTAAATTATTTACAAAATCATCATTAACATCATTTTGTTTAATTATAGCTTCTACATCTACATTTTCTTCAATTTTTTTATATAATTCATATTGATATAAAATTACCATACTTTTTTCTCTTGAATCTCTTCTTGATAATGCCACTTCAATCACCTTGGTTTATTTTAACATAAATTAATATTAAAGAAAACTAAAAAATGAATAAATCCAGTTATTAACCGAATAACTGGATTATCATCTTATAAAGTAGCTTGTAGGTCTTTAACTTCTTTTTCACTTAATTCTGTCATGCGTGCTATAACTGGTATGTCAAACTTTTCTCTTAACATATTAAGTGCCAATGAATTTTTTTCTGTCATACGTCCTTCAACACGTCCTTCTGCAAGACCTTTAGCTCGACCTTCTGCACGTCCCTCTTCTAACCCAACATGTTTATATGTATTTTTTAATAACATAATATCTTCCTCTGGTGTTACAAGTGGAGAATATCTTTCTTGATCATTTAAATCAAGTACACTTTTACCAACATAAACCATAA
>JAFUTX010000002.1 GCA_017484065.1 Bacilli bacterium
TATATCATATTTTTAGATTTTTTCAATATTATATATATATTATTCACATTTAAAGCCTTATAAAAAGTGCACTTTCTTTTGAAAATACACTTTTCTATACAAATTGCACTTAATTGTGCACTTTAGATTGATTTAACGATTTTTTTTTTTTGCAAAAAAAAATAGCTAATTATCAGCTATTTTAAAACAATATTCGAAATGTAAACACTTTGGCAAATTTACTTTTCAGATCATTATCCATTTTTCTAATCCGATTAAATAATTCTAATGAACGTTTAATTTTTAACATATCAGGTGTCTTAATTATATTAGATTCATTAAATTGCAAAAATAAATCATCAAAAAACTTTTCTAAATCTTCATTAGGCATATTAGTAAATATATCATTTATTTCTTTTGATAGTCTAATACTTCTCTTTGATAAAGGCTTTTCTATAAAATGATTATTTTTTATTTGCCAATTAAACACATCATGTTGAAATACACCTATTTTATTACTTTTAATAGTACATAAATTATCATTATGATATAGTAGTACTCCTACTATGCTTTCGCTTGGTAAAAATCTTTTTACTTTACGAGCAATATATTTATATTTTAATGATTTTACAACCTTTTTACTAAAACCAGGTCCATCATTATTGAATATTCTTTTTATTTTTATTCTTATAGGTAATCTTGCATTCATTGCAGCATATACTGCTAAGTTACCACCTTTAGAATGACCACCCACATAAACATATCTATATGGTCTATCAATTACTCTATTTAAGTAATCCTTAGCCATTACTTGACTAGGGATTGGATATTTATAAGCCATTCTAAAATCTTCTTGCCAGCCTACTATTGTTTCATCAGTACCTTCAAAACATACATATACATTTTTATCAAATTCTATTTTTAATGCTCCAAATTGTCTATCACTTTTAACAACTTTTACATAGTTTGATAATATAATATCTTTATATCTTTTACTATCTTTAATTATATTAATCATTCTAAAAGCTTTTTTAATAAAATAAACCATTCCTTTTACTGCAATATTATCATAGTTAGAGTTTAGTTTTATTGCAGCATCATGTAAAGTGGTACCATCTTCAGGTATTATATTTTTAAAAGGCAAATAAACTATTTGAGAAAATATAACATTATCTATTTCGTTAAATTCTAATTCACTAAAGCTCTTATCTTTATTCTTTTTTACATAGTCAATTATATTCATTTACATCATCTCTTCATTGAAAAAATACTAACATATTAAATGCCTAAATTCAATCGTAAAATTATTTTTTTATCAAATATAATTTTTTATTAATACTAAATGGTTTAATAATTTCTTCATTATTTATAAATCTTTTTAATGCTAGCTTATAAGTATTAAATGTAATTGGGATATCATTAGTTTTTAATAAATCAAATAAATATTTATGTTCATCTAAGCCAATTACTTTGCTAGATATTATATTATCATAATCATCTTTTACAACATTATAAGTATACGTAGAATTACATATATTTTCTATGTCTTGATTATATAAAATCTTTTCATCAGTATACTTTCCAACAAATGTACCTAATGCTTTTCTTTCTTCATAATCCAACGATCCTTTAAGAACAAAATATAAATCATCAAATGATAAATTAGTAGTTCGATAATAATCAAAAATATCAAATTCACGACAAGTGCCATTATCTAAGACAATACCATTTATAATCTTATTTATAATTGACTCTCTAATATTATCAACATTTTGGCTAGATATCTTCTTTTTATAATCTTGAGTATTTCTATTATATATTTGATATAAATCATTATTATTTTCTTTTAAGGCCCTTAATAATCTATTAAAATGCATTTCATTTATATTTAATGAAATTAAGTATTCTTCAATATTACTTATTTTATTGTTTATAATACTTTCAAAAAGATTGTTAGCCTCATTTACTAATAGATCATATTTTTCTTCTTTATCAGTTAATTGTTTTTCAGCTATATATTTCTTATAAGCATCATAAAAATCATTTATATATTGCAATTGTGCTTCTGTTAAACAGTAGCTAGCATTTCTGGTATTTGCAATAAATCCCGATAATTTATATGACCCTAAGTGATTATCTATTAAAGTTTTAATAGCATCTTCTATACTGTTATTTAAAATTAAATATATAATTGCTGCAGTGCTATTTAATTCTTTAAGAGAATTAGATACTAATAAATTTAAAAATTCTATATCTTCAGTTGCAGCTAATTCTTTTTTTAAAAATAATTGAAATTGCCATAATTGATGTGGTTCTATATTTAAACTTTCTATTATTTTATTAATATCTTTGTGTTCTAAATACTCTTTTTTTATTTTTTCAAATAATACTAAAGCTTTATTTTTAGCTTCTTGCCTTTTTATTAATTTATAATTTTTAGCATAATATTTAACATACTTTTTACTAAAATCATCTATTAAAGATTTTTCTTCTTCTGTCAAATAATATAATAAAGACTTAGGAATAACTATTTTCTTAACATTATTCTTAACAAAGATAGGCATACATTTTTCTCGATTATTTAATATATTATATATAATAGCATATTTATCAGATTGGTTTTTAAAGTATTTATTTAGTATTTGCTTAATAGCTAGTGATTGTTTATTTTTTAATACATTCTTTAATTTACTCCAATAAATGAATAAATCTTTACTTGTATATTCTTTTTCATAATAAGCAAATACATCATTTAAAGATTTATTATTACTATAAATATTAATAGTATTTTTAAAGAATACCCCAACATCTTCTTCTGCTTTTATTCTATTTATTTCATCAGTTTTTTTGTCAAAATAATCATTATAATCCATAATATATTTATCTATTTTTTCTTTTTCTAATACTTTTAAATCTACCATTGTATTAGTTAAAAAAGCTTTTGGATAATTTATTACTCTTTTATTATTTTTAAATAAAAAATCCATATAATTATCTCTATCTTTCAAGATATTATAAATTATAGATATCCAATCATATTTATCAAAAAAATAATTATCTATTAATTCATTTAATGTTATCTTTTGATATTCATTTAATACTTTTAATAATACTCTGTAAAACTTGAAAACATCATATGGACTTAGTGATAAACTATCAACATATTTTTCAAATTCAGTTTTACTTATTTCTTTATAATTTAAATTAGGTATATTATTATAAAAATCCATTGACTTAGAAATTTCATAAGGCTTGCAAATAAATTGACTATTATAATACTTAACTACTTTCTTTAAGATATCTTTATATTCATTAGATAATAAAGGATTCTCCATATTATTCTTGATAAATATTACAGTATCATAATCTAATATTTTTAATAATGTTTTATAATCACCATTTTTATAGGAATTAACTATATTTTCAATTTTAAACATACAAACACCCCTTAATTAATTAAGAGGTATAATACTACAAATCAAGAGTTTAGTCAATAAAAAGGAAAAAATCTCTTTCGAGATTTCTTAGCAACAATTATTTCTTTCATATACATTAGATACTTCATCTTCACTACAACTAGTATAGCAAGGTGTATACGTATGTTTATAAACATGATGATTAATTATTTTAGTATTACAAGGTATAATGTGTGGTACTTCATAACACATATAACGATGACATACTCTTTCTTGTGGACATTCATATACAGGAGGACATACAGTACAACATTGTGGTTGACAACAGTTCATTCCCATATTCATGCCCATACCATTATCCATACTCATATAACTCATTGATGAATAGTCCATACTTCCAGCTGGAGTATTATAGCTTTCTGCTTGCATATTCATAGTTTCACAATCACGTTGTTCATTTTTTAACATAATAATTCTTCCTTTCTAAGATATACTATGTTAAATAATTAATAATGACTAGATTTATTCATTAAAAAATACCTAGAAAGGCATTTTAAAATTCCCACTAGATACTTGTTTCATCATCTTTTTCATTTGTTCAAATTGATTTAGTAAACGATTGACTTCTTCAACACTTCTACCACTACCCTTAGCTATTCTTAGCTTACGACTAGCCTTAAGTATTTCTGGATGTCTTCTTTCTTTAGGAGTCATCGAAAGAATTATAGCTTCAATATGCGCCATATCTTTAGGATCTATGTTAACATTATTGATTCCCATTTTACGTGCTCCTGGTAACATCTTAAGTATATTTTCTAAAGGTCCTAATTTTTTTATTTGTTTTAAGTTATTTAAGAAGTCTTCTAAATCATAATTACCTCTTTGCATTTTTTTCATTTGGTCTTTAGCATCATCTTCGCTTATGACATCACCAACTTTTTCAGCAATAGATAAAATATCACCCATATCTAGAATACGATCTGCCATACGTTCAGGATAAAATTCTGCTAATCCGTCTAACTTTTCACTATTACCTACAAATTTAATAGGCACATTAGTTAAATGTCTTACACTTAAAGCTACTCCACCCTTAGTATTACCATCTAATTTAGTAAGAATAGTACCAGTTAGTCCTAATGCTTCATTAAATCCAGTTATAACATTAATAGCATCTTGTCCCATCATTGCATCAATAACTAGAATAGTCTCATCTGGATTAACAAGTTCTTGAATATCTTTTAATTCTTGCATTAATACTTCATCTATTTGTAAACGTCCTGCTGTATCAATAATTATATAATCATGTTTATTCTCTTTAGCAAATTCTAGAGCATCACTTACTATTTTAGTGGGTTCTATTTTTCCTTCAGTAAATACAGGAATATTTAAACTTTTACCTATATCTTGTAATTGTTCTATCGCAGCAGGACGATATATATCACACGCTACCAATAATGGATTTTTATGGTGTTTCTTTCTTAAAAGATTAGCAAGCTTACCACTAGTTGTAGTCTTACCACTACCTTGTAATCCTACTAACATTAATATAGTTGGATTCTTTTTAGTTTCTAATTCTTTATATTCTCCACCTAAAAGTGCAATTAATTCATCACGAACTAATTTAATAAATAACTCATCAGGATTTATATTTTTATTAACTTCTAAACCTAAAGCTTTTTCTTTAACATTACTAACAAACTCTTTAACTACTTGATAGTTAACATCTGCCTCAAGTAAAGCCATTCTAATTTCACGCATAGCTTCACTAATGTTTTCTTCAGTAATTCTACCCATACCTTTTATATTTTTTATAGCTTTAGATAATCTATCTCCCATATATTCGAACATTTTAATCACCATTTACTATTATACAAGATAAAGTTGATAATTCAAAGAAAATCGTTATTTTTGCAATGAAAAAATTGTTTTTTGATGTTCTATTTCACAACGTAACTCATCTTCTGTTGGTAAATATAATTTGTATTTAGAAGCAAATAATTGTTGATTATCATTTAAGATAGAATATTTGGCAATATCTTCATCAGTATCAGTGCATAAAACAATTCCAAGTGTTGGATTATCATCATCATTTTTTTCTAATTCATCAAACATTCTAATATACATATCCATTTGACCAATATCTTGATGAGTAATTTTACTAGTTTTTAAATCTATTAAAACAAAGCACTTTAAAATATAATTGTAAAATACTAGGTCTATATAATAACTTTGTTTTTCTGTTTGAATATGGTATTGTCTTGCTACAAAAGCATAACCTTTACCTAACTCTGTCAAAAATGTCTGTAAATTAGATATTATACCAGTTTCTAAATCATTTTCACTAAATGAAGCATTGTTAGGAAATCCTAAAAATTCAGCTATAACTGGATTTTTAATGAACTCTAATTTATCATTGTATTTTTTAGTTTTTTCTTCCATTTCATTAATAACTGGTTCTTTAACTTGACTTTTTAATAAGCGATAATAATATTGAGTAGAAATATTTCTTTGTAACGTTCTTACAGCCCAATTTTGTTCTAATGCTTCTTTTTCGTACCAAACTCTTGCTTTGGTATCATTAACCTGTAATAACGTGCGATAATGTGTCCAAGAAAGTAATCTTCTAGATTTTCCACTCAGTGAGTGGAAAATGTTTGAAAACTTTTTATAGAATTGTAAAAAGCTATATAAATTAGTTTTATTATATCCTTTTCCATATTTTTTAGTTAATTCTTTTGAAAGCATTTTTATAACTTCTACTCCGTAATCTGCTCTTACTTCTCCTTTTAATTCTTCATTAGCTATTCTACAACCTATTAGCCAATTTCTTTGTACTAAAGCAACATTAACAGTATTATAAGTATAATCTCTTGCTGAATCAATAATGTTACATACATCATTTAATACGTTATCAGTATCTTGATAACTAACTTCTAATAATTCATTTTTCATAATCTTCTTCTCCTTTATTTTCTTTTTTTGAATTTTGAACTCAGTGAGTGGAAAATTTCCCATTCAAAAAGAAGGCATGTATTTAGTCCTTCTAATTATATATATTACTAATAAAACTCAAATCTCCACTATTTTTTAAGAATTTTTTTAAATTTTTGGCATATTTTTTATTATGACTAAATATATTATTGAATTTTTATTTATAAGTATTATAGGTACCATTTTACATTTTACATATCAATTATCTAATAAAAATAAGATAGTCGGATTAATTAGCAGTAAAAACGAAAGTACTTGGGAACATATTAAAATAGCCTTAACTCCCTCTTTTATCTTTTTATTATTAGAAATACCTTTTAGTTATAAAAATTGTAACTTTATCTTTTCTAAATTTGTAGCAATAACAACTATCATAATAATGATTCCTACTTTGTTTTATGGTTATAGATTTCTTTTAAAAAAAGATATACCTATCATAGACATATCAATATTTTATATTTCTATACTAATATCTATATTAATGGAGAGTTTTATTTTAAAAAAATTTCAATGTTTCTTTTCTATTAATTATATTTCTTTAATAATAATAGTTTTAATATTTTCTTTTTATTTAGTAACTAATTGTTTAACTCCTAAAACATTAATTTTTAAGAAACCTAGTAAATAAATTATTTTTATTATATAATTAGATTATGAAAAGAATAGTTATAAGTTTATTTATTTTATTTTTATTATTACCCATAAGATGTAAAGCTAATGAAAAAGAACTAGTTACTTTATCAAGTTGTATAGATGGAGATACAGCAAGATTTATTATGAATAAAAAAGAGATTAAAATAAGATTCTTAGCAATAGATACACCAGAAATTACTAGTAATCAAAAGTATTCATATGAAGCAAAAGAATTTACATGTGATCTACTTAATAATGCACACAAAATATATCTAGAATTTGATGGTAATAGTGAAAAACAAGATAAATATAATAGATACTTAGCTTGGATATGGGTAGATGATAAATTATTACAAGAAGAATTAGTAAGTAATGGGTTAGCTAAAGTAGCTTACCTCTATGATGATTATAAATATACTAACTTACTTAAAAATGCTCAAAATAAGGCTAAAGCTAATAATTTAAATATATGGTATAAAGAACCAAATAAGATGATTACAAATGAAACAAATATTATATTAATAATAGTATCAATTATTATAATTATATCTATATTTAAAAAAGTGATATTAAAGAAAAAATAATCAGTTCAAATATATAAACTGATTATTTTTTTTTACTTCATTAATTCTTCTAATTGTTGTTGTTCCTCTGCTAATTTTTGTCTATCCATTTCTACTATATTAGCAGGAGCTTTGTTAACATAGTTTTCATTAGCAAGTAGTTTTTGTCTTCTTTCTATTGAAGATTTTAATCTTTCTATTTCTTTTTCTTTAAATTCCTTTTCTGCTTCTAAATTAGCACTACGATCATAGTTAAACATTACTACATAATTATCAGTTTTAACTCCTACAAAGTCATTACCAATACTATCTACTAAAAGATTATCATCTATTTTTAACATCTTTTTAATAATAGGATTATCAGTAATATAAACTTTTGCATCTTTAGGAACTTTATTTTCTAATTTATAATTACGTACTTTAACTATAAAATCAATTATCTTATCCATTTCTTCTTTATCACTTTTAAACTCTAAAGATTTATCATATTTTGGATAACTATCTAACATAATTGTCTCATTATCTTTAAATGGTAACATACTATATATTTCTTCTGTAACAAATGGCATAAATGGATGTAATAATTTTAAAATATTATTAAGAACAAAATATAGCACAGATTTAGTAGTATTATTCATATCATTTTTAGATAGCTCAATATACCAATCACAGAAATCTTGCCAAATAAAGTTATAAAGTTCAGTACCTACTACATGAAATTCATATTTTTCCATATGTTTTCTAGTTACTTTAATAACATTTTCTAATTTAGTAAGAATCCATTTATCACTAATACTTAAATTATCTAATTGATAGTTATCTTTTGTTAAATCTTCTATATTCATTAAAACAAATCTTGAAGCATTCCATAATTTATTGATAAAGTTCCAAGTTGATTTAACTTTATCTTCATCATATCTTAAATCTGTTCCAGGAGCAGTACTAGTTGCTAAATAAAATCTTAGTGAATCACAACCATACTCTTTTATAACATCCATAGGATCTACGCCATTACCTAAAGATTTACTCATTTTACGACCTATCTTATCTCTAATAAGACCATGAATTAAACAATCTTTAAATGGTCTTGTATTAGTAAGTTTTAGTCCTTGGAAAGTCATACGATTTACCCAGAAAGGAATTATATCATATCCTGTAACTAATACATTATTAGGATAATATCTTTGCATTAATTCACTATTATCTGGCCATCCAAGTGTCGAAAAAGGCCATAATGCAGATGAAAACCAAGTATCTAGTACGTCTTCATCTTGAACCCAACCTTCACCATCTGGAGCTTCTACACCTACATATACTTCATCACCTTTGTACCAAGCAGGTATTCTAAATCCCCACCATAATTGACGTGATATACACCAATCATATGTTATTTCCATCCAATGGTTCATTGTTTTTTCATATCTTGTTGGTACAAAATTTACTTTAGTATCTTTATTCTTTTGATTTTCTAATACTCTATCAGCAAGACCACGCATTTTAACAAACCATTGTTTTGATAAATAAGGTTCTACTACTGCATCAGTTCTTTCACTATGTCCAACACTATGAGTCATTTCTTCAATACTAATTAATAAACCGGCATTCTTTAAATCAACCAATAATTTTTCACGACATTCTTCTCTAGTTAAGCCAGTATAACCAGGAGCATTTTCATTCATCGTAGCATCAGGATTCATAACTACTACACGTTCTAGGTTATGGCGGTTACCCACCTCAAAATCATTAGGATCATGAGCTGGAGTTATTTTAACACAGCCTGTTCCAAATTCTGGGTCAGCATGTTCATCACCTATTATTGGAATTAACTTACCAACTATAGGAAGCACTACATTTTTACCAATTAAATGTTTATATCTATCATCTTCTGGATTAACTGCTACTGCTGTATCACCAAACAAAGTCTCTGGACGAGTTGTTGTAACATCTAAATAATCGTTAGTACCTTCAATTATATATTTTAAATGGTAAAAAGCACCTTTATCTTCCTGATATAAAACCTCTTCATTAGATAATGCAGTTTGTGCCACTGGATCCCAGTTAATTATTTTTTCACCTTGATAAATTAGACCTTCGTTATACATATCAACAAATGTTTTATAAACAGCCTTACTAGATACTTCATCTAAAGTAAATCTTTCTTTAGAATAATCCAAACTTAATCCTAATTTGGCCCATTGAGCACGAATATTATCTGAATATTCATGAGTCCAATTCCAACACTCTTCTAAGAATTTTTCACGACCTAAACTATGTTTATCTAAACCTTTTTCTTTAATTCTTTTAACTACTTTATTTTCTGTAGCTATGGCAGCATGATCCATACCTGGTAACCACAAAGCATCATATCCATCCATTCTTTTATAACGAATCATTATATCTTGCAAGGTTGTATCCCAAGCATGTCCTAAATGTAATTTACCTGTTACATTAGGAGGAGGCAGTACTATAGAGTAAGCTTTCTTTCTAGTATCTCCACTTTTAAAATATCCTTTTTCTTTCCATATATTATATTTATCTTTTTCTACTTCTAAATGATTATATTTCTTATCTAACATTTATCTCACCTTCTATATAATTATTTAACATATTTTTTATTTTCTTTAACTTTTCTTTTTCATTAGAATTGATTTCTATAAATCTATCAAATACTTTATCAATGATATTTTTATTCTTGATAATTTCATAAGTACAATTAAAGTTAATATCAAAGATAAAAGCCATATGTCTTAATTCAAAATCTAAATCAGTTTGTACTTTTTTATCATCAACTAACTCCTTATTAACAAAAAAATCATAAATATCATCACTAATAGTTGAATTACTAAAATTGAATTCTTCAGTTACTTCTTTATTTAAAATATCTAACTTATCAGCATCTCTAATTATTTTACAAAATAGTAATGTTCTATCATCTAATCCTTCGTCAATACAATATTTATTATGATTATTAACTGCAGTTAGAACTATATCTTGAATTCTTTTATTTACTATAAATTCATCAATATAATTATCTTTTTTTAATACTTCTACACCATACTTTGCATGATCAAAAGGTACATGTGCTCCATAAGAATCAAATTTAACAGCTTGTTCAAATCTACCTATATCATGAAGTAAACCAATAAGCATAGCTAGGTCAACATCTTCATTATTTAAACCTAATTCTTTAGCAATAACTTTTGAGTTTTCCATGACTCGAAAAGTATGCTTATATTTAGAAAGTATTTTAGGATTACTAATATCATAATTATTTACATATTGACTAAATAATTTAATACTATTTTCTATATCAATCATATTAACCTCCAAAATAAAAACACGTCCTCATAAGGACGTGTTAATGCCGTGGTACCACCTTAGTTTATACTCTTTTTGATAACGCAATATCTTGCGGATAAATCTTACTTATAATTCAGAAATTCAGCTCCCAAGCTACCTTCTAAAATATTTTATATTCGTTTACACCAAACACGAACTCTCTTTAATAAATATATTATATACTCCTCTTGTTCTTCGCTTTTACACTAGTATATTATCAAAAAAGTTAAAATAAGTCTAGTTATTTTTTCTTATTTTCTTTTGGAGGATTTAAATTGTATTTAATACTTTGTTTAGCACTATTTACACTTTCTAAATCTGGTATCATTACGTATAATTTACCACTCTTATAAGAATAAGTATATTCCATACCATTAGTTCCATCCAAGTTAATTGATGTTATGTTCCACTTTATATTATCATTAATTTGCATTTTAATAAATTTAGTTATATTGTTTTCACTCATATTTGTAACAAAACTACCATCAAGTGATTTAAGTAGTGAATTATACTTAACTATTATTTTAGGAGTTGTTACTTTGTTAATTAAAGCAGTAAGTAAAGCTTGTTGATCTCTACCTCTTCTTCTATCCCCATCAGCAAATGCTTTTCTTTCACGAGCAAAAGATAAAGCTTTCTCACCGTTTAAATAATTAATTCCTTTAGTATATTTAAATCCATCTTTACTTATAAAAGCGCTTTCACTTTCAACACTAACTCCTCCTAAGGCATCAACTATTTTAATAAGAGAAGTAAAGTTAATTTTAACATAATAATTAATATCTGTATCAAGTAAATCTTCAATAGTTTGAACAGACTTATCAATACCATACATACCAGCATGAGTAAGTTTATCTTTATAAGAAGATATACCATGTAAACTTACATAATAATCTCTAGGAATTGATATAAGTAATATATTATGAGTATTAGGATTAATACTAACAACCATATTAACATCGCTTCTGGATACACTTTGGATACTTCCATATGTATCTATACCTGATATATAGATATTAAATGGTTTCTTAGTTATATCAATATCATTAGTTGTATTCTCTTCTTTTATTCTAATTTCAAAACTATATATTTTTCTAATTTTATTTGTAATAGTATTATCTTCTTCGGTCACTAATGCAAGTTGTGATTCTTCTATTAAAATAGCATCTACATCACTATCTAATAAGCTATTAACTAAAGTTATAGCATCATCTTTTTCTTCATATTTAACTTTAATCTTTTTATTAATTTTTTTAATAGCTTCTTTTAATCCTTCATCTTCATTATTAACATTTTCTAAAGTACCTATTTTCTTATTTTCAATATCATCAATATCTTTATAAGAACTATTATTTAATACAAGGACTTGATAATTGTGAATTTTATAACTATTCATTATACCTAAATTATTTTGTAAAAAGTTAATTGTATTATTTCCATAAAAAGATATTAAAATCATTCCTATAATTAATACAAATGATATTAAACTAGCTACCACTCTTTTTAACTTACCTCTATTTAATAGTATTTTCATTAATAGAAGGACTAATGGTACTACAACAACACAAATAACAATATAATACTTAGTTGGTATTATATCCATTCTAAAAAGTACAAATAGACATACTATTGATACAAATAATAAAACATATGCTAAATATCTAAAAAATAACGGACTACGATATTTTCTTTTTCTAATTTGTTTAGCCACACTCATCACCTTTTATCTATTATACCAAGTTATTTATACTTTAATTACATTTCTCTGTTTCTTTGACATATTTTTTACAAAATAAAAAGAGCATTACTGCTCTTAGTTACCATTAACTTGGTTCATTACTTCTTCAGCAAAGTTATCTTGTCTCCTACTTCATAACGAATCATTTTAACTACTTTACCACCATTATTAGCTACATATTTTTTTATTACGAATTAAAATTTATATTATTTGTGATTTAATAATTCCTTTACTGTATCGATAAATGTATTCTCCCATTTTTTTGTATAATACTTATCTTTATATTTTTTTATATTATTTCTATATAATTCTCTTTTGCTTATAAAATCTATGATATTATCCTTTGTTAATACATTGTTACTTCCTAAATTATAATAATTTACCATATGAGCATTATAATGTTGTTCATATGTATTTAACGGAATTACATACAATGGTAATTCTATTGATATAGCCTCACTTATTAATTGGTGTCCACCTGTAGTTATTAATGCAGAACCTTGTGAAATATCTTTTTTAAAATTTTTATTAAAATTAGAAAATTCTACATTAATAAAATTAAATCTATTTATATATGTTTCATAATTCTTACTATACACTTTAAAATTAATATTTTTTATTTCACCTAATATATTGATTAACTTATCGTATTTATCCGAATCTGAATATGGGGATAAATATACTATTATAAAGTCTTTTTTAATTTTTTTTCTTTTAATTTCTGTAATAATTGGTGAAACTTGAACAATCTTATTATTCTTTATATCTATTGGAAAAAACGAAGATATTATCTTCTTATCGAATTTAGGAAAGAAATAATTTATTCTGTATATTTCTTCTTTAATCGAATATTCTTTTAATTTTAATTCTTCCAAATATAAAAATTTAGATTGTTGTTCCATCGTAATTAACGGAGTACAAGTTGCATAAGCATATTGTGCTACATTAGGTTCGTAATCTGATATTATTAAATCTGGTTTCCCATTTAATGATTGTTCTATTTTATTTCCAAATTCTAAAAATTTTTTAAACAAATCTATATCATTATATTTATTTAATGTTTCTTTAAAATCAAACCCATTTTCATTACATACTATCCATGGAATGTTTAACTCTATTACTTTTACATTTTTAAATGTATCTTTTATCGTTTGTATTTTACAAGATTCTGTTGCTACTAACACTTCATAATTATTTTTTAACAACACCTTTATTCCACATATTTGTCTATTAATATGCCCATTACCTATTCCACATATGCCTACTAATATTTTTTTCGTTTTTAATTTTTCTTTATTCATAGAAATAATCACCTTTTAAATAAAACCTTATTATTTTTATATCTATATCACCGTTTAAATACTTTACTGCTGATACTCTGTGCTGGCCATCTCTTATATATGGTTCATCATTATAAAATATCGCTACCTGATTATCGTATCCATATCCTTTATCTTTTATACTTTTTAATATATTATTTAATCTTTCTTCTGGTGTTTCAAAAATTGAATTTGATTTAAATGGCGAAAACATTTTATAATTTCTATCTACTAACGCTTTATATCTTTCAGATTTTTCTATAGTAACTGGTTCTGATTTATATCTTAATAATCTAATATTTTTTATATTTATCATATCTTCTTTAACCATTATTATTTTATCTAATAAGTCATAGAAAAATAAAGAAAAGTATATTGGATCTATTAATCTGTAATCATAATTTATTGGATATTCTTTTTCATAGTAGTTATATATATAATCTATTAGATCATTTAAATCATTGGCGGTAAATGTTTTATTATCAAATATTAATTTAAAACATTTATCATATTTAATAATAAAGTTATCAGTTTGTTTTAATTCAAATGATATATTATTATTATTATTTTGTTTTGTTAATTCTGTATTTGCTCTTAAAATTATAGAATATATATGTGCTATATCTTTTTTGTTATAATTTGATTCTATATAATCAATTATACTTTTCATAGTACTTCAATACTTCCATCTTCATTTATTTTTATTTCTTTACCAATTGGTAATGTATTATTATTTACATTATGACCTAGATTATTACAAATGATAATTGGCATTTTAAAATCTTTATATATTTGTTTTATAAAATCTATATCATCATATTTTCCTATTATTAATCCATTACATTTTTCAAATATGTTATTTTGTATTAATTGATTAATTATGCTTTTATATTCTGTATGATTTGTTTCAGTTGGATCAGCTTCTAAATAAATAATCGAATTATCTATTTTAGGAAAATATTTTGTTCCTAATATTCTTCTTAGAGATTGAATGTTACCACCATATGCAATGCCTGTACCAGTTCCTTTGTTAATAATTATATTTGGTTCTTCTGTTAATATAATATTATTTCCATTGGTAATAACTTTTATACAATCTATCATAAATTGTGATTTGTTTTTACCTATAGTTTTTATATTAGGGCCGATATATGATACTTGTTTATTTATACTATATAACGCATTAAATAGTAATATTGGATTACTATTGCCAATAAAGACATTTTCTTTTATTCTATTGAAATCTAATTTATTTAAAATGTTATTTGAGTTAATTCCGCCAGTTGCACATATTATATATTTAGCTTTTAAAGCTACCTCATATATATCTTCTATTTTTTCATCTATTGTTCCACAATAACATTCACTATCTGAAAATACATTTTTACCTATTATCACCTCAAATCCATTTTTCTCTAATAATTTTAATGCTTCATTAAATATATTAATATTTTTTTCTCCAATAATTGAATTAGCTGGAGCAATTATACCTATTTTCATTAAATGTTGCTCCTTTCTAAATCTTCTTTTACTAATATTAATCTTTTTTTATATTCTTCTTCATTATAACAACTCTTATATACATCGCAAGCCAAGCCATCAAAATAACCTGATAATATATATTTTACTAGTTTTAAATTTTCTTTTTTATGTTGTTTATCTTCTAATAATGCATTAATAGTACTTTGATAATCTATTAATAATGAATCAATAATAGTTATTATTTTATCTTTCGTGATTTCATCTACTATTACATCAAAATGGTTAACTCTTAATTGATTATATAACTGGTATATTTTTTGAGGACTAAGTCGATGTTCATATCCTATCATTGAATACTTTAACATATCTTCTTCCCATCCCATTAGCTTTATATGTCTTAATAATTGATTATAGTATTCTTCATAGCTCATTTTTTGCTGAAAGAATCGATTGCATTGTTTTTTCATTATATTAAAATCAAAATATGCATTTGTTTTATGTAACTTATTTATTTCAAATTGTTTATTAAATTCTTCTAATGAATTATAATGATCCATTTGATCTCCATACCCTGTTCCTAAGATATAATTTAATACTGGCATGTATGAAAAACCGCTGTTAAATAAATCTTTTATACTTGATTTAGCATTAACATTGAATTCGTTTTCTTTCTTTTCTTCTAATAATAATGGTAAATGGAAATAACATGGTGTTTCAATATCTAATGAATTAATAAACATATTTTGAAATGCTGCACTAGACATTTTGTTATTACCTCTTATTATTGTAGTAAATTTCCAATAAATAATATCTATTGCTGAACTAAAGTTATATAAAAATGATCCGTCTGATCTTCTTATTACTACTGTTCCTTTATCTGTTAAATTCCTAGCATCAAAATTAGTATTTCCGCTTACTAATTCTTTTACTTCTATATTAGTTCCAAATACTTCTATATATTTATTTATATCAAATGCACATGTACCATCTTTATTATAAATGATAAATCCCTTTTTATCTAATATATTGAAGTATTTTTTACATTCATCTTTTATATCAGTTTGACATGTGATTTCTACTTCTGAATGTTCAAATGGTAATATTCCTATCATATTGTAAAATTCTAATATTTCTTCATTTGAGTGCTTTCTTTTAGCTGCATTTGTATCATCTATTTGAAATATAACTTTACTTTTTCCTCCTTTAATTGCATTGTTTTCTGCGATAGCAGTTATATATAAGAATGTTCTTAAACATGTTATTCTAAATGGTGCTTCGGATGGCGTTATTCCAATTTTTACTATTATGTTTTTGGGTTGTTTTATCATACATATTCCTCCTTAGTAGGTAGGAATATACTAACACAAGTGTATTTAAAAGTAAAGTTAATAAATTTCTTACAAAATAAAAAGAGCATTATGCTCTTAGTTACCATTAACTTGGTTCATTACTTCTTCAGCAAAGTTATCTTGTCTTTTTTCGATACCTTCTCCTACTTCATAACGAATCATTTTAACTACTTTACCACCATTATTAGCTACATATTTTTCAACAGATAAATCTCCATCTTTAATAAATGCTTGTAGTGTTAAACATACTTCTTTATAGAATTTATTTAATCTACCTTCAACCATTTTAATAGCTATATCTTCTGGTTTTCCTTCTTCCATAGCTTGTTCTTTTAAGATTTCTCTTTCTTTAGCTACTACGTCTTGTGGCACATCTTTCTTAAATACATATCTAGGATACATAGCTGCTGCTTGCATTGAAACATCTTTAGCTACTTCTTCACTAGCACCTTCAACTACAGTTAAAGCTGCAATTCTTCCACCCATATGTAAGTAAGCTCCAAAATTTTCATTATCTGATTTTTCAACTAATTCAAATCTTCTAAATGATAATTTTTCACCAATAGTTGCAGTTTTAGAAATAATTAAATCTTCTACTGTTCCTTCATCTAATTTAATAGCAAGTGCATCTTCCATAGTTTTAGCACCATTAGCTAAGATAGCTTTACCTATAGTATCAATTAATTTTTGGAATTCACTATTCTTACTAACAAAGTCAGTTTCTGAATTAACTTCTAAAATAACTGCTTTATTTCCATCAACAAAGATATTTGCTAAACCTTCAGCAGCAATTCTTGATTCTTTCTTAGCTGATTTAGCTATACCTTTTTCTCTTAACCATTCAACTGCTTTATCCATGTCTCCATCAGATTCAGTTAATGCTTTTTTACAATCTAGCATTCCTGCTCCTGTAGATTCACGTAATTCTTTTACCATACTTGCTGTAATTTCCATTTTTATTCTCCTTTTATTCACTTAATGCATTAATAAGGTCATCTTTTTTCATTGTTGAATAACCCTTAATGTTGTTTTCTTTTGCCATAGCTTTTAATTCAGCTAATGTTTTTTTAGATAAATCATCAGCTTCTTTATCTGCTTCTTTTTCTTCTACAACTGGTGCTTCTTTCTTTTCTACTTCTTTTTTAGGAGCAGCTTTCTTTTCAGTAGTTTTTTCACTAGCAGCTTTTTTTGGTTGAGCTGGTTTCTTTTCTTCTTCAGTTGAATAATCAACCATTTCTAAACCATTAGCTTCACATATAGCGTTAGCTAAAACTCCTAACATAACTTTTACTGAACGAACTGCATCATCATTACCAGGAATAACAAAATCTACGTCATCTGGATCACAGTTAGTATCAACAACACCAAATACAGGTATTTTTAATTTTCTAGCTTCATGAATAGCATTGATTTCCTTTTTAGGATCAACAATAATCATAGCTTGTGGTAATTTATTCATTTCTCTAATACCACATAATACCTTATTTAATTTTTCGTATTCTTTCTTAAGTAATACAACTTCTTTTTTAGGTAGTAAATCGAAAGTACCATCTTTTTCCATATTTTCGATTTCTTCTAATCTTTTAACTCTTCTTCTGATAGTACGGAAGTTTGTTAAAGTACCACCTAACCATCTTTCTGTTACATAGAATGAATTAGAACGAATAGCTTCTTCTTTAGCTACTTCACTAGCTTGTTTCTTAGTTCCTACAAATAGGAATGTTCCTCCATTCTCTGCAATAGATTTAATCTCAGCATAAGCTTCTTCCATCTTTGCTTGAGTTTTTTGCAAGTCAATAATATAAATATCATCTCTTGCAGTAAAAATAAATTCTTTCATTTTTGGATTCCATCTTTTTGTTTGATGTCCAAAATGAACTCCTGCTTCCAATAAATTACTCATTGAAACAACGGCCATAAAAAATCTCTCCTTTCGTTATTTACCTCTGAATGAATCACCTTAAATATTCCACCTATTTTTAGGCACTAGGAACATTAATCATCATTCATGCGTATTTGCTTTCTAAAGCCAATGCTATTTTAGCAAAAAAAAATTGATAATACAAGATATATTTACTTAAAATAATCAGATTTTTAGGATTTTTTCTTCTTTTTAGTTAAGTTATAACTTTTATCAATTAATTCGTAAATATAATTTATATTAACATTTTCGTCTAATAATATAGATACCCAATATTTTTTATTCATATGATAAGCTGGAAATATATTATTTTTTCCGATAATATTATCTACTTCATTATTCTTAATATTAATTACTTCTACCTCTTCATTACTATCATATCCTAGTCTATTTTTAGGTATAACCATAATAATTCCATACCATTTATTATCTTCTTTATGTCTAAATACCCCAGTTTGATTATCATCTTTCCATAAGTATTCCGGTATTTCATTATATTTACTTTTTATATAATCAATAACTTGATAAGTAATAATACTTTTATATACTTCACTTACACTACAATTATTAACAAAATCATTAATTACTTTTTCGTAAGCTTCATTAACTTTTCCGACATATTCTCCAGTTGCATTTTTAATATCAACTAGGATATATTCTTCACCTATAGCATTTTCTATTAGTTTAGATTTAATCTTATCGTTATCAATAGTTATATTAACACAAAATTTATTATCTAATATGTTTTCTTGATAAGAAAAACTACTATTATCTTTCTTAAAACCATACTCTTCTAGCTTTTCATAATTAATTTTTCTATATTTTAAATTATCCTTTAAATCTCTCATAATGAATCCCTCTAAAAGAGATTATAACATCAAAAAAGATAGTACACAATTATACTATCTTTTAAATGAATTTTTGAGTAGTAACAAAATAATATTTTTAAAAAATATATTCTTTTTCAAATATTTCAGTAATACTTCTATTAGTTCTATTACTTATTCTAATTATATGTTCAATATCATGGTAAGGGCTATTTTTATGGATACTAGAATTGCGGCGAGATTCAATTATATTTTGCAATTCAGCACCAGTTAGGGAATATTTATCCCTTAGTCGTCGTAAATAATAATCAGAAATCTCTTTATTTGTCATTTTAAAAATAGCCTTACCTTTCTAGAATATAATTAAAACTTAGTATTTAAATTAATAGGATATTAAACTGCAATATCTACGCCACCCATGCCATCATATACGCCACTAGCTGCACCATAGAATGAGAATACATGTCCATATCCACTATAAGCTATATTGTATTTCTTACTATTAGCTAATGAGATAGAAGATGTAGCATGTTGATAGCTTGCATATACTGTACCTGATCCACTTACACTGAAAGTTTGAACAACTCTAACACTACTACCACTAGGTAATTTAACACTAGTACCAAAACCATGAGTTTGAATTTGTGTACCAGTTCCATTATTAGTTCCACCAGTTGCAGTAGCATAAGCAGAGCCAGTATTAACTAATGTTGGGCCGCTTAAATAAGCACCAATAACATCATAGCTTCTAGTTGATGGACTATTAAACCAAGTAGCAACAGTAGTAAGATATGTATTCCCGCCAGTTGCTTTAGATATTTCAACTTTTTTGTTAGCAGTTGAATGAGTTGTACCCATAGTTCCATCTAAGTATTCATAATAAGTTTCTTTTTCTACCCTACTATCAAAAACAGAATCATCAAAGAAATCTATATCTGCTTGATTCATAATATCTTGATAGCCTTCATAGTACATATTAGTTACAAAATCATATTGTTCTTCACTAAAACATACATTATTAGTATTAGTATAGAAACATTCATCCGCTTTACTAATAGTTGGAAAAGCAATTGTACATATAGCTGCAGCTAAAACTAAACTTTTCTTTTTCACTTTCTTACTCCTTTCTATGTTTCAAGTATAAATATTTGTATAAAAAAATGGTAGAGCTTGAATATCTCCACCACTATTGTATTGTATTATTTTAAATATTTGTCAATAAATTTTTCTTTAAAGTATTTAACATATTCATTATTTGGTTCTTTGGTAATATCAACTTCTGAAAATTCTATTTTATTATTAATATCTAAACTTAAATAATTATTACCTAATAAGTATAACCAATTATACACTTTATTGTTATTATTTTCTTCTGCCCAAAAAGTGTTTCCTGTAGGCAAATAATACATATTTAAATTTTTACTCTCATAATAATATTTGTTTTCTTTTTTATCATATTTAAAATTATCTTTTATATATTTTGGGATATCATGAACACTTTCTTCATAACCATCTTCAGTTATTATCTCAGGTTCGGTTTTATTAAATAAAAAATTATCATTAACAAAATCCCTAACAAAGTCTATTTTAACACTATATTGTTTATTGTCCTTTTCAATCATTATATAAGTATTATTCAAAGTTTTATCAATGTTATCAAAATCAAAGTATTCATTATAACCATATAAATCAATTATGATTACACTACTGTCACCTTCATATAAGATTTCCTTTTTATCGTCAATTTGAGAATATAATGTTACATTTCCGACATAAGTTTCATTATTTAATTCTATTTCTCCAATTTCTAAATACATTTTTCTTTTTGAAATAATAAATATACCATTTTTTACATTCAAAGTTTCTGGACTATTACTAGTTGCGATATACACCTTTATTGAATTATAAGAATTAATAAAATAATAACTTAAGAATCCAAATGCTAGTACAAAAATTGTAATTATTAAGCCTATAAATATTTTTTGATACTTTTTGAATTTCTTATGATCTTCCTTCATAATTTCAATTGGTATTTGTTTTAACTTATCAGCATTTTCTTTTGTTTTTCTTTCACCATAAAGAATTTCGTTAGGTGTTACTTCAAATATTTCACACAATCTTTCAAGTGATGCATAATCCGGAAAGTTTATACCACGTTCCCATTTAGATACTGCTGTTCTATCTATTGGTATCATATCTGCTAATTTATATTGACTTATATCTTTTTCTTTTCTTAACTCAACGATAAATTTACCACATTTTTCCTTATCCATATATTACTCCTCTCAATTCAAAGATACAAAAATTGTTGCAAAAATGCAATAATTATTTTCTAATAGCGAATAATTACCAATTTTAACCAACACAGTAGTTGGTTGTTATTGAATAATTTAAAATTTAGGATATTTATGAGAGGAAGTATTAATGAAGTTAAGAGATGTATTTATTAAAAATATGATAAAGTATCGTAAAGAAGCTAACTTGAGTCAAGAAAAGTTAGCAGAATTATCTGACCTATCTACAAATTACATCGGTGAAATTGAAAGAAACACAAGAAAAGTAAGCATTGATACAATAGAAAAAATAGCAATTGGTTTAAATGTTAAACCTAATGAATTATTAGATTCAGATAATATAAAATAGAAGAGTTAAATGTTATTTAATAACTCTTCTATTTTTTTATCATCATCACTTGAAATAACTTCTATTCCATTATCTATTAATAACTGAGTAGTAATTCCATTACCATTTGTTAGATTACTACTAAATGTACCATCATAAATAATACCTTTACCACAAGAAGGACTTTTTGATTTTAATATAGCAATTTTTATATTTAATTCTTTTGCTAATTTTAAAACTTCTTCTGCACCTTTAACAAAATTACTGGTTAAATCCTTATTATTTTTATTATAAACTTTATTATTTATTATTTCAGATGGAAGTCTCGGAGTAGATAATCCTCCTAACTGTTCAGGACAGATTGGAATAGCTACTCCTTTTTTTACTAGTTCAAATATTTTATCATCAAAATTATTGCCACCATTATATTTAGTATTTAATCCGACTAAACAAGCACTTACTAATATCATATTATAATCCTTAATTAGCTATTCTTTGGTGAGCAGTTGGACTACTAGTATTAAGTGTTCCAAAATTATACCCACTACTAGTTAAAGTACTTAACATTTGATCTAATACATTAACGGTATTTTTCTTAATATCATGCATTAATATTACACATTCACTACATCTTTTAGCACCATTTATTACATTATTATAGATTTGAGTAGATGAAGCGTTAGATGCATCACCACTAGATACATCCCAATCAAAGTAGACATAACCATCATTAGTCATACGATTAGCAATTTTAGTTACAACTCCTGCTGAATGTTTCTTACTAACAGTATTTGATGATCCTCCAGGAAATCTAAATATTCTTGTTCTACTACCAGTATATTTCTCAACCACAGAATTCATTTTATTAAAATCATCCAAGTAATTTTCTACGCTATCATATACATTCCATGCGTGAGTATAAGTATGTACTCCTACTGCATGGCCAGCGTTGTGCTCTGAACCAATTAGATAAACATATTTAGGGAATTGATTAGTAACAAAGAAAGTTGCTTTAACATTGTATTTTGCTAAAGTATCTAAAACTTGTTGAGTATAAATACCAGGTCCATCATCAAAAGTTAAATATAGGGTTTTACCACCACCATTATTTGTTGTAGTTTTTGGAACATAGACGATAACTTTTCTTGTTTTTAATAATGAATTATTATTTTTACTAGTATAAGTGACTATATAATCTCCAGCTGTATTTGTATCAACATTACCACTAATAACTACTTCATCATTTAATTTAGCGCCACAACCATCTTTTATATAAGCTCCTGGTTCATTATAAGAAGCACCTACTGTTATATAAGTTGTTGCATTACCATTTAACACAATAGAATCTTGAGGTTTTTCACTATATTTAATTAGTATATTCTTAACTGTTTCATTATTACTTGAGTCACTTACACTTAATTTATAATTATCTTCTATTTCTTCTTTAGTAACTTTATCAGTTATATCACCATCATAATTATCATTGGCAGTATATTCTAAATTAGTAGTATCTTTCTTAGTACAATAATCTCTTACTATTTCTTCTACATTTGTTGTAATTTCTGGATTTACATCATCTACAACTTTAATAATACGTTCTATATCATAAGATTTACCTCTATATGTTACTTTGTAAGTAACTTTGTATTCACCAAGTTTATCTGTTTCTACATTACTTTTTTCTTCAATTTTAATATCTTCTTTTTTTACTTCTTTACCATTATCAGTAATAATCAATCCAGAATCTTGATAATCATTACCAACGGATAAGGTAACACTATTATCTCCTTTTAAATCTAGTTTTACATCATGTTTTAACAATTTATATAAGCTAAAAGATAAACCCAGTATAATAAATACTAATAGAATAATACTAAAAACTATATGTTTTTTTAAATACATCAATAACTTCTTCATACTACACACACTCTTTACTACCTAGTTTTAGTATAACACTTAAATATTTTTTTATAAAGAAAAAAGCAAGAATTTTTCTTCTTACTCTATAATGTAGCTTGTAAATTTTTTACTTCTTGTTCACTTAATTCTGTCATGCGTGCTATAAACGGAATTTCGCACTTTTCTCTTAACATATTAAGCGCAGTTGTTTTAGCTTTTTGTTCTTGACCTTCTGCACGTCCCTCTTCTAACCCAACATGTTTATATGTATTTTTTAATAACATAATATCTTCCTCTGGTGTTACAAGTGGAGAATATCTTTCTTGATCATTTAAATCAAGTACACTTTTACCAACATAAACCATAA
>JAFUTX010000003.1 GCA_017484065.1 Bacilli bacterium
AATTCAAAACTATATATTTTTTCTTGAAGTATTCTCTCTAATAATCCAATCATTAAATCTGGATGTTCTCTATTACAAAATATAGTTCTAAATACTCTATCTGACTTACAAGTTAAAAAAGTACTTTTTTCTTTTGGCATAATCGTTTCCTCCTTTCATTTTATATTAGAGATAATAAATTATCCCTCTACTATTCATATAGTCAAAAAAATCTTAAATCCCCCTATTTTTAGTTAAATTTCTTTAAATATAACTAAAAAAAGTGATTTTTTAATCAAAATCACTCAAAATTATCAAATTATACTACTAATTGAAACATAAGTTAAGTTTAAAATCAGATAAATAACAAGTATAATAATTCGACAAAAAGATACTGATTATTATAATCTATCTCTTTAAAGATAAACCGTAATTACTATTATATTTATTATATATATCTATTTCATCACTATCTATTAATCTTTCAGCTTGTAAACATTTATTGAACATAAACCGATTAGCTCCACATTTAATAGCTGCATATTTATATACTAAAGCATGAAATGAATTAGCAACATTACCTTCATTACATTTTTGATAAAGAAAAAATAAATCTCTTATTTCATCAATTGAAGGTAATGGTTTATTAAACGTTTTATTATCATTTAAACTACCTACTATAATAAAACAATTATCTTTATCATTAATTGTATCTTTCAATGTTTCTAAATCGATTAATATTTCTTCACCAGAATTATTAATGCCATACGAATATAGAATTCTTAAATCATTTTTATTTTGTACCATTTGTATAATTCCTTTCATATTATTATATGATTTTTTGTTGTAAAAAGAATACCTTTTATAAGATATCCCTCATTATTTTCTTAATACTTTTCTTTTTCTATACTCATTAAAATAATCATATATTCTAATTTCATTATCTGTAGTTAAATTCTCCAAAATTAATGGATTATTAAATATGTACTTATTGTCAGTATACTTAGTAGCACCATATCTTTTAATTAATTCATTATTAACATTATCTTTACCCTGTCTAATTAATTCATAATACATACTTCTTATTTCATTAATTGAAGGATATGGACTATCATAATCACCATTTAATAAAAAACGTCCAATTAATATTAAATCATCTTTTTTAATATTGTAAATATTTTCTTCATCAAGCGTTTCTATATTAACTAATATTTCATGATCATCTTGATAATGATCAGTACCCCTTTTTAATCCGTAAGAATAAAATATACTCATTAAAACCAACCTTTCATTATTTAATATCCTTCCACCACTCTGTTTGATAGTTTTGATATTCTTTTAAATTAACAGTTTCTCCAATTAATGGAGTTATATAATTAATATTTTTTTCTTTTGCTTCTATACTAAATCTATTGATAGGATCATCCCATGAATGATTTGATAAAACAAACGCTCCAAAATGCTCAAGCATCGAAACTTTTGCTTTTAAATCAATAGTAGCTTGAACTGATTCTTCTGGGAACATATGGATACTATGCCAAGCTTCATTATATTGTGCTCCATCTAGCATAGCAAAATCTATATCATATTTTTCACTAATTTCTTTAAAATGATTTGAATAACCTGTATCTCCACTATTAAATATAGTATAATTATCACTTTTAATTATCCAAGAAGACCATAAGGCATTACCACCATCTAAAATAAATCTACCGGAAAAATGCTGTGCTGGTGTACAAGCAATAGTTAAATCTTTTACTTTAGTCTCTTCCCACCATGCCATATTTTGAATTTTATCTTTATCTATACCAAATTTAATTAAATCTTTATCAATACCTAAAGGTACAATAAATTTAGCTACTTTATTCTTTAATTCTTTTAAAGTATTGTATGCTACATGATCATAATGGTCATGTGTTAGTAAAACTACGTCGATATTAGGTAAATCTTGAATACTCACAGGTATCTTACTAAATCTTTTAGGTCCAACAAAAGAAAATGGACTTGATCTATCTTCAAAGATAGGATCAGTTAAAATATTTAAACCATCAATTTGAATTAATGAACTTGAGTGTCCAAACCAAGTCATATAAATATCATCTTTACTAGCTTTCGTATATTTATAATCAACTACTGGTATTTCATCAACTGGTACACTACCTTTATTATCTTTTCTATCTTTATATTGATCAACAAAATTATCATTAAAAGATGCTGATTGAAATTTTCCGTTTTTGAATATGGATGAACGCTTAGCATAATCTTCCTTATCAGCTCTACTTAAAGAATCACCAAATGGTTTATAAAATAATACTAAAAGAAAAAATCCTACTAATACAAATACTATTAAGATAATAGGTGCCAACAATATATATTTAATCAATTTTTTCATATTCCTCTCTGCTTTCTAACAACATAATTATAATATTTAAAAAAAATTGTTGTCAATAAAAAAAGAGATTAGCTAACACTAATATCTCCGCTTGTTGTTTTTATATCTAAAACTATATCACTTTTTCGATTATTATTATTGATACTTACATCGCCACTTGTTGTTTTAGTTTCAATATAGCAAACAGATTGATTATCACTAATTATAACATCTCCGCTTGTTGTTTTAATACTAGAGTTGTCTTTTATCATCATTTTATCAATTAAGATATCTCCACTAATAGTTGTAATATTAACCGCATTATTTATATTAGTAAGTTTGATATCTCCGCTTGTGGTATTTATTTTAATATTATTAACTTCTTTTAAAGAAATATCTCCACTATTAGAACTTATAGTTGCTTTATTAAAATCAATATTTGATAATATATCACCACTTGTAGTAGTTAAATCATATTCATTATCATAATATTCTGGAATATAAAGTACTATTTTTCTATTAGAATTACAAAATCCAACACAAGATAAGTTAGCCTTTTCTTCATCAATAATTATTATATTATCTTTATATTCTATTTTTCCATTATTATCTTGATTACTTTGATATTCAATTAATATCATTTCATCTGTACTTTCTTTTATTTCAATATCAGTACTAGATAAGTTTAAAATAATTTTAGCAACATCTGTATAGTTAACTTTTAAAGAATCAACTACTTCCATTTTAGAATTACCTATATTAAAACTAAAATTAAAGTTATTTCCTTTAATAAGTAAAAATGCTAATCCTCCACTTAAACCTACAGCAATAATAAATAATAAAACAATTAAAAATATAGTTAAACCTCTACTCTTCATCTTTTTTAATCTCCTTTAAACTAAATAGTAATTCTATAATTTTAATAATAGCTGAATATATAACCCATATTATCCAAGTAATATGCCAAGCCATTGTAATAAAACTAATTAATAAATATATACAAGTAGTTAATAATGTAACTATGCTATTAATTGTTTTTAACACTGGATTAGTATTCTTTTCTTCTTCCTTTAATTCTTTCTTGTTACTTGGTCTAGTCATACAAGCATATACTATCATAATTGTAGCTAAACCACATATTATTAAAAATATTGATACTACTATTCCATCATTTAAATGAAGATATTCTTCTCCAAAGATTATGGATACAACGGCAATGAAATATAAGAATATTGCACCACATATTAATAATGCTTTAGTTGTATCCGGTTTAGATTCTTCTAAAGTATTATTATCTGACAACTTGTTATCTCGTAATAATTCTTCAGTAGTTATTCCAAATACTTCACATAAAGGTACTATTTTATCAAAGTCTGGAGAGCTAACTCCTAATTCCCATTTAGACACTGTTTGTCTTGATACATTTAATTTATCAGCAAGTTCTTCTTGTGATAAATTTTGACTTTTCCTTAATGAATAAATTTTTTCATTAATTTTCATTTTTCTTTCACCTCACGCTCAAACTATACCATTTGAAGTTAGTTGCGCACTACCAATTAACATTTGAAATTTGTCAACCAGGCTTAACATTTTTATAAATATTAAAGTATTTCTTTAAATATTGTTAAGAATTTATCTATTTCTTCTTCAGTAGTTAAATGTGATAAACTTATTCTTATTGAATTACTAGCTAAGTTTATGTCATTAGTAATAGCCATAACTGACTTAGATGGCATACCTTCCATACTACAAGCAGTAGTAGTAGATAAATAAATATCTTTTTTTTCTAATTCTTTCATAATATCTTTAGTATTTCTATCAATTAAACTGATATTCAATGTATTAGGAATACTAGATTTAGGACTATTAATATGAATACAATTTAATTTGCTTAACTCAGTTCTTAATTTATCATTTAATCTTTTAATATACTCTTTTCTTTTTTCTAAATTATTAATAGCTATGTTTAAAGCTAATGAGGTTGAAGTAGCATTTGCAACAACCGGAGTTCCACTACGATATATAGTTGTACTCTTACCTCCATGTATTAAAGGAATTAATTTCTTATTATTTCTATTAACTAATACTCCCATACCATTAATTCCATAGAATTTATGAGGAGCAAATGTAATAAAATCAACATTATCATAATTAATATCTACTTTACCTATTGCTCCAGTAGCATCGGTATGAAATACACAGTTAGGATATTCTTTTACAATCTTAGCTATGTCTTCAATTGGCTCTATAGTACCAAGTTCACTATCAACACTACAAATACTAACTAATACTGTATTATCATTAATTTCTTCTTTTAAAATATTTAAATCAACTACTCCATCTTTATTAAGAGGAATAACACTTACATCAAAGCCTAAAGTAGCTAAATAATTACAAGGTGCTACCACACTTGAATGTTCTACTGCTGAAATAATTATTTTATTACCTTTATTTTTGTTAAACTCAGCAATCCCCTTTATTACTAAATTATTTGATTCGCTAGATCCACTTGTATAAATGATACTTTCTTTTCCCGCATTAAAATACTTAGCAATACTAGTAGATGCCTCATCTATTTTTTCTTTAGCTATAACCCCAAGTGGATGTCTACTATTTGGGTTAGCAAAATATTTTTTTGTTGTTTTAACATACTCTTCTAATACTAATTCATCTGTAGGTGTATTAGCTGCATAATCTAAATAAATCATAATATTCCTCCTAGAAATTTAACATTAACCACTCTGGTTTAAAGATTAATAATAACCCCATTATAATCATAATAATTGCACTAACTATCTTACATATTTTACTATACTTATTTGTTATACCAGTAGCTTGCAAAGTTACCATTGAGATAGCAAATACTACTAAATCATCTATCATATAGAAGAATATATAAATAAGTAAATATATAATTTTAGTAATACCAGTTATGCTATTAATTGATAAAAGTTCTGTAAATATCACAGGAAAACCTAAACTACAAGCAAGTTCTATTAAATTAACACTAGTAGCTAAAACTATTATACCAGTTAAAGAAAGAATAAAGCTTTTACTACTCATTATTTTTTTTATTCGAGTAATTATTTTCTTTCTTTTTTTATCATCAACTACTGTACATCCAACCTCTTCTTTACGAGTTTTAAAATATTTATATAAGTTGTAAATACCTGTACCCAAAATAAATATGCCTAATATTATTTTCATATATGAAATGGTAGCTATACCAAGTACAAAGTTAATTCCTAACATTGATAAGAAATAAACTAATGCTGATACAAATAAGAACGTTAATCCTAGTATCCACATTTTCTTTCTATCTTTCATCCCATATAACATATTGATTAAAAATAATAATATCCACATAGCACAAGGATTAAAACCATCAATAAAGCCAAGAATTATAGCAACTATAGGTAATGATACATTCTTAATATTTACTTTACCTATTAAAGGAATACTAATCTCATCAGTGTTGACACTTAAACCAGCATAACTTTTAACTGCATTTTCAATTTGTGATTTAGTTGTAGATGAAAATCCAACAAAGTATTTATCTCCAATAATTGTAAATGGAACACCATCAGCATTAGCATCTAACTCATCTGATACTTTAGCCATGCTTTTTTGATTTCTTTTATTATGCCATACCTCAAGTTCATATATATTTAGATAATCTTTATATTCTTTTTTGAAATCTTCTAACCATTCTCTTTCTTCTTCACAATGTGGACATTCTGCTCCATAGAATAAATATAGACTTACTTTGTTTTCTTCAACTTCTGTTTTAGTAATACTCGATACAACATCTTTATAATTATCTGCTAAAGCATTCACATTAAATGGTATCAATAATAGTAAAAATAATAATACATTAATTATTTTTCTTTTCATATAATACTACACTCCTTTAAAAAATTTACTATTTCTTCATAAGATTTCTCACCAATCAATCGGGATATTTCAATACTATCGTTATAAGCAATTATAACTGGCAACTTATTTGAAACGTTTAAACCAGATACTTCTTCTTCATCAAAATCATAATCTAAATATTTTATTTCTAATTCTTGATATTCTTCTTTTAGCTTTTTAAGATGTGTTTTTAATATTAAACAAGAGCCACACCAAACTGCACTAACTATTACAACATTTTTCGACATACTTCCACCTCTTTAGAAATTATATAATGAAATAAAGAATAAAAGTATAACTAAATAGTAGAATCACTAAACTAGTAGTTGAATAAGCAAATAAAAAAATATTGTATATAGATACAATATATTAATGAGATTTAATTTATTACTTTTAATTTATTAATATTTCAAAAAGAAAAAATAGGATCACCATCAATGACAGTGTCCTTGCAAAAAGATATTTCTTTTTTACTCGCATAAACAACATATTATAAATATTCGCTTATGTCAACTACTTTATATAATCTCTTTTCTATTTTTGATGAACATCAATTTGATTATATGGAATACTAATTTTATTTTTCTCTAAGGTATCTAATATACATCTTTGAGCATCTCTTCTAGTTTGAACTTTTTTTAGTGGATTACAATATACTTTAACTTGATATTTAATAGATGAATCAGCAAAATGATTTACCCCACGATATTCACATTTATCTACTACTTTCCTCTCTTTTATATTATCAACAATTTCATCTAAAACTTTTTCTGCTTTAGATAAAGCTAATTCATAAGGTAAAGGAATATCTATATTAATTAAATTAGATACTACTTCTACTTGATCAATATTACGATTTGATATAGACACTATATTCATTGTATACATATCTTCCACCTTAGTTGTTTTAAGACCAATAGTTAATACTTTACCTTCTATATTATTAAATTTAATAACATCTCCTACTCGATAGTAGTTATCCATTATGATATCCATTCCCTTTATGATATCTTTTAAAGCATCTTGTATAGCAAAACCAATTACGATACCAATAATTCCAACTCCTGCTAACATACTAGATACATTTATCCCATTAACTTGTAATACGATTAGTGTAGTTATAATAATTAAAGAATATTTAATAATACTTTTAATCATTTTAATACTAGTTTGACTTTTCTTAGTATTTAACATGTCAATTTTAGTATTCTTCTTTAGTAAATAACTAATAGAATTATATATAATTAGACTTATCAAAATAATTATAATTGAATGAAATACATTAATAACTAACTTATTCTCTACAATATTATTAATTGTTTCTGTCACTTACACCACATCCTATAATAAATTATATCAAACATTACTAAAATATGATAGCTTTTTCCAAAGAAAAAAACGGATACTTCCGTTTTACTTTTTACTAGTTGTTGTTTTTTTAGGACTAGCTTTTTTGGTAGTACTAGTTTTTTTTGCAGTACTAGTTTTTTTAGCAGCTGTTTTTTTAACTTCAACTTTTGGCGTAGCTTTAACTTCATTTTTCACTTCAGCTTTAACTACCTTTTTAATACTTGGATTATCAATTTTCTTTTCTAATCTAGCAAGCATATGAGATGCAAAATCTCTTCCACCAATTCCAAATGAAATGGCAAATGCTACTGCAAAAGCTCCAAGAACGATAATAAATGCTGAATTAACCATATTAGAAGCAATACCTAATTGATATAATGTAATAAATACTCCAATAACAATTACTAATACTTTTAATATTAAAGCTAATACTTTACTATCTGAGAATTTATTTGTGATGGCTGTTTCAATGTAATTAGCAACAAGAATAGTTACACCTAGTATAATAATAGCACTAACTGCAAATGGCATATAACCAATAAATGTATTTCCTATTCTTGATAATACATCTAATTTTAAGATATTTAATGCTTCAACAGCAAAGAATACTATAATTAAGAATTTAACAAAACCTGCAATAATTCTTGATAATGAAAAATCTTTATCAGCTTTTGTACCACTAACATTTAGGACATTATTTGCTACTTTATCAGTACCAATAGATACTAATACATTATTAAGTAAGCCTCCAACTAAATTAGCAATAAATCTACCAACAAATAGAATTGCAATACCAATAATAATTCTAGGTACAAATACTAGTACACTATTTAACATTGATATAGCAGGTGTACTTATAGCATCGATTTTTAATGCATCTAATGCTGCAATAACTATAGGTATTAAAATTATTACATATACTACATTAGCAATTAGTTCTGCATATGAAGTCTTACTATTACTTTCTACTCCTACTTTTGATAAATATTCATCAATTTTAACCTTTTTAAGAAAAGGAACTATTAATTCTCTAATTGCTTTAGCAATAAATAATCCAATTATTAAGATTACTACTGCAGCTGTTATATCTGGTAAATAAGATAAAAATTTATCCAACATAGTTACAACTGGTGTTGCTACTGATGAAAGACCAACTTTTTCAAATATACCAGGAACAAATAAAATGAAAGTAATTAAAGAAAATAATCTTGCTATAAATGATTTAAAAGATGTCTTATGTTCTTGTTCCATTCCAGTCTTATCTAATGCTTTATCAAGTTTAAATACATTAAATGCGCCTTCTACAAGAATATTAACAACTAATGCACAAATTATAGCAATCAATAATAATATTAATGCTGCTACTACATTTGGGATACTAGCCATCCAATTTTCCCAAGCATTTTGAATTTGATTCATTATATATACCTCCTCTATTGTAATTCTAACACAATAATTAAAATAAAAAAGTAAAAATGTAAAATAAATTACTGGTTTACGTCAACTAAAAAACAATAAGCAAACAATAATAGAAGTTATTATACCTATTAAATCAGCAAATAAACCATTATATAAGGCATGACGAGTTTTAGTTATTTTTACACTACCAAAATAAAGAGCTAAAACATAAATAGTAGTATCAGTGCATCCTTGAATAGTAGATGCTAATCTTCCAACAAAGCTATCTGGTCCGTAACTAGCAAATATTTGATCTACAATTACTAAAGAGGCATTACCGCTAATTGGCCTTAAAAGCATCATTGGTACTATGCTTTGTGGTATATTTAATTTATTAAATAGCGGAGTAATCCATCCTAACAATAAATTAATTACTCCACTATCCAAAAAAATATTAATAGCAAATATCATAGCAATAATAGATGGAAAAATTGAAAATACTGTTTTTAGGCCATTACTTGCTCCATTTAAAAAAGAATTATAAATATCAATCTTTTTAAACGCTCCATACGTAACTATTATAAATACGATTATTGGTATAATTATTATCGAAATAAAATTCAATAGTGTTTCCTCTTTCTAATAAAGTAATCAAGAAGTAGACCAAAGAAACTACTACAAACGGTAGCTATTAAACTAGTCACAATTATTTCAGTTGGCATTAAACTTTCATAAGATGAGCGCATAGCTATTATTGTTGTAGGTATAATTGTAACTCCACTAGTATTTAATATAAGAAATGTAATCATAGCATCAGTAGCAGTATCTTTCTTCTCATTTAATTCTTGCATACATTGCATTGCTTTTAACCCAAAAGGCGTAGCTGCTGAACCAAGGCCTATTGCATTAGCAGCAATATTACTAGCTACATATCCTAAAGCTGGATTATCTTTAGGTAAACTAGGAAATAATTTACTTAATAACGGATATAAAAGATTAGAAAATTTATTTAATAAACCACTATCCTCTGCTATTTGCATTAATCCACTCCATAAAACTAGCATAGGAAGTATTTGCATAATTAAATCCAATCCCGATTTAGCATTAGTTAAAATACTACTATTAATAGTTTCAATATTCCCTGTAAAAAAACCATAAACAATACCTGCTACAATTAAAAAGACCCAAATAATACTTACCAAGAAAACCATCCTTTTATTTTATCTATTAGTCTTACTTTTTCTTTAGAATTATTAGTTATCTTTTTAGCATATATTTGCTCTTCATGTATTTTTTCTTTATTAAGATAAACATCAACAGTTCCCACAATAGCATTATCTATAAAATTATCATCTTTATTTAAATTATACTTTATTTCTACTTTATCTTTATTGTCATTTTTTAAAGAAACGCGATAATCATTTTTTATATATAGTTTATAATTTTTATAATACTTATCATCTGTTAAATCAAATTCATCTTTTTTTAAGACAAACTCACTATGATATTCATTAAAATATTTATTATATAAATCTATATGGTCTTGAAAATCATTACCATCATTAATAGTTACTACAACTAAATTGATATTATCTTTGCTACCAGTTGTAACTAATGTACGACGAGCTTTTTCTGTATATCCTGTTTTACCTCCAGTTATGAAATCGTACTTATGAATTAATTTATTCTTACTTATCCAACGATAAGTTTTATAATTTGTTTTAACCGTTTTCTCTTTAGTGCCAAATATTTCCCTAAATTTAGCTAGCTGATAAGCTTCTTTAGTAATCAAAGCCATATCATATGCACTTGATTTATTAGCAGAACCATCATTTTCTTCCAAACCATGATTATTAACAAAATTAGTATTTTTCATACCAATTCGACTAGCTTCTTCGTTCATTAAGTAAACAAAGTTTTCCATAGAACCAGCAACAGCATTAGCAATCTCGATAGCAGCATCATTTCCACTACGAAGCATTAGGCCATATAATAGTTCTTTTAGAGTTAATTCTTCACCTACTTCTATATAAATAGCACTACCATAAGCTTTTAATACATCTTCATCAACCGTTACTAACTTTTCTAAATCTCCATATTTAATTGCCACATAACTTGTCATTATTTTAGTAATACTTGCTATCAATTTTGGTTCATTGTAGTTAGAACCACTAACTACTCTTCCGCTATCTAAATCCATTACTATATAACTACTAGCACTAATAGCATTAACTTTTGCTAAATTAATAAAAAATATAAATAATACTACACCAATTAATTTCTTCATCTATTTCACCTAAAAAAGTGTATGAAAAAAAGGACTCTTTTAGTCCTATTTATTTAAAACTTTAGCTAATGATTTTCCTTTACATTTTGTTCTAACTTCATTAACTACATTTTTTTCCATATTATTTAAATCACTTATATTAATAGCTATTTTCTTTGATAATTGTTCACGGTTATCATATATATATTGATTTAACGAACCATAATTGTAATAATTATTACTACTAATATTCTTTTTATCATTTACTTTATTTACATAAATCATAAAATCACTTTTCCCATAACTACTATAAGATGTTTGAATAGTAAATAACTCAGTTTTTATTTCATTATTAGCAGCAGCATTGTAATAAAAATTCATAACACCATTAATTAGCTTTGTATAATATTCAATTTGTTCAAATAAACCAAATATTTCTAAATAATACTTTTCTATAAATTCATTTTCTAATGGCCATTCTTTAGTATATAATTCTTGGCTATTTTTATCTTTATAAACTATTCTTAAAAAGTCAGTTTTAAGACTACTTTTTTCTAATGGATAATTAAAACTAAATGATAACTGATAACTATCATTTTCAGCATCTATATGAATACTATTACATTTTAATTTACATATATCTATTTTTTTTGTTAAATTCATTTTAATATTTTCTAATAATGAACTATTTTTATTGATTTTATCTTTTAAATTTTCAGTTAAATCATATCGTAAAAAACGTAAACCACTAACAAAAGCTTCCATTGATGTACTTAATGTATAAGCACTTATTACATTTTCAGTTTCTATAACATCATCTCTTAATAAATATTCATCAATTTTCTTTTTTAAATCATTATATTCTTCCATAAAACAACCTCTTCCTGTATGAATTATTATAGTATAAATACCTACATTGTCAAACAAATAATTAAATCAATTCATATTCACGAGATATAATTCTTTCATCACTACAATATTCCATAATAAACTCATTATTTTTTCTGACTAGTATAATCCCAATAGTTGCATTTTGATTTATGTTCTTAACATTATTATCAATATAGTTCATGTAGACGTGGATCTGTCCTATATGTTCTTTCTTTAATTCTGATACCTTTAACTCAACAGCTACAAATGAATTACATTGATAATTGTACAGTAATAAATCAATATAATTAAAATGATCTCCTATCTTTATTTTATACTTATTGTCAATGAAAGTAAAACCAGTACCTAAACTTTTTAAGAAAGCTGGAATATCTTCCATAATCATTTGTTGAAGGAATCTTTCTTTTAAATTATCCTTACTAATATTATTAGCATTTTTAATTACAATAGGATTTGGTATTAAATCAGTAATTGCAGTATCTTCTTTATTAATTAATTTTAATTTAGTATCATCATCTAATCTTTCATATTCTTTAAATTTAATTAATTCTTCCAGCTGCCTATAAGATAAGTTCTGTTTAATAGATTTTCTTATATAATATTTAATTGCTTCAAAATCTTTTAGTGATAATAATATCCTATAATGCGTCCAAGATAAATGTGAACGCAGTGCGTTCATTTTTTCACCTTTAAATATTAAATAAAATTTTCTCATATGCATAAGATTTCTATAGCTATATTTTTTATCAATTTCCTTCATTAATTTTTTTGAATATTCTTTTATTAAACCATCACCATATTTAGCTCTAGTTTCACCACCTTGAGCTTCAACTATTAATTTACCTACATTATAGTAAGTATCCAAATCGTTTTTATTCTTACTATAGTTTTTAACTCTATTATTTATTTCATTATCAAGTAATTTTTCTTTAATTTCATTATAATAATTATCTTTTAAATCTATGGTTTTATTCATTGTGTTATCCTCTTTTCTATTGATTAGTAAATCAACTTAACCCTCTATTTTTTTAAACTAATTCATACTCTCTAGATATAATACGTTCATCACTAGAGTATTTAACTATGTACTTATTATCTTTTCTTACCAAGATAATACCAATAGTTTTATCATGATAAATCTTTTTAACATTAGTATCTATATAATTCATATAGACTTGTATCTGTCCTAAATGTTCTTTCTTTAATTCAGTAACCTTAAGTTCAATAACTATGAAACAATTATATTCATAATTAAATAGGAGCAAATCGATATAATTAAAAGTATTACCTATCTTTATTTTGTATTTATTACTAACATAGGTATAACCAGTTCCAAGTTGAGATAAGAAATTATCTAAATCATCAAGTATTGTTTCTTTTAATGCATATTCCTTAATATGTTCTTTATCTTTAATATTACTACTTTTTATAACTATGGGATTAGGTACTAAATCAATAATAGTAGTATCTTCTTTATTAATTAGTTTTAATTTAGTTTCCTCATCTAATCTTTCATATTCTTTAGTTTTTATTCTATCCTGCAATTGGCGAACAGATAAATTATGTTCTATCGTAATATTTATATAATAATTAAGTTTATCTTCATCTTTAATACTTAATAATTCCTTATAATGAGTGTATGATAAACGGTCACTCAGTGAGTGGCTTTTTGCAAAATAGTAAAATTGTCTATAATATTTTAGCGTAGTAATTGAGTAGTTTTTATTTAGTTCGCTTGTTAATTTATTTGAATATTCTTTTATGATGTTCTCACCATAATGTTTTCCAGCTAGAGCTAACATTTCACCTACATCATAATTAGTTTGACTTTTATGTCTTTCTTTAGACATATCTTTTATTGCACTATAAGCTATATCCTCAAGTAATTTTTCTTTAATTACATTATAATAATTATCTTTTAATTTGTTTGCTTTATTCATTGTGTTATCCTCTTTTCTATTGATTAGTAAATCAACTATTTCCCTTTTCTAATCAGACTATAACACAACCACTTTCAAAAACTTGTCGAACGGTGTCGAAGGCATAAAAAAAAGCATGATTTTCATCATACTTTACTATTAATATAATTATAAACTAAGTTTGTAAGGAGTAGCTTGTTTACCATTGCCTCCAACTATTTTAATTGTCGACTTCAGATAAAGGACTGGCCGCACCGCAAAGCCATAAAACGTGGTGTTGTAGTCGACAAAGCCACTGGCATAGACAGAAGCCACATAGTTGGAGTGATCAGCACGCGGAGTCATTGTCCATGAAGAGAATGCACCATTAAATAACCAGTCATTATTTCGGCAAGGGGCATTGGTACTACTATCCCATTCACGAAGTGCTATATTTCTACAACTTGTTCCTGATACTGTTCCACTTGAGGCATAACCATAATCACTTGGATACATTAAGCCTAGATTCCCTGTCCAGGTTAGTTCACTATTATTTCCTTGATTAGTTCTTTCTGCTGTATAGTACTCTTTACCCGTCATTGTTTGCCCATCGTAAGTGCCACTATCTCCCCAAGTATATCCTCCCAAATAATATGTAGCAGTTTCCATCATATTTTGATAAACCTTTTTAAGTCCACTATTTCTAAAATCTAAGCTTTCGGTTTTATAATCTTGCCATGTAAAGGCTGTTTGATCTCCTGTTTTTAAATACATCCATCCATTGTATGGAACATGAGTTTTACGATTCCAATACAAATCATTTAATATTTCATTAGCTGTACTATTTGGCCAATTATTATTGTATCTCCTACTTGAACATGCCCATTTATCGGTTGTACTATCATAAGACATATTTTCATCTAAACAATCATCATAATATGGGTAGTGTCCGATATCAGTAGCTTTGATTATTTTAACTCTAGTAGCATTATCACCACTAACAGTACCACCATCTATATCTTTCATAACCCCAATAATACGCCATAATTCATCATTAAAATAAACGTAATTATCTGGATTAGCTCCCACAAATCTTAAGTTGTTATTTGTTTCTGTTGTTGTATCTATTGCATCATCATAAACTAAACTATCATCACTTGCTGCTTTATTAGTTAAATAAGTCACAGCATTTACAGGTGTTTCATTATAAGCATATAATTGTGCAGATACACTTAATTTAGCTTCATAATTCTTTCTCATCATTTCATTAGGAGCCTCTATATCCATCCAAAGTCTTAATGTATGTTCTGTATAAGTATTAGGTCCTACTATACCTTCTTCTAACTTTCTAGTATCATAGGCAGTACCATCACTAGCTTGTAATAAAGAATCAGTCGTTTCATAATAAGTTAAAACATTAGCAGGAGCATTATCTATTATTGCATCGACATAATCTAAACTAATTCTATTTGCTGCAGCTACTGTAGTTAAACTTTCTAAATTAATAGTGTATTTAACATAACTATCACAACTATTTACTACTTTAAAATTATACCCAGTTAAAGATAAACCTTCTTCAACTTCCATCGGATAAGCTCCATTAAGAGTAAATCCTGTTACATTATTATCACTATTTTCAAGTTCTACACTTAAACAAGTCGCTGTAATCTCATTTTCATCAACTTGGACTTTAGTTCTAGTCCATAATGCATATGTAGTACCAAATACTATTAAGATCAACAAAAATAAACTTGCTATTACCATATTTCTTTTTTTATTATTCATAAGCTTACACTCCTACTATAATATTTTCCTATCCTATGCATTTATTATAAGATAATTTTATAGGTTACGCAAGTATCTTATTTAGAAATATGTAAAGAAAAAAGCAAGAATTTTCTTCTTACTTTATAGTGTAGCTTGTAAAGCTTTTACTTCTTTTTCGCTTAATTCTGTCATGCGTGCTATAACCGGTATATCAAACTTTTCTCTTAACATATTAAGTGCAGTTGTTTTAGCTTTTTGTTCTTGACCTTCTGCACGTCCTTCTGCACGTCCTTCAGCACGTCCCTCTTCTAACCCAACATGTTTATATGTATTTTTTAATAACATAATATCTTCCTCTGGTGTTACAAGTGGAGAATATCTTTCTTGATCATTTAAATCAAGTACACTTTTACCAACATAAACCATAAATTCATCATCTTCTTTCTCTACCACTTTTTTAAGTTCTTCTTTTGGTAAATCTAGTACTATTAAATGCTTGTACTTTTCAATCTTTTTTGTATCATTATTATACCAATAACTCATTATTTTGTCCATATTAAATTCTACTATTAGTAAATTATGGACATACTCTTTTTTATAATCATTAATAGTATTATCCATTTGATCATCTTCATTTTTGCTCAAATTAAAAGATATATCAATATGAATAAATTGCAACTTTGGATCATACATTTTTCCACGTAATCCATTTTTACTTACAACATTACCAAACATTGCAAAGTTTCTAAAGTGAATATATTCATCAGCACAACTATTAAGTTCTAGATGAATATACTTATTATTAACTAACATTAATGCATCTACTGTTTTAGTTCTTTCTTTAGTATGAGATATTGGTAAAAAATCATTTA
>JAFUTX010000004.1 GCA_017484065.1 Bacilli bacterium
CGCCATGTGAGTATTATGAATATATAACAACAGGAATATATCCACTAAAGGTAGGTATTAGTAAAAAACCTTCTTCTTAAAATTAAAAAATGTCCTTGACAAAGGGTACAGTTTAGAACAAGAAAAAGTTGAAATAGCTAAGAATTTATTGAATTTAGGTCAAACAAAGGAATTTATATCTCAAGCTACAGGTTTATCTATCGAAGAAATAGATAAAATAGAGTTAGAACAAGAATAAGATATTTTACTATATCTTATTTTTTCTATTTTTTTTGTGTTTTCGTTTAAAACACTTTACTTACAAACAAAAATTTGCTATACTACCAACGAGTATTTTAAATACTCCTTGCTTCTTTTTGAAGCCAATAGACCATAAGGAGGTGTAATGAATGAGAAATTATGAAATTATGTTTATTGTTAAAGCAACAATGGAAAGTGACCAAGTAAAAGCAACAGCTGACAAATTACAAGGAATAATCACTGAATATAATTCTAAAGTAATCGAATTCAAAGAATTAGGTGAAAAGAAATTAGCTTATAAAATAAACAATGAAACTAATGGATATTACTTCGTTATGAAAGTTGAAGCTAGTATTGAAGCTATTAACGAATTTAACAGAAGAAGTGCATTAGATGAAAGCGTAATAAGAACTTTAGTTATCAAATTAGATGAGGAGTAAAAAATGAATAAAGTTATTTTAATTGGACGTCTTACAAAAGACCCAGAACTACGTACAACTGGTACAGGAACAAGCGTTGCTACATTTACGTTAGCGGTTAATCGTCCTTTCACTGACCAATCAGGAGAAAGAACAGCAGATTTTATTAATTGTGTAGTATGGCGTAAGCAAGCAGAAAATATGTCTAGATATACATCTAAAGGTAGTCAAGTAGCAGTTGAAGGAAGAATTCAAACAAGAAGTTATGATGCTCAAGATGGCTCAAAACGTTATGTAACAGAAATAATCTGTGATAATGTTTCATTCTTATCATCTAATAGAGATAATTCAAACTCATCAAATTCATTTGGTGGCAATACAAACGATTTTGGTAATATGAACCAAGATATTGTAACAACAGATGTAAGTGAAGATCCATTTAAAGATTTTGGCGAAGAAATCTCATTAAGTGATGACGACTTACCATTTTAAAAAGGAGGAATAACCGATGGCAGAATTTCATCGTAAGAAGAAAAAAGTATGTCAAATGTGTGCTGGAAAAAGCGTTGATTATAAAGACGTTAATATAATTACTAAATATATTAACGAAAAAGGTAAAATCTTACCTAGACGTATGACTGGTACTTGTGCAAGACATCAAAGACATGTTGCAAGACAAGTTAAATATGCACGTTTTATGGCATTAATACCATTTACAAAATAATTAATTTATAAAAACAAAAAATCAGTTTTAAACAACTGGTTCTTTTTTTTAGTTAATTTTTAGTTCTCTCGTCAATCCTTGAAAAATTAGTAATATGCTTTTTATTAAATTTAACTAAATCTTCTGATTTTATATTAGTTTTCTTATCGTATTCATTAATTCTTATAGCAAATTTATCTATTGTAGATGTTTTAACATCTACTTTATTATTTTCAATTTGGTTTAAATAAGAAAGAGTTGTACCTAGTACCTCTGCAAATTTCTCTTGGGATAAGTTATATTTTTTTCGATAATATTTTAAGTTGATTGCTAGAGTTTCACATAATTTCATAACTATATCTCCTATCTCTAATTTCAAGATTATTGTATCTTTTAGATAGTGCAAAGTCTTTACTAATAAAACGAAAGGAAATTATAGACAAATTATGGTTAATAATATATAATGTAATCTATAAGATAGGTATGTACATTGTTAAATTATGAGAGGTTGATAGGCTATGTATCCAATAAGAGGTAAGAATTTATATTTAAAGAAGAAAAGAAATAATAAAGTAATAGTAAGTACAATAATAATAGCAATACTAGTAATAGTAATAAGTAGCTATAGTTATGCATTGTGGAGTACCAGTGATAAACAAGAAGGATATAATCAAGTTAGTATCGGTTGTTTAGATTTGAGTGTAGAAGATAACAAACCAATAAACTTGGTTAATGCTTATCAATTAAGTGATAATGAAGCCCTAGAACAAGTACCATATACATTTAAAGTAACTAATAATTGTAATACTACTGAATATGTAAGTATTCAATTAGATATGAAAAGTAGTAATACATTATCAACAAATAATTTAAGGGCTTCTTTAACTAAAGATAATAATTATGTAGTATGGCCATCTACTATAAGCGAGTTAGAAGATAGTAATAATATAAATGTAGATGGATATAATACTGCTAAGAAATTAGAGATAGAAAAGATAGATGGAAACACTACCAAAGAATATAACCTATATTTATGGATAGATGAAGATACTCCTTATGAACAAATTAATAATAAAACATTTGAAAGTAAGATAGAAATAGTAAATACAGAAGCACCCGAAAATAGTAATCCAACTAAATGGCATATAACATATGATTTAGATGGAGGAACATTAACTAAAATAAATAGAACAGAATATGATGAAAATGATATTAATTTCACATTAAGTACTCCAACTAAAGAAGGATATACCTTTGCTGGGTGGAGTGGTGGTAAGAATTTATTTGATGAAGAAACAATATTAATGTCAATAGAAGATGCTATTTATGAAAATGATTATTATGTGTTAAACTATTGGAATACATCGATAAAATATGAAAATGGCGTTGATATTATTAGAAATATAAAACCCAATCAACAATATGTGATTAGTTTTAAGGGACATATTACTGATGAAAGGTATTACTTAAGAGTACATTATGCTGATGGCTCATATTTTACTACTGGAATAAATTCTAAGGAAGATAGCGAATATATATTTATAACGTCTATCGATAAAAATGTAAGCTATTTTGCTCTTTCATATAGTAACAATGGAATTGATAATTTTGCTTATATAAAATATATTCAAATAGAAGAAGGAACAGAAGCTACCACTTATGAACCTTATATAAATAATCAAAAAACAGTAGTAATTCCTAAAGGAAGTACAGGTAATAGAACTTATACCGCCAACTGGATAGCAAATAATTAACAAAAAATACCAATTTACTAACATTTAATATTGCTTAACACAAAATATCTTGTTATAATAATAACATAAGTTACCGTAGTAAATAGCAATGTAAATGAGGTGATATTTGTGAAAGAAAAAAGTTTAGTAACAAGAGAAGATATTGTCGCCGCAGTAATTAAAATGCTACATAAAGAAGGGTTTGAAAAAATTAATGCTCGTAGTGTAGCCAAAGAACTTAACATGTCAACCAAACCTATTTATCGTTTATATGATAGTATGGACGAACTAATAGAAGAGGTTGAAAAAACAGTTCATATCTTTTATGAAAACTATGTAGATAACCATATTGATAATAAAAATCCAGTAGCAACTATGTGTATTGCTCATGTTGAGTTTGCAGAAAAATACAAAAATTACTTTAAAAGATTATTTCTAGCTAAAAACTTATCATGGAATAAACTAGATGATATTTTAAATGAAAAATTAAATCAATCAATTGTAGTAAATATGGTAAATAAACATGGCTTTACATTTAAAGATGCCAAAGAGTTCTTTACTGATATGTGGTTATATACCAATGGCTTAGCAACAACTATGGCTACTAACGATATAAAAATAACAAAAGAAGAAATAGCAAACCAAGTAGATCATATCTATAAAATATTGATTACTAAATACGAAAATACTAAACAAAATGTTTAATTTATGCTATAATGTAAACCAAGGAGGAGTTTTTTTGATGAAAAAAGTTAAATATTTAATTATTGCTGTAATATGTGCATTATGTTTAGTACCAAATTTAGTATCAGCTAAAAGTGATAAAGTAACTGTATATATGTTCCGTGGAGATGGATGCGGATATTGCAAGAAAGCTATTGCATACTTTAGAGAATTAGCTGAAGATAAAGATTACAAAGATAAATTTGAATTAAAAACATATGAAGTATGGAACAACACAAATAATAGTAAATTAATGGCTGCTGTAGCAGACAAATTAGGTGAAGAAGTTAATGGAGTTCCATTTATTATAATTGGTGAAAAAACATTTGGTGGATATGCAGAATCATTTAATTCAGAAATAGAAAAAGCTATTGATGATAACTATGGAAGTAAAGATTATACAGATGTAGTAGCTAAAACAATTAAAGATAGCAATTATGAAGAAAAAGTAGAAATGACTACATTAAGTGATATTAAAGAAGATACTACTTCAAATGAAACATCAAATACAAATTCAAGTGAAGAAAAAGATGAAGAATCTAATACTGGTGTAATCATTGGTATTGCTTGTATCGTAATTGGTGGTTTAGCTGCATTAATCTATGTATCACGTTCATAATTAAATAAGTATTTTAGAGGTTAATTAAACCTCTTTTTTTGTGCTCAAATACTTGCAAAATATGTCGGAATTAGTCGACCGATTTTTGTTGAACAAGTAACTTTAAAATGATAAATTATAAATGTATTAGGAAAGAGGTGTTAACAGTGTTAGGACGTGTCAAATGGTTTAATAATGACAAAGGATATGGCTTTATCAATTATGACAATTTAGAAGATATCTTCGTACATTATTCAGCAATTAATAAAGTTGGCTACAAAACCTTAAAAGAAGGTGACCTAGTTAATTTTAAATTAATTGAAACAGCAAAGGGACTACAAGCAGTTGACGTAAGCGAGCAAAATAATGCAGTTACCTCAACAATGTAGTTTTTTTTAATGAAATGTGTTATAATGAACTCAGGAAGGTAGTGATATTATGAAATTAAATATCCATGGTGATAAGATTGAAGTTACAGAAGCGATTAAAGATCATATTGCTAAGAAGATAAGTAAGTTAGATAAATACTTAGAAAATGCGGATAATTATACAGCAAATATCTTAATCAAAACTAAAAACTTGAATCAAACTATCGAAGTAACAATAGTTACTAAAAACTTCACATTAAGAGCTGAGGAAACAACATCTGACCTTTATGAAGCTGTTAATGAAGTAGTAGCTAAACTAGAAAGACAAATTAGAAAGAATAAGACAAAAATATCTAGAAGATATAAAACAACAGTCGCTAGTGATTTTATGGAAATAGTTGCAGATGAACCAGAAGAACCTGAAACTAAAATAGAAAGACGTAAGACCATTGATTCTAAACCAATGGATGAAGAAGAGGCAATTTTACAATTAGAATTGATAAATCATGATTTCTTTGCATTCAAAAATATTGATGAAGATTGCGTATCAATAGTGTATAAAAGAAAAGATAAAGGCTACGGAATTATGAATATCAGATAAAATTACGATAAAATCGCATAATTTACGCAAATAAAGAGTGAAAACTCTTTTTTTTTATGTTAAAATAGTCTTTGGAGGGATTAAATAATGGGATTTATAAGAAAACTATTAGATAGTGAATATAAAGAATTATCAAGATTTGAAAAATTAGCAAATCAAATCTTGGAACTTGAACCAGAAATGGCAAAGCTATCAGACGAAGAATTAAAAAACAAAACAATTGAATTTAAAGAACAACTCGAAAATGGTACTGACTTAGATGACTTAATAGTTCCAGCATTTGCAACAGTACGTGAAGCTGCTTACCGTGTCATTGGTGAGAAACCATTTTATGTTCAAGTATTAGGAGGATTAGCAATTCATTTTGGTAACATTGCTGAAATGAAAACAGGTGAAGGTAAAACTTTAACTGCAACAATGCCTACATACTTAAATGCTTTAACAGGTAAAGGTGTTCATGTAGTAACTGTTAACGAATTCTTAGCAGAACGTGACTCTGAATGGATGGGTAACATCTTTAGATTCTTAGGTTTAACAGTAGGATTAAACTTACGTGAAATATCTTCTAAACAAAAACAAGAAGTATATAATTGTGATATCACATATTCAACAAATAATGAAATAGGATTTGACTACTTAAGGGATAATATGGTAGTTAGAAAAGAAGATAGAGTACAAAGACCTCTTAACTTCTGTATTGTCGATGAAGTAGACTCAATTTTAATTGATGAAGCTCGTACACCATTAATTATTTCAGGAGGACAAGTAGATTCTGGTTCTCAATATGTTGAAGCAGATAGAGCAGTAAAAACATTAGTTGAAGAAGAAGATTACACTGTTGATGAAAAAATAAAAACTGCATCATTAACAGAAGAAGGAAGTGCCAAATTAGAGCGTTACTTCCATTTAGAAAACTTATATGATTTATCACATACATCACTAGTACATCATATCAATCAAGCTTTAAAAGCTAACTATGGATTTAAAAAAGATATTGATTATGTAGTAGATGATGATAAGGTTATCATAGTTGACCAAAATACAGGTCGTTTAATGCATGGACGTCAATTCTCAGATGGATTACATCAAGCTTTAGAAGCAAAAGAAGGCGTTACAATTAATGCCGAAACTAAAACAATGGCAACTATTACATTCCAAAACTTATTTAGAATGTATAATAAATTATCTGGTATGACAGGTACTGCTAAAACAGAAGAAGAAGAATTTAGAAATATCTATAACATGTACGTTATTAGAATACCTACTAATAAACCAGTTATTCGTGAAGATTTAGCTGACTTAGTATATTCTAATAAAGAAGGAAAATACAATGCTATAATCAAAACAATTAAGGAAATTCATTCAACTGGGCAACCAATATTAATTGGTACTATATCAGTAGAAGCTAACGAAGAGTTAAGTGCATTACTTAAAAAAGCTGGATTAAAGCACGAAGTATTAAATGCCAAAAACCATGAACGTGAAGCAGAAATTATTGCTAAAGCCGGAGAAAAAGATGCAATTACTCTAGCAACAAATATGGCTGGTCGTGGAACAGACATTAAATTAGGCGAAGGTGTTAAAGAACTAGGTGGTCTTTGTGTAATTGGTACTGAAAGACATGAATCTCGTCGTATTGATAACCAATTACGTGGTCGTGCAGGACGTCAAGGAGACCCTGGTATGAGTCAATTCTTCGTATCATTTGAAGATGACTTAATGCGTCGTTTCGGAGCAGAAAGAGTAAAAACTTTACTTGAAAGTGCTGGTTTAACTGGTGATGCAGCAATCCGTAACAAAATGTTAACAAAGAGTATTGAAACAGCACAAAAACGTGTTGAAGGCAATAACTATGATATACGTAAAAGCTTACTTGATTATGACAATGTAATGAATGAACAAAGAGAAATAATTTATGCTCGTCGTAATGAAGTATTAGAATTAGATTCAATTCATGATCGTATTTTAGAAACATTCAGAAATACTATCTCAAATTTAGTTGATAGTCATATTGCACCAGAAGGTTATATTACAGAAGATGATAAAAAAGAAATTATTGAAAATATTAATACTAATTTCTTAAAACACAACGAAGTAACATTCGAAGAAGTAGAAAACTTAAAAGATGCAGAATTAAAAGACTATATAACTAATTTAATTATTGAAGATTATGAAGAAAAAATGAAAGAAAATCCTAATCTTGATGAATTTGAAAAAGCAATTACATTAAGAATGATTGATACAAGTTGGGTTGATCATATGAGTGCTATGGAACACTTAAAAGAAGGTGTAGGACTTCGTGGTTATGGTCAAATAAATCCAGTTCAAGCTTATACAATGGAAGGATTTGAACTATTTGAGGAATTATTAAATCAAATAGATAATAACATTGCTGTATTCTTACTTAAATCTAACTTTAGAATTAATATTGTTAGAGAACAAACATTAAAAGAAGCAGGAACTAATGAAGATAAATCAAGAAAAACACAACCTATTAAAAGTAATAAAGTAGGTCGTAATGATCCATGCCCATGTGGCTCAGGTAAGAAGTACAAACAATGTCATGGAAAATAGCCGTAAAATAAGGCTTTGAGAAAATTTATGTGCACAAAAAAAGTGCCAAAATTCTCAAATGTGCACATTTTGTGCACATAAAAGTATAAAATATTCAAAATAATCTCTTTAAAACCTTATAAATAAAGGGATTACATAATGTGCACATTTTTGTGAAATTATGAAACTAGCATATTGATTGCTAGTTTTTCTTTGCAAAAATAAGAAAGGACAGGGAACATTATGTCAGAGATTAGAATTATGAAAAGGGGAAAGGTTTATCAATATCGATTTGAAATTGCTTCAAGAGGAGGTGTAAGAAGGTATATTAATAAAAGTGGATTCTCATCAAGAAAGGAAGCTCAAGAAGCAGGTGCTATTGCCTATAATGAATATTTTAGAACTGGAAGAAAACAAAAGATTAGAGATATGTCATATGAGGACTATTTAGATTACTGGATGACTAATTATTGTTATTTTAATGTTAAATATGCAACGATATCATCATATTTAAATATTATTAAGAATCATTTAAAACCAGAATTAGGAATGTATAAGTTAACTCAACTTGATTCTTATATCATTCAAAACTATATTAATAAGCTATACAAAGAAAAGCATTATTCAAAACATTATTTAAAAGGAATATTAAAATTAATAAAAGGATCACTTAAATATGCATGTTATACAGTTAATTTTATAAATGATAATCCTGCAGAAAGAGTACATATTCCAAAATATGATATAGTTACAGGAGATCCAGCACATATTTTTTCTCAAGAAGAGTTTGAAATAATATTAGATAGGTTTAAAGAAGTGCCTTATATCTATTATTCTTTCTTAACTGCATATTATACAGGACTTAGAGTATCAGAATGTTATGGTTTAACTTGGGATAATATAGACTTTGAAAAGAAAACACTAACAGTTAATAAAAATATTATTAAGAAGAATCAAAACAAACTACCTAAAAAATATGTAATAACAAAAGGTCATTCAGTAGAAGAATGGTATTATGGAACTTGTAAGAATCCTCAATCAAATAGAACAATAGCAATAGGAGATACATTAGTTAAAGCTTTAAAAGAATATAAGAAAGAACAAGAAGAATATAAAAAGTTTTATGGAGATACTTATCTAAAACACTATGAGAAAGAAGTTATTAATCCATTTACTGAAAGAAAAGAAATAAAGATAGTGGATGCACCAGCAGAACTAGAATTAAATTTACCTGAATCAAAATTAATATTTGTTAAACCTAATGGACAATATAGAGGAACTGAAACACCTAGACATGCATTTAAAGTAATAAACTATGAATTAAAAATACCATGTAGATTCCATGACTTCAGAGATACACATGCCACAAGATTAATTGAAAATGGAGCAGATATAAAAGCTGTTTCAAAAAGACTAGGTCATTCTTCAATTATGACTACCTATAATATCTATGTAAGAGTAACCGATAAAATGGAAACTGAAACAGTAGATAAATTTGAAGAATATACTAATACTCTAGATATACCAGATACTAAAGAAATACCTTTTAAGGACTAAAACCCTTGATTTTTAAGAAAAAAGTGATATTATAAAAGACAATTAATTAATTGGAGCTGATGTCTGATGAGAAATAAAGCACTTTTAATTTATACACGAAAACAATTTAGTTTATTAATTAATGGATTCAATGAGAGAAATTGACTTTAATGTCTTTTTCTCTCTTTTTGTTAGGAGGTTTGGAATGATAGCGAGGGATAATGAAGGAAAATTAGATATAACTTTATTAGAAGTTCAAAGACCATTATCGGAAGAGATAATAAAAGAGTATGATCACAAAGTCATAATGAAAGAAATACATGATTTATTCATTCAATTAGAAGATAATTACTTTGATCATGCAGCCTACCAAGAATATTTAAAATATACAATTACAGAAGATCTTGAATTTATTATAGTTGAAGATCCATCATTAAAAGTAAAGAATATAAATGAAAATAATTTAAAATTGGGAAGTGAAATCTCTTTTAAGCGATTTACTAAAAAGGATTATAAAAAATCTATCGACTTATGTGAGCATTTATTAATGAGAATACGAGATTCATTTTATAATCTTGATGAAATAGAAAAATTTGTAATGAAAAATTATGAATTTGATAAACCAAAACCTTTAACAGACGAAGTAGTAATTATGGAAACAAAAATACATAAAGATAAATACTATATTTCTAAAAAAAGTGCTTATATAAAAATGGCATTACAATTAGGATTAATGGATGAAATTAAAATGGATTCAATTTTAGTATCCGAACTTAAAAAATATATTAGTCAAAACATTGTAACAATTGAAAATTAATCCGGAGTTTTTTCGGAGTAAATATAGAACTCTACAAGACAATTTGTAGAGTCTTTTCGCATGGTTTAAATAAGCAATCTTATAGATAATGGTATTGAACAAAGGCCTTAGTTCAAATCTAAAAGAAAAGGAAGTGAACTAAAAATGAAAGGTGAATATATAAGAATATTCGCAATCATGCCTAGTGAAATCTATAAGACAAAGGATTTAACTAGCGAAGAAAAATTAATTGCAGAGAGAATAACGGCTCTATGCAAAAAGGAGGGATTTGCTTGGATAAGTAATAAAGCATTAGCAGATATGTATGGAATAAGAGAAGATACTGTATCAAAACATATAAAGCATTTAATTGAATATGGATATATCAAATGTCTATATGGGAAGAATAACAATGGTAATAAAAAAAGAACCATATATTTATCCAATAACATATGGGACAATGAAGCAATAATAAGTAGTTTAGATAATCAATCAAATATAGGTTATTCTTCCAAATATAATAATAAGAATAAATATAAAGAGAAATATAAAGATAATGATATGGTAGATGGTCATCCTAGATATGGAAAAGATGAGAACGGTATAGAATATTGGGATGGTAAAGTAGTTCCACAAGAAATAGAACCTATAGATGATCAAGAATTTCTTGATGAATGGAATGAATTTGTAAATTCATTAGATAAGGATGAGGAATAATATGGATGAGAGATTAATATATACCGTTCAAGAAGTGGCTAGTATTCTTCATTCTAGTCCAAATTATATTTATGAATTAATTAGAAAAGGTTATTTACCAGCAATTAAATTAGGAAGTTTAAAAGTCTTAAAATCCACTTTAGAAAGATTCTTAATTCAAAATGAAGGAAAAGATTTATCTGATCTTAATAATATTAGAAAAGTAGTTATTCAAGTAGAGGTGGAAAATGACTAATATTAGAATAACTAAAAGAAATGAAGTTTACCAATATAGATTTGAAATAGCAAGTGAAAATGGTAAAAGAAAATATATAAATAAAAGTGGATTCAAAACTAAAGCAGAAGCTATGGAAGCTGGCAATATTGCATACACAGAATACATAAATGCAGGAAAACCATTCAAAGAATGTAAGATGTCATATAGTGATTATTTAGATTACTGGATAGATAATTATTGTAAAAACAATCTAAAATATAATACCATTCAAACATATACTACATTAGCAAATAAATATATTAAACCTAATATTGGACATTACAGAATGTGTAATATTACAGGAATAACAATAAATACTTTTATTACCAATTTAGTTAATCAATATGATTTTTCAAGAAGTTATTTTAGAAACATATTGAAAATAGTAAAAGGCTCATTTAGAGACGCTACTAACTTATATGGATTTATTAAATATAATCCAGCACTAACAATTAGAATCCCTAAAATGGATATTGAGAAGAAAGAAGATAAACATCTTTATACAAAAGAAGAAATAGATCTTATAATAAATAAATTTAAAGATGATTCAACATTCATATGTGCTTTTTTAACAGCTTGCTTTACTGGAATGAGAACAGGAGAACTATTTGCATTAACATGGGAAGATATTGATTTAGAAAAAGGAATAATCAACATTAAACATAGTGTTTATGATAAACCTAAAGACAGAGATGGTAGGTGGTATATTGGAACTACTAAAACAATATCAGGACAAAGAAAAGTATATATAGGTGAAACATTAAAGGAAGCACTAACAAATTATAAAGAAAGACAAAATAAATTGAGAACATTATATGGAAAAGATTATAAATATTATCATATTGAAGATGTTAAAAATGAATATGGAAAAGTTATAGAGAAAAGAATAGTTTTAAACAAAAACTGTGGAGAAAACATTTTAAATCTGGTATTTGTTAGGGACAACGGGACATATTCTGGTACAGATTTGTTAAGATATCCTTTTAAAATCATTCACGAAGAATTAGGAATAGAAAAATGTCGATTCTATGATTTAAGAGGATCATATGCAACTAAGATATTAAATAATGGTACCGAACTTAAAGAGGTAGCAAATTTACTAGGACATAGTAATGTGGAAACAACAGAAAATTATTACATAAGAAGTTTAGAAAGCAATAAAAGATTAGCCGTCAATGAATATGATAGTAAAAATACAACTGATGTTATAAAAAGTGTTATTGGATTTCAAATTAAAGAAGGTGAAGTAGTATGAATTATGCAATATTCAGAAGCAAACCGATAAAAAGCACTAATGCCTTAGCTGGCATTGGTGCTCATGATAATAGAGAAAAAGAAAAATATAAATCAAATCCAGATATAGACCTAACTAGATCTCATGAGAACATAGAATTAGTTTCATGTGATAAGAAGTATGTTGAAAAGTTTTATGAAATAACAGCTCCTTATAAAGAAGAATGGGATGAAAGAATGAAAACTGAAAGACCGGAACGAAAAAGAACATTCACAAAGATGGTTAATGATGGTAAAAATGTTGTAGCAGATGAGTTAATATTAACTGCATCCCATAATTTCTTTAATGATATGTCTAGAGAAGATATAACTAAATGGGGAAATAAGTGCATGGATTTTGTTTACAAAGACATCGGATATAACAATAATCAAATAATTAGTGCTATTATTCATATGGATGAAACAACCCCACACTTGCATGTAGTAGCAGTTCCATTAATAAAAAGATTTGATAAAAGATCAAATAAAGAGAGGTACACGTTATCTAAAAAAACATATATTCACGATAAAATGCATTTATCTGAATTACAAGATAAGTATCATAAAAGAATGGTCGATAATGGCTACGATTTGCTTCGTGGAGAGAGCAAATTTGGTAGAGAGTATATTCCAGTTAATGAATTAAAAAAGGTTACTAGATGGCTTAATAAAGACTTAAATACAAGACATGAGAAATTAGATAATGCAATTCTACAATTAGAAGATAATATGAAATCAAATAAAGAATTATTTCTTGATAAAGAGTATGTTAAGATAAAAAAAGAGACTTTTGAAAGTATAAAAGATGTAATCAACGAAACAAAAAACGTAATGGAAGTCCAACCAAAGTTGGAATCAGCATTTAAGAAAGTTGATGGATTTACTTCAAGTTATAAATCTCTTCAAATGACAACAAATAAGCTTAATAAAGAAGTAGAATCACTAAAAGATGATAATGAAAAATTGCAAAAAGAAAATAATTCATTAAAGGATATAATTTCAAATCTATTACAAAAAATAAAAGAGTTCTTTAGGAAAATATTAATACACGGAAACGACTATTCAAAAGATGAAACAGAAAGCAATGTTATAGATTTATATTTAGATGATAGTTTTGATCAAAGAGATGTCTACCAAATTTCAATAGGAACAACTAAAGAAGACAACTTATTTGATATAGCTGATATACCAGATTACTACAAAGAATATAATAAAAATCAAAAAGATAATTATTACACATATGATCAAGAAGATAAAAATAAAGATGAAGACTTTGAATTATAGATTATTTACTAATCTTATTATCAATAAGAGTTAGTAACACACTACTAAGTTGGAGACCAACTTATATGTGTGCCAAGGAATTCTCCCTTTGGAATCCCGTTAAGCACCAATACTACAAACTGATGTAAGTAGTAATGGTGCCTTTTTTATTTCATCATCGAGATTCATAAAAAAGCAAAAGTCTTTTCACTTTGCTCACCACTTTCATTTAACTGTCGTTAAACAAAACGTGTACGACTTTTTAAAAATACTATCGCCACTTTCATTGCTAAAGCAACAAAACGTGCCACGTATTTTGAAGATAAATAAAGTAATAAGATACTTGATTTATATCGGAATATAGTAATATTCCGATAGGTAAGAATTATAGAAAAATATGGTATAATATTAGGTGAAAGAGAGATGAACTATATGAAAGATGGAAAAATACCTAATCCAAATACAATTCATCCAATAGCTGGATACGATAAAGAAATATATGTTAAGCCAACAATAACTAATAAAAACATAATTGTTGGAGATTTTACTTATATAGCAGATTCAGAATTTGAAAGTCATGTTACACATTTATATGAATGGAATGATGATAAATTAATTATAGGAAAATTTTGTCAAATTGCTTCAGGAGTAGAATTCATTATGAATGGAGCAAATCATCAAATGAATGCTGTTTCAACATTTCCTTTTTATACTTTAGAAGGTTGGGAGCAAACTCCGCCATCAAAAGAAGATTTACCATTAAAAGGAGATACAGTAATAGGCAATGATGTTTGGATAGGACAAAATGCAGTTATATTACCTGGAGTTCATATTGGAGATGGAGCTATAATTGGAGCGAATAGTATTGTAGGAAGTAATGTTGAACCATATACAATAGTTGCAGGAAATCCAGCAAGAGTAATAAGAAAAAGATTTAGTGATAAATTAATTCAAATAATGGAAGAATTAAAATGGTGGGATTTAAGTATTGAAGAAATTAATGATTTAATTCCAACATTAACTTCTAGCAATTTAGAAAAAGTCACTGAAGAATTGAATCAAAGAGTTAAAAAGATGAATTTAAAATGATCGGAAGATTAAGATATTACGAGTTTTCAAGCAGATATAAAAAATCTGCTTTTTTATGTTATAATTAAGTATAGGTGTTGGTTATGTTATTTTTTAATAAGAATACAAATGAATCAATTGAGTATAAGGTATTAGAAGAATATAAGAATAATATTGGGTTATTATTATCAAGCGATGATTATATTTCAAGAAAAGATTATATTCATTTTTATGATGCCAATAAAGAAATATATGAAAAATTATTAATGATGGATAATGAGGCTGTTTTGCAGTCTTGGTGTAAAAATAATAGAACAGATTATCCAAAATTAAAAGATTTAATAGATTTTTATACCAACACAAAAGTATTAATCGAAAATCATAATAATACATTTGTTTTAAGACATATGCAGTCTGACAAACAATACTTAGATGAAATTTTATTAAAAGATGATCCAAATATTAAATTAGATGAAGAGCAAAGAAAAGTAGTTTTATCTGATGAAGATTATACTTTAGTTATTGCAGGGGCAGGAGCAGGAAAGACTACAACTATCGAGGCAAAAGTTAAATACTTAATAGACAAAAAGCATATAGATCCTAATAAGATACTTATTATATCTTTTACTAGAAAAGCAACAAAGGAGTTACAAGATAGATGTAAAAAATTAGGGTTACCTGTAGTTATTTCTACATTTCATTCAATAGCTAATACAATAATTAAAGGCTCTGAAGATGAAAAACATAATATTGCCACAGGAGATGTTATGTTTACTTCAATAAAGAAGTTTTTACTTGAAAATGCTAATGATGAAGAATTTGTCAAAAAAATACTATTATTTTTCGCAAGTTATTTGCAAGCTCCGCAAGGAGAAGATAATCTCGCCTTATTAATTAATGAATTAAACAAGAATGATTGCTCAACAATGAGATCGGATATAGCTAAAACAATAGAAGATTTTAAAAAGAAACAAGAAACGAATAGAAGAACAATAAAAGATGAAAAAGTTAGAAGCGCAGAAGAGTGTAGGATAGCAAATTTTTTATTTATTAATGGAATTGATTATGATTATGAGCCAATTTACAAATATGGATTCAAAGATACTATTAAACCATATTGTCCTGATTTTTTAATTAAACAATTTGATAAAGAAATATACTTAGAGCACTTTGGTATTTCTGAAGATGGTAAGAATCCTAGATTTAGTGAAGAAGAACTTGAAACGTATAAAAAACACGTTAACGATAAAATATTGCTTCATAAACAGCATGGAACAAAATTAATATATACTTTTTCCAAATATAAAGATGGAAGAGACACAATAACACATTTAAAAGAAGAACTTCAAAAAGCCGGTATTTCATTTGAATTTAAAAATAGTAAAGAAGTATATAAAGCAATTATTCAAAATATTGAAGACAAATATTTTAATAAATTTATTCAGTTAGTATGTGTATTTATTTCTAGATTTAAAACTAACAATTTTACACCGTCTAAATTTGATGAATGGAAAGTATCATTAAAAGATGAAAGAACAAAGTTATTTATAAATATTTGTTATCAGTGTTATTTAGCATATATGACTGAATTAAAGAATACAAATAGTATTGATTTTGAAGATATGATTAACAATGCTTCAAATATACTTGAAAATAAAATAGAAAGTGGAGAAAAACTTCCTTATGATTATATTTTTGTGGATGAATATCAAGATATTTCACTACAAAGGTTTGATTTATGTGAAAGATTGTCTAAATGTTCAAATGCAAAAATTATTGCAGTTGGTGATGATTGGCAATCAATATTTAGATTTAGTGGAGCTAAAGTAGAGTTATTTACTAAATTTGAAGAAATGATGGGATATGCAAATGTTTTGAAGATAACGAAAACATATAGAAACTCACAAGAATTAATAGATATTGCCGGTGGATTTGTAATGGCAAACAATGAACAAATTAAGAAGGAATTAAAATCCAATAAATCAATTAGTGATCCAGTGTTATTAATGTCATATAAAGATACATATGATAAGGAAGATACAGATAAACCTATTGATAGAATGTGTCAAGCTATTGAAAAATCTTTAGATATGATTGTTAAGACAAATGGAAAAGATGGAAGTGTACTTTTGGTAGGAAGATATGGATTCGAAGGATTCCAATTGGGTAATCAATCAAAATACTTTTCATTTAATAACGGAATCATTAAATCAGTAAAATATCCAGATCTGAAAATAACATATTTAACTGCACATTCATCTAAGGGATTGGGGTATGACAATGTAATTATTATTAATGGAAAAGATGCTATATTAGGATTCCCATCAAAAATTGTTGATGATCCTGTCATGAAATTAGTAATAAAAGATACTGAGGATATTGAATATGCTGAGGAGAGAAGACTATTCTACGTTGCTTTGACAAGAACAAAAAATAGAGTATTTATAATAACTCCAATACATAGACCATCTAAATTTATCCTAGAAATAAAGGATAAGTTTAAAAATGTTATTTTAGATGGAGAAGAATTAGATCCAGTAGAAAATTTGAATAATATGATTAAATGTCCATGCTGTGATTATCCCTTGCAAAGAAGAGAAAATAAGCATTTTACTGCAGCTAAAAAGCTATGGGTATGTTCTAATGATCCAGAAATATGTGGCTTTGTAACAAACGACTTATTAGGTGGTAAGATGTCAATTTCAAAATGTCCTAATTGTGAAGATGGATATCTAGTGGTAAAAAAACGTAAGAATAAAGACAATTCTGAGCAAAGAGTATTAGGATGTACAAATTATAAAGCAGATGGTACAGGATGTAATACTATTATGATGCCTCATAATTATACGCAAGATAAAGAAGAATTAAGTATTAGATTTTGTGATGAAGATATAGATATTCATAATGTATTTATATGTGGCCATAGATTAATAGAATTGGTTAATGTAATCCTAGAAGTAATAGATAAATATAAAGATTTAAAATTATCTTTAGGTCCAAAAATGCTATTTTCATTATTATCTGGTGAACATACAAAAATGATAGATAATTTTAAAATGTATAATAATCCAAGGTTTGGATTCTTAAGTGCTGAAGATAAAAGTAAATTCTATTCAGTGTTTAGTGCATTAAAAGAAGCAAGAATAATAAATGTAAACGAAGCAGATTTTGGTAGAACTACAGTATTAAAAGATAAACTGAAAGAGGAAGACTATAAGGTAATATTTGGATTAATGAAACTATAATGATAAATTGATTAATTAAACTATATGTTATATAATTTAGTTGACAAAGAAAATATAGGATATGCTAGAAATTTGTGCACATTTTGTGCACATTAGACGAATATTTTATATAAAAAATGACAAAAATAGTACTTAAAATACAAAATGTTACCTGTCCACAAACCCTTGAAAATAAAGGAAATACGCATAATATTATAAGTATGGATAATATACTAAATGGCGCCGCATGTGGCTCAGGCAAGAAGTATAAACAATGTTGTGGTAAATAAGCCAGCGAACCCGCATAAAATAAGGGATTGCGGGTTTTTCTATGATTCAACTTTTTGGGTAATTTTTGGAGTGCCCATTGTCTTAGATACGTTTTAGATACGTTATAAAAACTTTGCAAAGCCTTATAAAATATGGGCAAAACGTGTATTTGGACTTTAATTTCAAATTAGATACAAAACGTATCTAAAAATTATCTAAATTGTAATTTATTATTCAAAAGTAGTAATAACCAAAATTAATAGTAGTAATTTATGGTATAATTTATATAGGAGCTGATACTATGAATTTAATAGATAAATTAAATTATAGCTATAAATTTGTTTGTGATAATTCTGAGAATGTGAGAATTAATTATAACAAGATTGATGAAATGATAGATCAAATTAGAAATTCATCTGTTGCTTATTGGCTAGATTCAAATCCATATGGTTTAATGGATATGGATGTAGAAAGTATAGTTAATTTCTTATTTATATATCATGCAATAGGAGATTATTGTTTTTGGGGAGATCCTAAATGGGAAATTCAAACTGACTTGGGAACAATGGATGGATCTTATGCAATAATGTATTTAATTTTAAATAGGTTTAAAGCAAATAATAATTTTGAAATGAGTATTGATGAGTTTAAAGAATTACTAAAAGGCAATGTAACTATTCCATTATTTGAAGATAGATATAAAAATTTAGTTGAAATGAATAATTTACTTAAAAGAAGTGGAAAGTCACTTTATGAGCTTATTAAAGATTTAAACATTGATATTCAACTTTTTGAATTTATAGTTAGTAATCTAGATTATTTCAAAGATATATCTACCTATGATGGAGAAGAAGTATTATTTTATAAAAGAGCACAGTTATTAACTTCTGATATACTTCATGTAAGAGAAAAGAGAGAAAAAATTGATGTTGACTATTCTCACTTAATTGGTTGTGCAGATTATAAAATACCTCAAGTAATGAGATGTTATGGAATGTTAGAATTTAGTGATAGCCTTGCTGTTAGAGTAGATAACAAAGTTGAGCTTGAAGAAGGATCTAAAGAAGAAGTAGAAATTAGAGCAAATACATTGAAAGTAATTGACTACATTTATGAAAAATTGGATAGAAAATATTCTCGTATGGATATAAATGATTTCATTTGGCTATTAGGTCAAGACAAATCAAAGATGACAAAACCATATCACAGGACACTTACAAAGCATTATTAGAAAATTGTAAAATATTCAACAATGGTAAATTTTAGATAAGTTTAGATACGTTTTTTTGTAAATTCGAAACTTATTCAATCGCAATATAGTAATATTCCGATGTAAATAAAAAATGTATATTTTTATGATATAATATTTATAAGTATAGAGGTGGATTATGAAATTGAATAATGAAAGCAAAACTCTTTTTATTCCCTTGTTAGGAAAAGCAATAATGAGTAAAGATCACTTATTTTTACATGATCCAAAAGCTGAAGAAATAATATCTAAAATCGACTATGATTTTAATTCATTAAAACAATCAAAGTGGTTATCAATGTACATGAGCCTTAGAGCGTTAATAATCGACATATTATGTAATAAATATATTCAAAACCATCCTAATGCAACTATAATTCATTTGGGCTGTGGACTTGATTCAAGATGTTTAAGAGTAAATCAAAACTTTGATACTTGGTATGATATAGATTATGAAAATGTAATTGATATAAGAAAAAAGTATTATGAAGAAGATTCAAAACATAAAATGATAGGTAGTTCAGTAGTTGATTATAAATGGTTAGAAGAAATAAAAATAAATGATAATATAATGGTAGTTGCTGAGGGATTAACAATGTATTTAAGAGAAGAAGAAATAAAAGAATTAATAAAGCAAATAAATAATAAATTAGGTAATGTTCATCTATTGTTTGACGCATATTCTAAAAAAGGAGTTAAAAGTTCTAAAATAAAGAATCCAGTTAATCAAATGAATGCTGAGGTAAAATATGGAATTGACAATCCTGAAGAATTTTTACAATTAAATAATAATTTAGAATATGTTGCAACACATTTGATTAGAAAAGAAGATAATAATATACATGGATTAACTAAGTTTATTTTTAATAATTTGTATTGTGGCAAAATATCACAATCAATTTATAAGATATACGAATTTAATTTAAAAAGATAATTATAATATTAAGATATTAAGAGAATGTAAAAAATTCTCTTTTTATATGATAAAATATTAGTAGAAATTAAATTTCTTATTTATTAACACTATCAACCCTAGAATCATTTCCTGTCAAAAAAAATGTAATAAATATATTATTTTAGTGTGAAGGGAGAAAGAATTATGAATCAAGAAAAAATTGGTAAGTTTATAGCTGCTTGCCGTAAAGACAAAGACATGACACAATCAGAATTAGCGGAAAAATTAGGAGTTACAGATAAATCTATTGGTAATTGGGAAAATGGTAGAAACATGCCTGACTTATCTTTATTTAAACCATTATGTGATGAACTAGGTATTACCATTAATGAATTATTAAGTGGTGAAAGATTAAAGAAAGAAGCTTATCAAGAGAAATTTGAAGAAAATATTATTAATACTATTGATTATTCTACTAAGAAGATTAACTTAATTAGAAATAATTTGGGAATAGTTTTGCTAATGTTAGGAATTCTTATATCTTTTACAGCTATGACTATGTTTGCCTCAGAAAGTTCTTGGGGAAGCATTTACTCTATTATAGGAGCTGTAATATCCTTAATAGGTGTTAGTAAACTAACAAAAAAATATAGTTATTCAAATAGATTAATAATCTGTATTACATACTTTTTATTATTCTTAGGATCATTATTTATCATTGATTATATAAGTGTTATTTCATTAAAACAATTACCTAGATTTTGCACTATAAAAACTAGTAATGAATATGTTTATGAATGTGATAATCCACTATATACAGTATATAGAGTAAATAGCAATACCCAAAATGAGTATATTATTGTAGATACTAATAAAAAATATACTATTGATACAGTACCAGTTGTACCATTTAATAGAAATAAATCCGGAATTGATAATATTATTAAATACAAAAATAAGTATATTGGTAATAATAGTAACGTAGGAAATCTAATAGCTTCCTTACCATTATCAGAATATGGTTTTGTATTTAAAATTGACTCAGATAATCTAGGATTAATAATAGATTATCACATAACAGACTGGTATATAAATGAGAATTACTATTTAGAAAAAAGTATAGTTTATAATTCTGTTTCTATATTTACATTAATAGAAAATGTTAAATATATTAAATATAATTTTAGCGGAAAAACATATGAAATTAAAAAAGAAAATGTTGAAAAAAACTTTCCAAATTATAAAGATATAGTCAATGATGGAGTTAACAAAGATGCCTTTAATAAGTATCTTGAACAAAAAATATTAGACAACGAATTTATAGATTTATGTTTTAAGAAATTTATATCTTAAAGCATATATATAAAAAAGTAGCAATAATTCTGCTATTTTTTTTATTAAATATTATTAGACCAAAAAAATTGTTTATACTTGCAAAAACAACAATTTATGTTATAATAATCAACCAATTAAGGGGGGTTAAATATGGCATTCATAGAATTTAAGAATGTTGATAAAATTTATCAAATGGGAGAAATAGAGATTAAAGCATTAAATAAGGCAACATTCTCTATTGAAAAAGGAGAGCTTGTTGTAATTTTAGGCCCATCAGGAGCAGGGAAAACAACATGCCTAAATATTTTAGGTGGTATGGATAGTGCTACAAACGGAACTATTAATATAGGTCGAAAAAATATTGCTAAATATAATGAAAAACAACTAATTCAATATAGACGAAATGATATAGGGTTCGTTTTTCAATTTTATAATTTAGTTCAAAATTTAACAGCATTAGAAAATGTAGAATTAGCAGTTCAACTTTGTAAAGATCATTTAGACCCTGAAAAAATACTATCAAAAGTTGGATTAGCAGAAAGAAAAGATAATTTCCCAGCCCAATTATCAGGTGGAGAACAACAAAGGGTTGCTATAGCTAGAGCAATTGTAAAAAATCCTAAACTGTTATTATGCGATGAACCAACTGGAGCATTAGACTATAAAACAGGAAAAAGTATATTAAAGTTATTAGAAGAGACTTCTAGAAAAGAAAAAATGACAGTTATAATAATAACTCATAACTCTGCAATAGCTCCAATGGCAGATAAAGTAATAAAATTTAAAAATGGTAAAGTTGAAGATATCGTTATAAATAAAAATCCAATGAGTATAGACAAGATAGAATGGTAATATCATGAAAAATAGATTATTATCAATAAGTACTAGAGAAATCAAAAAAAGCTATAAAAGATTTTTATCTTTAGTAATTATGAGTCTACTAGGTGTAGCAGTATTTGTAGGATTAAGAAATACACCAGGAACAATCCTTAAATCTTTAGATAAGTATTATGATGAAACAAATCATTATGATATAAAAATTTATTCAACAATAGGTTTCAATGATGAAGATTTAAAGATATTAAACAGTACCGTAGCTACAACATACGGTATTCATACTAAAGATGTTATAACGAACTTCAAAAAAGACAAAAAAGTTACCAAAATTATTGGATTAAATAATGATGTTAATAAAATTCTATTAGATGAAGGAACTCTTCCAAGTAATAAAGAAGAAATTGTAGTAGAAAGTTATTTATTAAAAGCTGAAAACTTAAAAATTGGTGATTACATAGAAATAGAAGAAGATGAATCACTTAATAACCACAGATTTAAGATAGTAGGAGTTGTTACTAGTCCATTATATTTATATACTGGTGGTAATACTGTATCTAGAGGTACAACAGATATAGGTAATGGTAAAATAGTATATTATGCATATGCCCTTGATTCATTATTTAATATGGATTACTATACAGAATTAGATGTTACAATACCAAATAATTATCTAACTTCTACTAAAGAGTATATTGACTTAATAAATGAAAAGATTAAAATAATTACGACATTAAAAAAACAAAGGGAAAAAGCAAGATATAATGAAATAATAAATAAATATAATATTATAATTAATGAACAAGAAGAGCTTGGAAGAAATGAACTAGCTAAAGCCCAAAACAAATTAAATAATAGTAAAAAAGAACTAAATAATGGATATTTAGAATTATTAAGAAGTAAAAACGAACTAGATAATAGCAAAGTTCAATTAAATCAAATATATCTAACATTAAGTAATTCTCAAAAAGAGCTTGAAGACAAAGAAATGTTACTAGTAAATGCAAAAAAAGAATTAGAAGATGCCGAAAAGGAAATTAATGAACTATTAAAACAATATGGCTTAACAATTGATGATATTAAGACAATAAAAGCAATATTAAATGATCAAGTTGTATCTAAAGAAAAAATAAAGCATATTTTTGATAATTCAAATTATAAAGAAGAAATTAATAAATTAATCGACAAATTATATGAAACAGACTTTTTTATAAATTTACAAAGATACATAGAAACCAAGACCGAAGAAGCAAAGATAATGCTTATAGATAGTATTCCAAAGGACATAGAGAATTATGAACAAATAGTTAAAGAAATTGAATTATTTACTAAAGATACTTTAAGAGAAAATATATATGCATCTATTTTAGATAGTGCATATAACATTGATGATATAAAAAGTAGTATACCAGAATGTTTTTGTGGATATAATCAAATCATAAATTTACTAGATAATTATGCAAATAGTGTTATAAAAATAAAAGAATTATTTGATGCTATAGATAGATTAGAGCAAGGAAAAGAAGAAATCATTAATAATGAAAGTTTATTACATGATGCTAAAAAACAATTAGAAGAAGGTTATCAAACCTATACTACTTATATGAATCAATATAATGATGGATTAAATAAATATAATGTAGGATACAAAGAATACCAAAAAGGTTTAAATTTGTATAATAGTGGAGTAGAAGAATACTTAAAAAACAAATTAGACTTTGAAAATGAATTGGACCAAGCAAGGGCAAAATTAACTGAAATAGAAATGCCTGAATGGTACATTTATGATAGAAGTGATGATGGAGAATATACAGGTTACATAAATAATTCAGAGAGTATTAAAAATCTAGCAAAAGCTTTTCCGACAATCTTCTTTACAGTAGCAATATTTATGTGCATAATGAGTATGTCTAGAATGGCATTAGAAGATAGACAAGAAATAGGAACATTAAAATCATTAGGCTTTTCTAATAAACATATTATCTTAAAATATGTTTTATACTCTTTATCAGCTACGCTAATCGGCAGTATACTAGGAGGATCATTTGGGTTCTACTTCTTAACATGGTTTATATTTAAGATGTATGGTATGTTGTACTTTGTACCGGTCTTTACCTACCTTTATAATTTAATACCATTTATAGTAGGTACATTTATTGCAGTAGTTAGTATAGTTGGAACATCATTAATAACAGTTAAAAGAATAGTTACTGAAAAACCATCTAGCTTACTAAGACCATTAGCACCAAATAAAGGTAAAAAGATATTAGTAGAAAGAGTACCTCTTTGGAAAAAAGTTAAATTTTCCAATAAAATAACTATTAGAAATATATTTAGATATAAGAAAAGAATTATTATGACTATATTTGGTATCACCGGATGTACGATATTACTATTAACAGGTTATGGTATTAAAGACTCTATTGTAAATATATCAGACAAACAATTTAAAGAAGTATTAATATATGATGATATGGTATATTTAGATAGTAAAACAAAAGATGTTACAGAAATCATTGATAGCAAATATGTTAAAAATTATGAAGAAACTCATGCAAAAAATATGAAGTTAAATGAAACAGAAATTAATTTATTTGCAATAAAAAAAGACTTTAATTATGACCTACTTAATTTAAGAGATTATAAAACTAACAATAGATTAAAATTAGAGGATAACAAAGCGATTATTACAGAAAAATTATTTACAGAAAACCACTTAAAATTAGGGGATAAGATTAAGATAACTGATTCAAATAATAAGACATATGAAATAGAGATAAGTGGTGTAGCAACTAATTATATAGGAAATTATATCTACATAAGTACGGATTATTATGAATATTTATTTGAAGAATATAAACCTAATCTATTATACTTAAATTTAAAAGATAGAAAGCTGGAAGAAGAATATGCCAAATTATTAATAAAAAATGAACATGTATTAAGTATAGATTCATTAACCAATGCTTTAAATAATATAAATGCAATGTTAAAATCAATTGATTACGTCGTTTTAATATTTCTATTATTGTCCGGTATATTATCTTTTGTAGTTTTATATAATTTATCTTATATAAACATCAGTGAAAGAAAAAGAGAAATAGCAACATTAAAAGTATTAGGTTTCACGCATAAAGAAGTAGATAATTATATTATTAAAGAGAACTTTATTATTACTCTAATTGGTATATCATTAGGACTTATCTTAACAAAACCATTTGTGGATTATATCGTTGATACAATAGAGATAGATTTAGTTAGATTTATTCACGTTATTAAACCTACAAGTTATTTATATACTTTTATATTTATGCTTATATTTACTTTTATAGTAACTATCATAATACATTATACACTAAAGAAAATTAACATGATTGGATCTTTAAAATCTGTAGAATAAAAAAATGTATTTTAAAAAAACAAAAAAATATGCTACGATATAAATGTCAAACAAATTGATTAGGAAGGATAAAAAAAGATGAGAAAAAGGATATTAAGTATTATATTATTATTAGTTCTTGTAGTAAGTGTTACAGCATGTGGTAGCAAGAAAGATTTAGCTGAAATTGCCAAAAAATTTAATGATAGTGAAACAGTTAAAACCTACAAAGATTACGGATATGAGCTAAATGCATCTGCAACAAAGGATACATTAACCATATCAAGTAAAACGGAAGAAAAAAAATCTAAAGTTGAATTTAAATTAGAAGGAAATATTTTAAGTAACGAAAATCTTTCTGTAAATGATTTAATGGCAACACTTTTAGTAATTGATAGTGTAGGTCAAACTCATGGATATAAAGATGGAGAATTATCAAAAAATATAAACACATTCTCAGATGATGTCAAAAAATATACTCTTGATAAAGAAGGAATTGAGCTTGTATTAAATGATGAAAAGGTTTCTTTAAAGATAGATATTTCGAAAAAAATCCCGTTGATTAATATGGATAAGTTTTACATGACAGCAGACGATTTTGATATGGTTAGTCAAATAATAGCTGATCATGAAAATGGTAATCAAAATGGAAAAACTGGAAATATAGCTTATGATATATTCATCGGTGATAAAGAAAGTACAATTCAAATTGGTCAAGATAAAAAACTATCAGATAGTGCATATAAGTCAATTATATCTGCCCTTGAAGTAATGTATGGTAAAGATGTTGCTAAACATTTCCAAGAAATATATCCAAAATTTGTAGATGGTAAAACCACAGTTGAAGCGTTTACAATTGAAACAAATTACAAGGTTGAAGATCAAGATGAATCAGTCTTCAAAGATACAAAAGTTGTTTTAATAACTATTAATAATAAGAAATTAAAATAAAATAACTTGGATGATTAGATATTATAACTCTCCGCGGTTTAGTGGAGAGTTTTCTAATAATTGGCAACACTATAAATATCTTTTTTACATTAGCAAAAATACTATATTTATGTTAAAATAATAACGATAGTTTGAGGTGATAAAATGCTAGAAAATAAACTAGGAATAACTAATACAATAGAACTTGCAAAAGAAGAAGAAAAAATTACAAAACTAAGAGCATTAGAATTATTTGATACTAATAAAATTGCTGATTTTGAGATAGGAACATTTAATGGTTTATCAAAAATCCATGGATATTTATTTTCTGATGTATATAATTTTGCTGGGAAAATTAGAAAAGAAAATATATCAAAAGGAAATTTTAGATTTGCCTCGTCAATTTATTTAAAAGATATTTTAACAAAAATAGATACTATGCCTGAAGATTCATTTGAGAACATTATAAAAAAATATGTGGAAATGAATATTGCACATCCATTTAGAGAAGGTAACGGCAGAAGTACTCGTATATGGTTAGACATGATGCTAAAGAAAGAATTAAACAAAGTAGTAGATTGGAGCAAAGTGGATAAAGAGGATTATTTACTTGCTATGGAAAGAAGTCCAATTAAAGATACAGAAATAAAAATGCTCCTTGAGAATGCCTTAACTGATAAAATTAATGATAGAAATATTTATATGAAAGGAATTGATGTAAGTTATAAATATGAAGGCTATACTACTTACACAATGGATGAATTAGATAATAATTAAGATAATGTATCTTAATTTTTTTTAATAATAAATTAATTATATTTGATATAATAATTACAGATGTGAGGTAGTTATAATGTTTAAAAGTAATATTAACTTAAATCTATATAAAGTGTTTTATGAAGTATCTAAATACGGAAGTTTTTCTAAAACTGCTGAATTTACTTATACAACTCAGTCAGCAATTAGTAAATCTATCAAAAAATTAGAAGAAGAACTAGAAACTCAATTGTTTTATCGTAATTCTAATGGTATAGAACTAACAGAGAAAGGAAGAGAGTTATTATTCTATGTTGAAAAATCTTATGGTAATTTATTAACAGCTGAAAGATTAATGCTAGAAACTGAAAATTTAGAAAGAGGTAAACTTATAATTGGCTTACCATCTCATATAGCATCATTCTTTTTCTTCGATAAAATAAAAGATTTTCACAATAAGTATCCTAATATTGAGATAACTCTAACAAGTGGGTCAACCAAACAATTATTAGAACTTTTAGATAAACATAGAATAGATTTTATAATAGATACATCTCCAATTAATACTACTAATATGGATTTAGAGATTATTAAGTTATCCACAATCAAATACACTTTCTTTTGCAAAAAGGATAGCTATCCAGTTTATAAAAATATAAAAACACTAAAAGATTTAGAAAATATACCTCTAGTTTTACCGGTACCTGCAACAAGTAATAGAAAAGCATTAGATGAATTACTACTAAAAAATAATATTAAACTAAATAAAATAATAAATATACATACAAGTGAAGTAATATTAAATGCTGTAAAAAACAACTTAGGCATTGGTTATATAATATCTAAAATAATCGAAGGTAATGATGAATTTAAAACAATTAACGTTAAAGAACCACTACCAACAACAGATATAGTATTAGTTTATAATAAGAAATTCTTAACTAATGCTCCAATGAAATTTATTGAAGATTATATAGAATTAGAAATTAAATAGATATTCCTGATAGGAATATCATATATACCTAACGTTCACTTTTTAATATATCGTGTTTATCATATAATTAAAGTACCTGAAACAGGAATAAAGATAAATAGGAGTATAATATGAAAGAGAATAAAGTAGAAGTAGTAGCGGCTGTTATTGTTAAAGATGGTAGTATCTTAGCTACACAACGCGGATATGGTGAATTTAAAGGTAAATGGGAATTCCCTGGAGGAAAAGTAGAAAAAGATGAATTTCAAGAAGATGCATTAATTAGAGAAATAAAAGAGGAATTACATGCAGACATAAATATTATAGATTATTTAACAACGGTTAAGCATGATTATCCTGGTTTTAAATTAGTGATGCATGCCTACATATGTAATTTAAAAAATAATATTGAATTTGTTTATCATAATAAAAATGAACTAGAACATGATAATATGATATGGTTAGATAAAGAAGATTTAGACCATTTAGATTGGCTGGAAGCTGATGTTAGTATCATAAAAGCTTATAAAAAACTAAGAAGAATAAATTAGGAGGTAATTTTATTTGAAAAATGTTTATCACATATTAGAGCAATATCTAGGTGGAAAAAGAAAAGAAACAATTACTAAAGAAGAATTGTATATGAATATGGCACTACTATCCTCTGCCAGAAGTAAAGATCCTAACACTCAAGTAGGAGCATGTTACGTAAGTTCAGATGGAAAACTACTTTCAATTGGATATAATGGAACTCCAGATGGATGGCTAGATGATAAATTCCCATGGGGCAATAAAGAAGACGATGAGAAGAATACTAAATATCCATATGTTATTCATGCTGAAATGAATGGTATAACTAGTTATAAAGGATCTATTACTGATTTTAAAAGGTCAACAATATATGTAACATTATTTCCATGTCAAAATTGTGCTAAACTATTGATTCAAGCCGGGGTTAAAAGAATTGTTTACTTAATTGATGATAGACAAGAAACAGAAGACAATATCTGTACTAAAACAATGCTTGAACAATGTGGGGTGGAATATATATCATTCCAAGAAATACACGATAATGATTTAAGCAGTATTAATCTAAGTTTAGATTTACCTAAAAATGAATGTATTAAACTAAAAAAATTACAAAAAAATAATAATTGAAATTAAAATATCACTATTTAGTGATTTTTTTTGAGATTTAAATTTTTCTATGATAAAATGAGTTGAATTTAAGAAAGTAGGTGTTACTAACTTATGAAAAAAAGAGAAGAAATATATGATTTATATTGGTATTTTGCAAATGAACGTCAAAACATATTTTGGAAAAAATTAAATGGTGAACAATCCCCATGGACAAAAGATAAAATACTTCAAGAATATAAATTTTGTAATAGCTATCGTGTTAATGATAGAGTAAGTCAATATTTATTAAATAATGTTATATATAACGGACATCACTATTCAAAGGAAGACACATTATTTAGAATAATACTATTTAAATTATTTAATAAAGAATCAACTTGGGAATTATTATTAGCTAATTTTAAAGATATTACTTTAAAATCATTTAATCTAAAAGACTATTCTAGAGTATTAGAAAATGCCATATCGAATAATATTAAAATCTATAATGATGCTTACATAAGTTGTGCTAACAAAGTATTTGGTTATGATAGAAAACATGATAATCATTTAGCGCTACTTGATAAAATGTTTATAAAAGATAAAATACAAAATAAATTATTAGCATGTAAAACTATGGAAGAAGCTTTTAATATTATTAAAAACTATCCACTAATTGGCAACTTCATGGCTTATCAACTAGTTACTGATATCAATTATAGTGAAGTGGTTAATTGGAGAGAAGAAGAATTCACAGTAGCAGGACCTGGTTCTATTAGAGGAATAAAAAAATGTTTCATTGATAAAGAGAATATGAGTAATGAAGATATTATTAAATACATGTATGAACATCAAGAAGAAGAATTTAAAAGACTTAACTTAGATTTTAAAAAAATAGGTAACAGAAAACTTCAATTAATAGATTGTCAAAACATTTTTTGCGAATTAGATAAATATTGTCGTGAAGCTAAACCAAATTTAAAATCGAATAGAAAAAAGATAAAGAAACACTACAAACCTAAATCAGAAAAGATAGAGTATTTTTATCCACCAAAGTGGCATATTGATTTATAATAATTGATATTTATAGTATAATAACTCTAATATTAATTTTAGTAAGGAGGCCAACAATGATACTAAATGTAAGCGGTCGAACTGATATAGTAGCATTCTATACGGATTGGTTTATGAATCGTTTAAAAGAAGGATGTATTGATGTTCGAAATCCATTTAATCCTAAATTAGTCAGTAGAATTAACTTAGGTGATGTAGATCTTATCTTCTTTTGTACTAAAAATCCAATCCCTATCTTAGATAGGATAAAAGATATTAATAAAAAGATCTATTTCCATGTAACTTTAACTCCTTATAAAAAAGAAATAGAACCAAATTTGCCCGACAAAAAGAGAGTAATAGAAGCTATCAAAAAACTATCTAAAACTATTGGTAAAGATAATATAGTAGTAAGATATGATCCAGTATTTTTAAGTGATACATATACACTTGAATATCATACTAAAGCTTTTGAAAAAATATGTGCACTATTAGAAGGGTATGTTAGTAAAATACTAATATCATTTATTGATGATTATAAAAATGTCCGTAAAAACATGAATATTTTAAAATATCGTGAATTTACTGAAGAAGACTATAAGACAATTGGTACATCATTTAGTAATAGTGCTAAAAATCATAGCATGGTAGTACATACATGTTTTGAAGATAGAGACTTAACCGAATATGGCTTTGTTAAAGATGAATGCTTATCAAAAGAATTAGCATTTAAATTAACTGGTAAAGTATATAAGGAAGAATGGAAAGCTAGAAAAGAAAGAAAATGTCATTGCGTTAAAATGGTTGATATAGGAGTTTATAATTCCTGCAAACATTTTTGCAAATATTGTTATGCTAATTATGATGAAAAGAAGGTAATAGAAAACTACCAACATCATAATCCAAATTCTTCATTATTAATCGGAGAATTAACAAGTGATGATATAATAAAAGAAAGAAAGGACTAATACATGAATCGATGTTCTTGGTGTAATATAAAAAATGATTTATATATCAAATACCATGATAATGAATGGGGAGTATTAAATACCGATGATAAATATTTATTAGAAATGTTAATATTAGAATCTTTCCAAGCCGGATTATCATGGGAATGTATCTTAAATAAGAGAGAGAGTTTTAAATCTTCATATGATAATTTTGATATCGAAAAAATAATTAATTACAAAGAAGATAAAATAAATGAATTAATTAATAATAAAAACATTGTAAGAAACAAATTAAAAATAAAAGCCAGTATCAACAATGCTAAAATATTTAAAGAAATAGTGCAAGAATATGGAAGTTTCTATAACTATCTAAAAATATTTACGAACAACCAAATAATCTATGAAAATGATAAAACAACTAACAATTTATCAGATAGTATATCTGCAGATTTAATTAAAAGAGGAATGAAATTTGTAGGATCAACAATAATTTATTCTTATCTTCAAGCAATTGGAGTAATTAACTCTCATGAAAAGACTTGTTATTTATATAAAAAGAACTAAAAAACAAAAACTCAACTTCTAGTTTGTGTAAGTTTAGCATTATTTAGTATATATTTTAAGCATGAAAGGAGAAAAACCATATGGATCAAATAAAAATAGGGAATTTTATTAAAGAAAGAAGAAAAGAAAAAAACATAACACAAGAAGATTTAGCAGAAAAGTTATACATTACAGATAGAGCTATATCTAAATGGGAAAGAGGTTTATGCTTACCAGATGCTGCAACAATGCCTCTATTATGTAAAATTCTTGATATCACAATAAATGATCTATTTAGTGGTGAAAAAGTAGATATGAAAAATAATGAAAAAATTCTAGAAGAAAACTTACTAACTATGACAAAGTTAAAAGAACAAAAAGATAAAGAGCTATTATTATTAGAAATAGTAATAGGCATAATTGTATCAATCACATTATTCACTTGCATAATGATTGCATCTTTTGTTGATATGAAACAATGGATAAGAATTATAATAATAATCGCAGGTATATTACAATTTATCATAGGAATGTTTTATGGATTAAGAATAGAACAAATCGCAGGTTATTATGAATGTAATAATTGTCATCATAAATATGTACCAACATACAAAAGTGTTTTCTTAGCTATGCATGTTAATAGAACTAGATATTTAAAATGTCCAAAATGTGGTAAAAGAACATGGTCTAAAAAGAAAGTGTTATAATTTAATTATGACACTATTTTTTTATTATAGGGTTATTTGTTCGACCAACTAACCAATCCATTGATATATTAAAAGTCAAATCAACTGTCAAAATAGTCAATGATGGCAGCTCTTCCAAGCCATATAACCTATCTTTAGAATAGAATAAAATCTATTCTTTTTTTACAATAAAATAAAAATATGTGTTATTATATAGTTTAATTAGGGGGAATAAATAATATGTGGAGAATATGTCCTTATTATAGAGATGATAGTACATTTCTTAATACAAAAAATACTTGTCTAGTTACAGGAGAAGAAGTAAAGATTACTAATAACTATTATTATGATTATTGCAGAAATGAAGGATATAAATGCCCTTTATATGAAAAAGAATTTCCAAAAAGTAATTGTTTTATCACAACTATTACTTGTGAAATACTAAATAAAGATGACAATGATCATGTTATGCAAAAATTACGTCAATTTAGAAATAATATCTTACAACAAAATGAATATTATTACGATATACTAAAAGAATATGATGTAATTGGTCCAATAATAACAGAAAAAATATTACAAGATGATAATAAAGAAAAATTAGCTCAAGTAATATATAATGATATTCTACTACCTTTATGTAAGTTAATAGATGATAAAGAATATGAACTAGCTACTGAAAAATATTATGTATTAACTCTATTATTAATTAACTATTACAATTTAAAACATAATTATAATAAAATAAAAGTTGAGGATTATAACTATCAAAATTTTGATGCTAAAAAAGCAGGACATGGTAGAATATTAAAAAAATAAGAAAGTAGTGATAAAATGTATGATAATATAAATTGCCCAATTAAGTATGCAGTATTAGAATTAAAAGAACAAGGTGGATTTGCAGACAACTATGAATATCAAACCAAAGGATATGCAGTATCTAAGTGTTATGTACTAGAAAGCAAACTAAAATATTTACCCAATGGCGATACGAAGGAAGAGTATAACGTATTCTTTCCGTACAAAAGCCTATCATGGTTTAAACATTCTTTAAAAATTTTTCATAATCCTAACTTAGGTAATCCTAGAGAAGCTAATCTTGACAGAGATGGTAGCGTTACAAATGGTGACATAGTAACAGCAGTATTTGATACCTATGAAGAAGCTAAAAAACTTGCCGATGAACTAAATAAAGAGTTGGAAATAATTGCTAGATGTGAAGTATCAATAGCTGATGAAAATTATAAAAGTAAAATAGTTCCTTATATCGAGAAGTATCAAAAAGAACAAGCTATTTGTGAACAATTTGAACAATTGGCTGAAGAATTAAATAAGGATATGGTTGTTACCAAATCAGATATTAAAGTGAAAAACTTAAGAATTAATAAGAATGCCTAATTAATAATCAAAAAGGCATTTTTTTTATTTGTTATTGACAAGCGTAAAAAATACACATATAATAAAATTAGGTGATGATATGGAGGTAAACAATAAATTATATAAAAACCAAGGCATTCACGTAATAACATCATTATTTACTGTTGAAAATGGAGTTGTTAAAGTTTTATTAATTAAAAGAAAGAATAATCCATACAATGGTATGTGGGTTCTAACAGGAGGGGCATTATATAATAATGAATCGCTAGAAGACGGAGCATATCGCGAATTATTAGAAAAAACAGGTATTACTGATGTAGAGATTAAACAATTTAAAGCATTTGGTAAATTAAACCGTTCACCAGTAATGCGTATGGTAGCAATTGGTTTCATTGGAGTTATAGATTCAAAAAGAGTTAGAATATTAAAACAAACCCGAAACACAGAAGATGCTAGATGGGTATCAATTGATGAAGTTCCTAATCTAGGCTATGACCATAATGAAATATTAACTGAAGCTATCAAAGAATTACAAAAAGAGATAGTAAAATCTAATATCTTAAAGAGTTTATTCCCAGAAGGAGTAACTATGCCAGAACTTCAAATGACCTATGAAGCTATACTAAATAAAAAATATGATCGAAGAAATTTTAGGAAAAAAATCTTGAGTTTAAACCTACTTGATGAAACAGAACAATATCAAAAATTTAATGGGAATAAACCTGCTAAATTATATGTGTTTAAAGAAAAAATTGAAGATAGAATTATTTTATAAAAAAGGAGCTAAATTATGCAATATTTTATGAGACATGGAATAGACGACGAATCTTTTGTTGGAGGATGGTCTAATATTTCACTAACTGAAGAAGGTATTAAAGAAGTAAAAAAAACAGCTATATGGATAAAAAATAATCTAAAGATTGATAACATTTATTCAAGTGACATTACAAGAGCTAAACAAACAGCACAAATAGTTGGTAAAGAGTTAGACATAACACCAATATATTTATCAACATTAAGAGAACAAAATAAAGGCTCTTTAAATGGTAAACTTAAAAGCAATTTAACAAAATATGAACAAGATTTATTATATAACCAACAAATAGATACTGTATTTCCAAATGGTGAATCTTTAATAGATTTATATAAAAGATCTAGAGAGTTATTAAAAAATATTAAAAAAATTGAAGGAAACAATCTATTCATTACTCACCGAGGAGTTATCAATATGATTTACTATTTAACTGAAAATATTAATTTAGATATGAATAAGAATAGATTTAATGTAGAACATGCCTCAGTACATGTATTAGAAAAAAAGATAAGGAGGATTTATTAATGATTAAAAGAATAGTATTAACTGGAGGACCAGGCTCAGGTAAAACAACAGTAAAAGACAAAATACAAGAACACTTTGAGGAAGCAGGATACAAGGTTATAATTGCTAATGAAACCGCTACAAGAGTTATTAACATGGGAATTCGTTCATTTGGTACAGACAGTATTCCACCACTTGCATTTCAACAAATAATATTACAAGATCAATTGCATACTGAACAGCTTATTAATGATGTACTAAAGTATTATCCAAATAAAAATATAATAATTATTTATGATAGAGGAGCTCTAGATAACAGAGCATATACGAATAGTGATAATGAATTTAATGAGGTTTTAGCAAGTGTCGACAAAAATTTAACAATTAGTAATTTATTAACACGCTATGATTTAATAATTAATTTAGTATCAAGAAAAGATTTCTACACAACTGAAAATAATAGTGCTCGAAGTGAAAATGCTGAATTTGCATTAGAGTTAGGCAGTAAAACATTAAAGTCTTGGTATGGCCATGAAAATATTAAGATAGTATTACCAAAAGATACTATTGAAGAAAAGAATAATGAAGTTATTAATATAATAAATAGTATTTTAAATGAAAAACAAATAAAAAGACAAGAAAAGTATTTAATAGATATAACTAATCTTGAAATAGCTAGTAGTACGCCACATAAAGAAATAGTTCAAACTTATTTAATATCAGACCAAAATATTGAAAAAAGACTTAGAAAATCAATGTTCAACGGTATTACGACTTATAATTTAACTGTCTATAAAATAAATGATAATAATGAAAAAATCCTAGTTAGTAAAGAACAATTGACAGAAAAGATTTACAACAAATTATTAGAATTTGCAGATAATACAAGACAATCTATAAATAAAAAAAGATATTATTTCTCTAATGAAGATACATATTACTATATAGATATATTTGATGATAATAATGAATTAGGAATATTAGAAGTTAATGTAATAGAGAATGAACAATTAAAACTTCCTGAGAATATAACAATACTAACTAAAGTATCAAATGATTCCAACTATTCTAATAAAGAATTATCATTAAAGAATAATAAGAAATTGATTAGAAAATATGTTAAATAAAAAAGATATAATTAGTATATTAGATAAATATAATCTTGATAATAAAAAATATGTAGTAATATCTAGTGCGGCCATGGTATTATATGGTATTAAAGAATCAACAAAAGATATTGATATAGCGGTTACTAAAGAGTATTATCAATATTTATTAAATAATTATAATTGTACATATGAAAGAACAAATGAATTAGGTAATAAAGTATATTTTATAGATGATATAATTAATTTTGGTATAGATTACTATACAGATTATGAAATAATAAATAATATCCAAGTTCAAACAATAGATGAAATAATTAAACTTAAGAAAGAACTAAACCGACCTAAAGACATTAAAGATATTAAATTAATCGAAAAAAAGATGAGGCTTTAATCATTAAAAGTCTCATTTTTTTAAATGTCAGTAGGATTAACAATCTTTAACAAAGTTACATCTAATATTATTCTTTATGCTAAATGAGCTAAAGTTAATGCGGATGGCGAAATAATCGATAACCCAGTAACTGGAGCATTTATAAGTGGAGGAGTTATTCTAACATTTATAGCATTATCATTATTTAGTTATATGTTGTTAAGAAAGAAGAATATTATTAAGAAAGTTTGATATAATCATTCTTTTTTTGATAAGAAAATGAAAACCACAAAAATGTTTACATAAAGTTGCAAAAATTAGATATTTGTAATATAATACAGACATTTAAGTGAATTCTAGACTTAATTTTATACTCCTATTTTTACATAGGTTAATATATAGCAACCGTTGGAAAACAATTATTTTAAGGAGATAAATCAATTGTAGGTCAGAGTTTTTTAGAAAGAAATTTTAGGACAAAAAAAGAGGTGAATTAAATGAATAATATTTATATTGATTCTATGAGGAAATTGCATTGTAACGGAATAATACCAGAAGGTTTTAGTTATGGTGTTCAAGATGTATTTTATGATGAAAGATTTATATACGTTAGGAAAAACGCAAAATTTTATCTTTTAAATCATTTTGGAGATATAATTATTGGCTCTCAATTTGAATGTCAAGATATAAAGGAGCCATATGAAGGTGAAGATATCGTTGTATTTAAAAGTACGGTTGCTACGTATAGACCAAACAGAAATGGAGAACTTGGCCCGGAAAGTGTTTATTCATATGGAGCTATAGACACCAAAACTGGACGTCTAATAGTAAATCCTTTTGAAAGAAAATATGCTTTTTTATGGGGTTTTAGAAATGGTTTTTCTACTTTTATACATACTTATGATAAAAATAACATGGCAGGTTTTATTGATGACAGAGGAAATGAAATTATTAGCCATTTAAAATGCGCCCACATGCTTACACCATTTATGAGTGATGATGATGATGATGAAATTGTTGGATATTTCTTTACTAAACATAGTAAAATTGGCTTTTTAACAAAATCTAGGGAAATAAAATTTTTTTCTAGAGAATACGATTTTCCTGATGATGTTACTAAGTTTGTCTTACATTATTATAAAGGTTTTATGATTATGTATTATCAAGGATACTATGGAATAATGGATATCAATGAAAACTGGATACTGGAACCAAAAAAACACAAAACACGAATTGATTTAAAACAATTTGTAGATGAGTATAATAATTCAATTAAAAAAGGAAAAACATTAAAAAAATAGGATAACATAGGTTATCTTTTTTTCTTGGCTTAAATATTCTAAAATGATATAATGAAAACGGAAAGATAGGTGGGTTTTATATGACAGAAGAAAACTTAGAAGAATTAAGAGAAAAATATTATGAATTAATTAGCTTAAAAAATAATCAAGCAAAGTATCAAGAATTGCTAATGAAAAAAGATTTTTTAGAACAAAATCAATTAGTACAAGAATATATAAAAACATTAATGGAAATAAATAAAATGACAAAATACAAAAGTACAATAAATGAAAGTGCTGTAATAGAAGATTCAATAAAATCAGTAAATATTAAAGATAATAATAATATTTATGTATATATCGGTTCATTTATCTATGCTCAAATGTATGAAGAAAAAGATAAGCAAGTACCTGACAATGATATTAATGCAGATTATCGCTTATATACCAATATCGAAAAACAACATAATGATGCATTTATTAAAATTCCACTAGATGAATATATTAAATTTGAAAAGAATAATAAAATAATATATCCAAATATTTCAGAATATGGTATAGATCAAAAATATTATAAATATAGATATGAATTTTTTAAAACTGCAATAGAAGAAGGACAAGATAAAGCATTAAGCAAATTATTAAAATAGTAATACAAGAATATTAAAGGAGAGTAAACATGAACATAGAATTAAAAAAATTATTAGAAGAAAATCAAGAAAGACTAACTGAATTAGGGAGGTCTCTTTGACTTAACTACTAAAGAAAGCAGAATAAAAGAGTTAGAATTAGAATTATCAAAAGATAATATTTGGGATGATTATAATAAAGCTAATAAAATAAATAGTGAATTATCATCTTTAAAAAAACAAGTAAAAGAGTATAAAGATTTACAATCAGAAATAAATGACTTAATTACATTATTTGATGAATTTACAGATGAAGAAATAAACAATGAATTATCAATAATCGTAAATAAGATTGATGAATTAGAAATAAATACTTTATTAAACGGCGAATACGATAACTTAAATTGTTATTTAGAAATCCATCCAGGAGCAGGAGGAACAGAATCATGTGACTGGGCATCAATGTTAGCAAGAATGTACCAAAGATACTGTGAAGCAAATAATTATAAATATCAAATAATAGATAGCCAAGATGGTGAAGAAGCAGGTCTTAAATCATTTACTATGAAAGTAGAAGGGCCTTACGTATATGGTTTATTAAAAAATGAAACAGGAGTACATCGTTTAGTTCGTATATCTCCCTTTGATTCCAATAAAAGAAGACACACTTCTTTTGCTGCAGTAAGTGTAACACCCGAGTTCGATAATGATGTAACAATTGATATTAATGAAAATGATTTAAAAATAGATGTTTATCATTCATCCGGAGCAGGAGGACAATCAGTAAACACCTCTAACTCAGCAGTTCGTATAACTCACTTACCAACAAAAACGGTTGTTACCTGTCAAAACGAAAGAAGCCAATTAAAGAATAAAGAACTAGCAATGAAAATGTTAAAAAACAAACTAATTCAATTAGAAATAGCTAAAAACAATGAAAAACTAAATTCGTTAAAATCCAATGACTTAAATATTAATTTTGGTAGTCAAATTCGTAACTACATTTTAGAACCATACAAATTAGTTAAAGACACACGTTCTAACTACGAAACAACTAATCCAAATTCAATTTTAGATGGAAATTTAAACGAAATTATCTACTCAATTTTAAGGTTAAAATGATTGCATTTAACCTTTTTATATGTTAAGATTATAAAGAATAGGGTTGAATAGGAGTGATAACATGCAAAATGTTAGCGAATTTAATTTATTAGATATTTTAGTTAAAATGACAAATTCTAAATCTAATGCAGATACTTTAACAGCAGAATTAGAAGATATTAAATCAGAACTTAATTACAAAAGAAGAACTTTAAATAATTTACAAGATTCAATAACTGATGACAAATATTTTGATGCAAGTAGTGAAATAGTAGATCGTAACATTGAAATAAGTACATCTAAAAAGATTCGTAATCTAGAATATGTTATCACTGATTTAAACAATGAATTAAAAGAATTACAAACTACTGAAAAAAATGCATTAGATGAAATTCATAATCTAGAAAATAAAATAGCTAACTTTGAATCTTATTTAGAAGTTGTAGATTTAAGAAAACAATCAAGTCAAAACGATGATGTAGTAAATCTATATACTGAGATTGATGAGCAAGAAAAACAAAATTTAGAAGAATTAAAAAAAGATTTAATAATTAAAAGAGACGACTATGAAGTAATTGCTACAAAAGTAAAAGAATGTGAAGAACTAATATCTAATAATGAAACTCAATTAGCAAGTGAAAGAGATAAATTAACTGAAATTCAAAGTAATCTAGCTAATAAATCTGCTTATATAAATCATACTTTAAAGAAACAAGATGAAGAAGATTTAAATAGATTAAAAGCAGAAGTTGAAAAGTTAGAAAAAAGAATAGATGAAATAAATAATGATCCTGTATACATAGTAAGTAATATCAAAGAGATGATTGCTAACAATGACAGAAGAAGTGTTGATAAAGAATTATCTCATTTAATAAATGAAATAGAAAAACTTCCTTATATGAATATCAATAGTGATGAAGAATTAAATGATATTTTTGATCAAGCTAAACAAGAATATGAAAATTTTATTTCTTATATTGAAAACAAAAGATATGAAGGAATGGATACTCCTATTATTGAAGAAAGAATTGAATACTTAAAAAATGAAATAATAGCTAAATCAGAACAAATAGAAAATTTAAAATCAACAATTAATAATATTGATACTAATTCAATTCGTGAAATAGAAGGTAAAATAAGAACAGCTGAATCAATTCGTAAAGAATTAGAAGAAGAAATAAAAACTTATAAAGAAGAAAATGAACCTAATAATGGTCGCAAAAAAGCATCAGTTCAAGCATCACTTAATCGTAAAAACTCTGAATTAAAAGAAGTAAATGAATTAATAAATGCTTACTTAGCTGATCAAAGAAGTTATATTGAACAAGCTAACAACTATGAAACAAACATTATAGCAGGACTTCAAGAACAAATAACAAACTATGAAAATGAAATCAATGAATTAAAGAAATTACTTATTTTAAAAAATAAATCTAAAGATGTAGTTGAAATGGATAAAGACCAAGAAAAACTACAAGAGTTAAGTAAAAACTTAGAAATGATTAAATATCGTGGTGAATTTAAAACTACACCTCGTAAAATAGTATCTGATATAAGAAAGAAAATAGGATTAGACTTTGAATATAGAACAGATAATGATACAGAAGAAAACCTAGATGAAGAGTATCAAGATATGCTAAATACTCCATCATTTAATGATGATAATGAATTAACTGATTTACAATCGACTTTATTAAATAATCCAATATATAAACAAGAATCTCCAGCTAAGTTAAAAGTAATAAGTGTTACTCCATATGAACCTGAAGTAGAACAATTACCAGATATCAACTTAGAAACACCAGAGGAAACATTACAAACAGATGATATTAAGGAGGATGTATTATGGGATTAAATGTAAATAAAATTATTGAATTAGAAGATAATAGCAAATACCTTCTTGTTAAAAAAACAATGTATCAAGGTAGTAAATATTATCAAGCATTCAAAGTAGATAAGAATAATAATATAGATGAATCAGATATTACAATATTTAAAGAATCAATGTCAGGTATGGAAATATTTGTTACTAGAGTATTATCTAATGACGAACTATATCAAACTTTAAATAGAATATTTGATGCTCAACTATAAGAATAACCACTCATAATAGAGTGGTTTTTGTAAATTTACAAACTACTTATAATATGATATAATGAGTCTACAAAAAGGAGGAGAAAATGCAAAATAAAGTATTGGCCAAATCATTCTTATGGATGTTTGTTGGTTTGTTAATAACTTTTGCTACAGGTTACTTTGTATCAACTAATGAAACTATGGTATACAATGTACTTGGAACAGGGTTATATTGGATATTTGCTGTAATTGAAATAATCTTAGTTATAGTTTTATCAGCTAGAATACAAAAAATGAAAGCATCTACAGCTAAATGTTTATTTATATTATATTCAGTTGTAAGTGGTTTAACATTTTCATCTATATTCTTAGTATATAAACTATTTAGTATATTCTATGTATTTATTATATCAGCAATAATATTCTTAATATTTGGATTAATAGGATACTTTACTAAGCTTGATTTATCTAAAATATCTACATATCTATTTATGATGCTTATAGGTGTAGTAATATGTAGTATAGTAAATGCATTTGTTCAAAGTGAATCATTTAGTTTAGGATTAACTATTGTTTCATTAATAGTATTTATTGGATACATAGCATATGATGTTCAAAAAGCCAAAAGATTAAGCGAAACTGTTGATGCAGAAGCATTACCAATAATAATTGCTTTAGATCTATACATTGACTTTATTAATGTATTCATTAATTTATTAAGATTATTAGGTGAAAACAAAGATTAAGTATTTAACGATAAGTTAGATACTTTTTTTAACAATATATAGCAAAAAAAGCTATTGCTTTTAATCAATAACTTTTATATAATTACATTGATAGAACGTTTAGCTTTCAGCTAGGCGGCTATGTTTGGTTTAGCCATCTAACCTAGTTAGGTGGTTTTTATTATTAAGAGAATAATTACAGCTATCAATAAAATTTCTAGCAACTTATGATGAAGTTTATCACTCATAAGGATCCCTCCTCTCACCAAGTAAAGTTAAGTATAACCAAAACCACCTGAATAAGAGCTAGCCACCTAACAACTAAACGTTCTAAAGCTTTATTATAGTAACAAAAAATGAGATTTCAACCAATTCGACAAAGGTTGTCAAAACTTATCAATATTTTTAATATATTTTATTTGCTTTAATCTTGAATATATATTAAAATACCCTATGTAAAGAAGTGGTTGAATGAAAAAAGTTTATAATTATTTAGATACCTTACTGAACTATAATGATACAGTTATAGTAGCATGTTCCTCCGGACCAGATTCAATGTGTTTATTAAACATTCTTTTAGAATATAGAAACAGGAAAAAAATAAATGTTATTTGTGCACATGTTAATCATAACGTAAGAGCTCAAAGTAAATTAGAAGAAGAGTATATAAGAGAATTCTGTAAAAATAATAACGTTGAGTTAGAATATATGAAAATCGAAAGTTATAACAACATAAACTTTCATGCTGATGCTAGAAACATTCGTTACCAATTCTTAGATAAACTAGTACAAAAGTATAAAGCCAACTATGTTATGACTGCTCATCATGGTGATGACCTTATTGAAACGATTTTAATGAAAATAATAAGAGGCAGTAACTTAGATGGTATAGCTGGTATCAGACTAGAAACAAATAAAAATAACTATAAACTAGTAAGACCACTTATCTATGTAACTAAAGAAGATTGTATAGAATATAATAATCAAAATAACATTAAATATTTTATAGATGAAAGTAACAAGGAAGACGACTATTTAAGAAATAGAATAAGACATCACATTTTACCACAACTAAAAAAAGAAAATGAACAAATACATACTAAATTTTTAGAATTTAGTGAAGAGTTGTTAATAACTAATGAATTTATTAACAACCACGTTAAAACAATAATACCAACTATTATAAATAATAATAAATTAGATATAGATAAATTTAAAACTATTGATAAAATAATTCAAATAAGAATAATTCAATATATGTTAAAAGATAACTATGATAATACTGACAAACTAAACAAAAAACATCTAAATGCAATTATAGAACTAATCTATGATAATAAACCAAATCTATCTATAGACTTACCAGATAATAAAATAGCTGTAAAAGAATATAATATATTTGAAATAAAAGAACATAATAGTAATAAAGATTATATAATTGAATTTAAAGATAGTATTACTATTAACAATTTTGGAACTATAAGAATTGTTGATAACTCAGAAATTACTAACAATTACTATTGTTATTTAAATTCAAAAGATATTAAATTACCAATATTTGTAAGAAATCGTCGTGAGGGTGATAAAGTAGCAATAAAGAATATGAATGGTCACCAAAAACTAAAGGATTTATTTATTAATGCTAAGCTACCACAAGCCAAAAGAGATGAATATCCGCTAGTAGTTGATAGTAACGACAACATTTTATGGGTACCAGGTATTAAAAAAACTAAATTTGATAGCAATTCCAATACACAATATGATATAATACTTAAGTATGAGGAGGAAAAGAATGAAAATTAAACAACAAAATAATAATATGAGAATACTAAGTCCTTATTTAATATTAACAATTGTAGTAGTAGCTATATTTGCATTATTAAATTTTGGTGGTAATAAAGTACATAAAATAAGTACAGGTGAATTAGTAACAGCAATGGAAAAAGAACAAGTAACTGAAATTACTATTACACCTAAAAGCAGTGAAAGTATCTTCTACGTAGAAGGTAAATTAAAAGATTACAAATCAAATGAATCTTTCAAAGCTAAAGTTATTGAAGCTGATATTGACAACGTAGTTGAATATGCTAAAGAAAATAACTTAAAAACATATGAAACTGAAGCTGATCCAGGAAGTAGTACAATTCTATATATTATAGTTAATGTATTACCAATAGCATTATTACTTGGAGTTACTTATATCCTATTTAGTAAGATGGCAAATAGTAACAAAAGTGGTGTTGACTTTGGCCGTAGTAGAGCTAAATTAAGTGAAGATGGCGGAAAAGTTAGATTTAAAGATGTAGCTGGATTAAAAGAAGAAAAAGAAGAAGTACAAGAATTAATAGATTTCTTAAAAAATCCAAAGAAATTCCAAAAAATGGGAGCTAGAATTCCAAAAGGAGTTTTATTAGTAGGTCCTCCAGGAACAGGTAAAACTTTACTTGCTAGAGCAGTAGCTGGAGAAGCAAACGTACCATTCTTCTACATAAGTGGTTCTGATTTCGTAGAATTATTCGTCGGAGTTGGAGCTAGCCGTGTAAGAGATATGTTTAAAGAAGCTAAGAAAAATGCTCCTTGTCTAATATTCATTGATGAAATCGATGCAGTAGGACGTCAAAGAGGAACTGGTTTAGGTGGAGGACATGATGAAAGAGAACAAACACTTAACCAATTATTAACTGAAATGGATGGTTTTGGAGCTAATGAAGGAATTATTATAATAGCTGCAACCAATAGACCAGATGTTTTAGACCCAGCATTGTTAAGACCTGGACGTTTTGATAGACAAGTAACAGTAAGTTTACCAGATTCTAGAGAAAGACAAGAAATATTAAAAGTTCATGCAGAAAACAAAGTGTTAGATAAAAATGTAAGTTTAAAAAACTTAAGTGCACGTACTCCAGGATTTAGTGGAGCAGACTTAGAAAACTTACTAAATGAAGCAGCACTATTAGCTGTACGTCGCAATAAAGAAAGCATATCTATGGATGAAATAGATGAAGCAACTGACCGTGTATTAATGGGTCCAGCAAAAACAAGTAGAAAAATTACAGATAAAGAAAAGAAATTAGTTAGTATTCATGAAGCTGGTCATGCTGTAATAGGTATCAAATTAGAAGATGCCAATGATGTTCATAAAATAACTATCATTCCTCGTGGTATGGCTGGTGGTTATACAATGATGCTTCCAAAAGAAGAAAAAATAGGTATTAGAACTGAAAAAGAATTAAAAGCACAAATTACAGGTTTACTAGGTGGACGTGTAAGTGAAGAGTTATTCCTAGGTGAAATAACAACTGGAGCTAGTGATGACTTCAAAAAAGCTACTAACATAGCTCGTAGTATGGTTACTGAATATGGTATGAGTAAATTAGGGCCAGTTCAATACGAAGAAAAAAGCGAGGGAGTATTCCTAGGTAGAGATTATGGTAAACAAAAGAATTTCTCTGATAAAGTAGCTCATGAGATAGATGAACAAGTTAGAGAAATAGTTGAAGAATGTTATGACAAAGCTGTTAAGATAATTAAAGAAAACAAAGATTTAATTATGTTATTAAGTGATGCTTTAATGGAAAATGAAACATTAACTAAAGAACAAATTGATTCATTAGTTAAATATGGTGAAATTAGAGAAGACTTAGTTGATGAAGATGAAAAAGCTACAAAAACATTAACTGAATTAAAAGAAGAAGCAAAAGAAAAAGGCATTAAAGGTTATACTAAAATGAATAAAGAAGAACTAGAAAATGCTATAAACGAATCAGAAGAGAAATAATCTCTTCTTTTTTTATTGCTTTAATATGATAAAAATAGTAAAATTAGTATAGATAAAAGGGTATGATAGTGATGAGAGATAGTATTGAATTAACATTTGGTCAACTAAATGAACTATGTATAAATCGAAAAAGATTTATTGATTTATTAGAAATTAATGGAATATCTAATCAAATAAGAAATAATAAAGCGTTTTATAGTATTATAAATAATATTCAATCAAAACTTAAAGGCAATGTATTAAATAGAGCATTACAAAAAGATAGTATGAATCAAGTTATAACTAATTGTTATATAGAACAAAATGCTATATCTATAAAGATTAGTGCTAATCAAAACCGAGTTATTAATAGTATTATTTACGATATTATAAGCATGTACAAATTAACTATCAATTTATTTAATGACAGAATAGAAGTATATACTCATTTAGATACCGATAATATTGAAACTAAACATTTTCAAAACATACCTGAATATAAATCAAAAGTAATAGAAAAATCTATATATAATTTCTTAGAAGATGGTACAGCAAACTATATAAATTATTGGGCTAATGAAAACATCAAAGAAAATAATAACCAATATTATGGAATCGTTACAACATCTAAATATGATGAATTTGGTATTGAATATGAATATGAAGAGATGAAAACTAATATTGAAAACATTGATAGTCCGAGCTTCTTATCTGATAACACAATTTATAAATATATCGAAGAAACGCTTGAGAATAATAACATTCAAACTAAATACCATAATCAAAGAATTGGTATTAATTTAATGCAAATTGATATAGAAGAATACTATCATAACAAGAAATATGACAAACATTTTACTAACACAATTGACTACAATAAACCATTAAAAAATTTAGAAATATTATATGAACCAAAATATTACAATATTATGGTTAATAATCTAGATTCAAATACTCTAAATAACATTTTAAAAGAACCTCAAAATGAATTCTATGAAGAAGGCTTATTAAGATATGAAAAAGAGCAGTATTAATATACTGCTTTTACCATTTAATAGGAGTAATTCCTTTACTAATTAAAAAGTTATTAGTCTTTGAGAATGGTTTACTACCAAAGAAACCATTTCTTGCTGAAAAAGGAGAAGGATGAGCACTCATTATTATATAATGATTAGGGTTAGTTATATATTTAGCTTTTTCTTTAGCAAAATTACCCCAAAGAATAAATACTATTGGTTCTTTTCTATTATTTAAAAGTTTTATTATATAATCCGTAAGTAACTCCCAACCAATATTCCTGTGACTAGCAGGAGTATCTTTTTTTACAGTAAGTACTGCATTTAGTAATAGCACTCCTTGTTTAGCCCAATCGCTTAAATCAGTATCAGTTCTAACAATACCCAAATCATCATTTAATTCTTGAAATATATTACGTAGTGATGGAGGCATTTTAGTTCCTCTAGTTACTGAGAAAGATAAACCATGAGCTTCTCCTTCACCATGATAAGGATCCTGACCTACTATAACTACTTTAGTATTTTTAAAACTAGTTAACTTAAGAGCATTAAAGATTAAATCTTTAGGAGGATATATAACTTCTTTGCTATACATATTCATAACTCCATTATAAAACTTTTTAAAATTTTCGCTATTCCACACTATTTTTAATTGTTCATCCCAATCATTATTTATCATAATTACCACCTATAAATAGATTATATCAAAAAAAGAATAAAAAAATATAAAAAATGGTACTTTTATTTGGTAATATGGGTAATTTAAGTTATAATAATAATAGGTGGTGTAGGGAAATGGCAGTAGTAACAAAAAATAATTTAAGAGAAGTAATTAAAGGAGGGCTCAGTAATAATTATTCACATTGTATAATTGTATATGATAAATGGGATGGAGATTTTTATCCAATATATGTTAAATATGGAGATAATCCCACTATAATAGCAAAAGAGATAAATAATGATGAATCAAATATGCTAATAGTTAAAGAAATATATAGTTATGAACTAGATATAGAAAAACAATTAAATGAAGTATTAGCTTATCATTCTGATAGTAAAATATTAAGTGATGAATTAGTCGAAAAAGCATTAGATTTTGCAACTGAAAAACATAAAGGACAATATCGTAAAGGTGATAACCCAGTAGAGTATATAACTCATCCAATAGAAGTATCCAAATTAGTTGAATACTATAACAATGAAAACAAAGAGTTAAATGATTTAAAAGCAGCAGCATATCTACATGATACAGTAGAGGATACTAACACTTCATTAGAAGAAATAGAAAGCTTATTTGGTAAAAAAGTAGCTTCATTAGTCGATGAACTAACTACTGATGAAGATAAAGCTCGTAGTATCGGCAAAGTAGCATATTTAAGTAATAAAATGACTAACATGACAAATAGTGCTTTAACTATAAAATTATGTGATAGATTACATAATGTATCAGAACTGCCATACTCTAATGACGAAGAATTTATAGAAGAATATCTTGAAGAAACATCAAATATCTTAGATAACATTGCTAATCAAAGGAAGTACAGTGATATACAGTTAGCAATAATTAATGATTTATATAATACTATTGATAAAGTTAAATCAAATAATAACGAAAAAAGATTAGTAAAATAAAAAAGTTATCACTACTTGTGATAACTTTCATTATTGTTAATTTTAAATGCTCGATATATTTGCTCTAACAAAATAGCTCTAAATAATCCATGAGGAAAAGTAAATGATGAAAATGACAAAGCTAAATTAGCTTGTTTTTTTATTTCATCGCTTAATCCATTAGAACTGCCTATAACAAATGTTATATGAGAATTAGTTAAGTAAATATTATCCAGTCTTTTAGCAAATTCTTCACTAGTAAAGTTTTTTCCTTCTATTTCTAAAGCAATAATATAATCTTTACTATTAATATATTTTTTTAATTCCTGAGTTTCTTTTTCAATATCAACATTATCTTTAACTTCTATAATTTCTATTTTCTCATATTTAGAAATCCTTTTTTTATAATCATTAATCATATCATTTAAATATGATTCTTTAATTTTACCAACACACAAAATAGTTATCATAACACCATCACTTCGCTAACTTCATCTTGTTTAGCACATTTGATATCTTTAAAATTAATTTCATATTCCTTAAAAGTATCTTTAATTGTTTTAAGAGCAAGCTTTTCAGTATTATTTGTATCACTTAAATGCATTAAAATAATTTTTTTAGTATGATCTCCGATAAGCTTAGCTAAATAAACACTAGAAGCATTATTAGATAAGTGCCCATAATCTCCTAAAACTCTTTGCTTTAACCACTTAGGATAAGGACCGTTATTCAACATTTCAATATCATGATTACTTTCAAATAAATAAATATTTCTATTTTGTAGCTTTCTAAAATACTTTCTGTTTATATAACCAGTATCAGTTAAATATACTACTGACTTATCTTCATATGTAATAATAAAATTTCTAGAATCTGGAGAATCATGACTACTTCTAATAGCATCAATATGAATTCCATTAAAATTCATCTCATCCTCATAAATTAATATATTAGGATATTCCTTAATACTATCTAGTTCATAAAACATTTTTTGCGATAAACACACTGTAGTTTTATATCTTCTAATAAAGGTAGGTAACGCGCTAATATGGTCATCATGCAAATGGCTAATAACAATATAATCTATATCTTTAGCATCAACACCAATTTCCAATAGCTTTTCTTTAATGTATTTAGTATTCTTTCCAATATCAAATAAGATTTTAACGCCATTTTCTTCAATATATGTACAGTTGCCTTTACTACCACTTGCTAACACACATATTTTCACAATTTTACCTCCTACTATTATCCTGCAACTGGTGGCTCCTCTAACTCAGTTTGCATAAAATTTCTAAAGTTGCTCATCTTAAGTTCAAATAACAAGTTAATTACTCCAGTTGAACCTTTACGATGTTTAGCTATAATTAAATCTACTGGAACAATAGATTCTTTCTTTTCACTTTTAGCTTCATAATAATCTTTACGATTTATGAATAATACCATATCCGCATCTTGTTCTAGTGATCCAGATTCACGTAAATCCGCTAACATTGGCTGAGAATTTTCTCTTTTTTCAGCACTACGAGAAAGTTGGGCTAGAGCAATTACTGGAACATCTAATTCCAATGCCATAGTTTTTAAAGAACGAGATATTTCACTAACTTCAACTTGTCTAGATTCAACTCTTTTATTCCCTGTAGTCACTAACTGCAAGTAGTCGATTACCACTAAACCTAATCCTTTTTCGCTATTAGCTAGCCTACGACATTTAGCACGTATTTCACTACTAGTTATACCAGCATTATCTTCAATATAAATATTAGTATCACTTAATTGTGAAACTGCTTCATTATATTTCTTCCAATCATTGTTTTGCATTTGTCCAGTTTGTAATTTATAAGAATCAATTTGACCAACACTAGATAACATTCTATTTACTAACATTTCAGCAGACATTTCTAAGTTAAATATAGCTACTGCTTTATCAGTTTTTTGTGCAGCATTTGTTGCAATATTTAATGCAAAAGCAGTTTTACCCATACCAGGACGAGCAGCAAGTATAATCATTTCACCGCCATGTAATCCAGCTGTAACTTTATCTAAATCATAAAAACCAGTTTCTAAACCTGTAACTTTTTTATTGTTCTTAGATAACTCCTCTAAATGCTCTTGAGCGGTCTTTAAAACAACAGATATTGGTAAAAACTCACTAGTTTGTTTAGTTTTAACTACATTTAATATATTCCTTTCAGCGTTATCAATTAAAGCCTCAGTACTTTCTTCTTCATAAGCATTAGTAACTATATTAGTAGCAGTATTAATCAAATTTCTTCTTAATGCATTATCTTTAATAATTTGTATATAATAATCAAGATTAGCACTAGATACCACTGAATCAATAATTTCACTAATATACTCAATACCACCAACACTTGATAAACTTTTTTTCTTATTTAATTCTTCTGTTATAGTTGTAATATCAATAGGTATATGATTTTTATGTAACTCATTAATAGCATTAAAAATCTTTTGATGCTTTTCATCATAAAAAATATCAAAAGTTAATTCTTCACATATTTTATTAACAGCATAATCATTTAAAAAGGCAATACCTAGAATATTCATTTCTGCATCTAAATTATTGGGCATTGTTCTATTTGCCATTTAAAACCACCTACTTCTTTAAAACAACATTTATATTAAATTTAACTTGTTTATGTAATTCAATTAAAACTTTATGAACACCTAAAGTATCAATAGTATGAGATAAACGTAATAGTTTTTTATCTATATCAAAACCTAACTTTTTTAATTCATCAGATATTTGTTTAGTTGAAATATTTCCAAAAACTCTATCGTGTTCTCCAGTTTTAACTTTAAAAGTAATATCTTTATTTTCTAATTTAGCTTTTATTTTATTGAACTCATCTATTCTCTTTTGTTCTTCTTCTTTTCTAGTTTCTAATTCTTGATTTAATATTTGATTACTAGTTTTAGTATAAGCTACTGCTAACTTGTTCTTAATTAAATAATTATTAGCATACCCATCACTAACTTCAATAATGTCATCTTTTTTTCCTTGTTTCTTAACGTCTTTAAGTAAAATAACTTTCATAAGTATCCTCTTTTCTCAAAATATATTATATCATTGTTAACAATCTTTGTAAAAAAAATCTTGCAAGTTACTAACAACTTCTATATAATCAAATTGATAGAACGTTTAGCTTTCAGCTAAATGACTATCTAAGTAGATAATCATCTAACCTAGTTAGATGACTTTTTTTAATATGAAGATAATTACACCAATTAGTATTATAATCAGTAACTTATGGAAACCATTGTCACTCATAAGGACTCCTCCCTCCTAGTAAAGACTGGATTAACCAAAACCCCACTAAAAGAGTAGCCATCTAACAACTAAACGTTCTGGGCAACTATTATAGGGATAATTTCTCGGATTTCAAGCGATTCGACAAATATTGTCAAAACTTATCAATTTTTTTATTGCGTAAGTTACAAGATAATGATAGAATTATTTTAGATAAAAATAGATTTGTGGGTAAAATAAATTGCAAAAAATCGGGTAAAATAATTCACAAATTTTAAAATTGAAAGGTGTTGTTAAATATGATTTTGAGTAATAGGGGGGGTATCTTTACAATAAATTAAGATACCTTTCTAAAACTTTAGCAGTAGGTGAGTCAATATGAGTCGCTTACATAAATTTGATTATCGAATAAAAGATAATAGGAAAAGAAATACATTGTTAGTAAGTATATGTTTATTAATACTAATTGTCGTTGGAATAAAGCTATATAAAAGTTATGCTAAATTTGAAGTTGAGTCCGATAGTTATGAAATGATAAATGGAACAGTAGTAGAGCCAGTAAATGCCGTAGAGTATTTATCAAGTATAGTAGATGATAATGCAACTACTATGTTTATAGATGATACACCAGATGAAAATATTAGATATATGGGTAGTAATCCAAATAATTATGTTAAGTTTAATAATGAGCTATGGCGAATAATAGGTGTAATGAATAATGTAGATGGTGGAGAAGTTTCAGGTGATAGAGCTAGCAGAGTTAAACTTATTAGGAATGAAAGTTTAGGGAGATTCCCATATTATGATAGTTGTGCTGATGAAAATTGGACAAATAGTGGTGATGGTACTTATATTTGTAGTAAGAAAAGAACTGATAATAACTGGACAGGTAGTACGATAAATGAAATATTAACTACATATTATAATAATGGAACATATGCACCTTATCATGGCTATATGTATATTAATAATAAGTGGGTAGATTATCCAACAAATGAAATAGATTATACAATTAGTGGCATTAGAGCAACAGCAAAAAAATTAATAGAATCAGCAACATATTATTTAGGAGGATATTTACTTAATAATAATTCATCAATAGACACTTTTTATTATCAAAATATGAATTGTAACACTTGGTATAATGCTGAACGAAAAAATAATGGAACAAATAATTCATTAACATGGACAGGAAATTTGGGCTTAATGTATATAAGCGATTATGGTTATGCAACAAACGGAGGTTCTAATGATAATAAGTTATTATGTTCAAATTACTCAATTTATTCTTGGAGTGAAAGTGAAAAAAGTTTCTGTGTAAATAATGACTGGATACATAGATATAGTTTTCCTGAATGGAGTATAGTTCCATTAGCAGATAGTAATACTCATGTTGCAAGTGTATCTAATGCTATTGCTAATAGTACATATCATGGTTTTGAAACTCGTCCTGTAGTTTACCTAAAATCCACAGTCAAAATAATCGCTGGACCTAATTCTGATGGTAGTGCAAGTAAACCATATAAGTTAACCATTTAATAAACTCTAACCATTGATTTAACTACTTTCATTGTGGTATCATACTAATATAGTAAGAAGTAAAGGGTAGTTGTCTATGAATAGAAAATATATAAAAGAGGAAGCTCGTTCTAATCTATTTTCACAATACTTTAAAAGTATATTAGTAGTATTTATTGCTAGTATAGTAATAAGTGGTTTTTATCATTTTAACTCCGATTATAATAGTAACATCTATAACAATGTTATAACGCAAAATGATCAAGAAAAAATATATGATAATAAAATAGTTGAACATATTAAAGATAATAATCATAAAGAAGGCGTAATCGGCCCTATAGTTCATAATACAATAGAGAATCGTTCCATAGTTAAAGGCTTTTTGAATTACTTAAATAATCTTCTATTTAAAAGGAACTTTAGTGCAGCTATAATATCTTTTATAGCAACTTATATTACTTTAATGATCTATATTTTTATTCGTAATGTCATTCAAATAGGGGAAAAAAGATACTTTTTAGAACAAAGAAGATATCATAAAACTCCAGTAGATAGATTATTGTTCCCTTATAAATTAAAACGTAATTTTCATATAGCAATAACATTAATCTTAAAAGATATATTTCAAGTATTATGGGATTTAACAATAGTTGGTGGATTTATAAAACATTATGAATATAAAATGATTCCATATATTTTAGCTGAAAACCCTAATATCAAAACCAAAGAAGCTTTTAAAATATCAAAAGAAATGGTTTACGGTTATAAATGGGAACTATTCAAATTAGACTTAAGTTTATTTGGTTGGGTTATATTAAATATAGTAACAGTAGGTTTCAGTAATCTTCTATTTACAAATGCTTATGTAGAAGCAATAGATGCTGAAGTATATATGTATTTAAGAAAGAAAAATCACAAAAATATAACTAATAATAAATTACTTAATGATAAATACTTAGATATTAAGAAAGCAAAAGATGGTATATATCCCAGTGATAAATATCAATTTGAATTTCATAAATCACATAAAACAACATTAGATTACGATAAAAAATATACTATTCAAGATTATATAATGTTCTTTTTTACATTTGCCTTAGCAGGATGGCTTTGGGAAGTAATGTATCATTTAGTAACAGAGGGTACATTTGTTAATCGTGGTACAATGTTAGGACCATGGTTACCAATTTATGGGTTTGGGGGCATTTTAATATTAATTATCTTAAAACCAGTTAGAAAAAAACCAGCATTATTATTTGTATTAGCAATGCTTTTAGCTGGAGTACTAGAGTATTCTACAGCATGGTATTTAGAAACATTTAATGGTCTAAAGTGGTGGGATTATACTGGATTCTTTATGAACATTAATGGTCGTGTATGCCTAGAAGGTTTATTAGTCTTTGGCCTAGGCGGAGCAGCAGTAACATACTTTATTGCACCTATACTAGAAAGTGTTTATAAAAAGATAAATCATAAAACTAAATGGATTATATGTTCTATACTATTAATACTATATGGCATAGATTTTATCTATTCAACTTATCATCCTAATACTGGTGAAGGAATTACTGAATTTAAAAATGAGGTTATCAAATAACCTTGTTTTTATTAATGTTTAAAAGTATAACTATCTTGTTTTATGTTAACAATAATGATAAGATATTTATGTTTAAAAAAGAGGTGACATCATGTTTCAAATAGTATCAAAATACAAGCCAAGTGGCGATCAACCAGCTGCTATAGAAAAATTAGTTCAAGGAATTAAAGAAGGTAAAAAAGAGCAAGTATTACTTGGAGCTACTGGTACTGGTAAAACATTTACTATGGCTAATGTAATAGAAAGAGTAAATAAACCAACATTAATTTTAGCTCATAACAAAACCTTAGCTGGACAACTATATGCTGAAATGAAAGAGCTGTTTCCAAATAATCATGTTGAGTATTTTGTCTCTTACTATGACTATTATCAACCAGAAGCTTATGTCCCATCTAGTGATACATATATTGAAAAAGATTCAGCTATTAATGATGAGATAGATGAACTAAGACATAGTGCAACAAGTGCACTAATTAACTATAATGATGTCATCGTCGTATCAAGTGTTTCTTGTATCTATGGTATCGGTGAAAAGGAAGAATACATTAAAAATATGTTAGTATTAAATGTAAATGATAAAGTAAACCGAAGAGTCTTAATAAATAAGTTAATTGATATGACATATGAAAGGAATGATTTAGACTTCCATCGCGGTACTTTCCGGGTAAGAGGGGACATTATTGATGTTGTTCCAATCAACGAAAAAAGTCATGGTATACGTATAGAACTATTTGGTGACGACGTCGATAGTTTGTCAACATTTGACCCGATAACAGGTGTTACTTTAGAACAAAAAAAGACTATAACAATTTCACCTGCCAGTCACTTTGTAACAAGTAGTGATAAATTACAATTAGCTATCCAAAGAATAGAAGATGAATTAAAAGATAGATTAGAATATTTTAAAGAGAATAATAAATTATTAGAAGAACAAAGATTAAGAGAAAGAACAAATTATGATATAGAAATGTTAAAAGAAACCGGATTTTGTAATGGCGTTGAAAATTATTCAAGACATCTATCCTTAAGAGGTGAAGGAGAGACTCCAACTTGTTTGATTGATTTCTTCCCTAAAGATTTTCTTCTTATAGTTGATGAATCACATGTAACATTACCCCAAGTACGAGGAATGTATAATGGTGATAGAATGCGTAAACAAACACTTGTTGATTACGGCTTTAGATTACCAAGTGCCTTAGATAATCGTCCTTTAAAGTTTGATGAGTTTGAAGATAAAATTAACACGGCAATTTATGTATCAGCTACTCCTGGTGATTATGAACTTGAACATACTAATAATGAATATGCAGAACAAATAATACGTCCAACTGGATTACTTGATCCTACAATTGAAGTTAGAGAAACTACTGGTCAAGTAGATGATATTATTAATGAAATTAATAAACGTATTGAAAAAAATGAAAGAGTATTAATTACTACTTTAACAATTAGAATGAGTGAAGAACTAACAAATTATTTAAAATCTATGAATATTAAAGTGGCTTATTTACATAGTGAAATTGATACACTAGATAGACTTAAAATAATCCACGATTTAAGATTAGGAGAATATGATGTATTAGTTGGTATTAATCTTTTAAGAGAAGGGATAGATATTCCCGAAGTAAGCTTAATATGTATTCTGGACGCTGATAAACAAGGATTCTTACGTAGTAGTAGAAGTTTAATTCAAACAATAGGTAGATGCGCAAGAAATGCTAGTGGTCATGTTATTATGTATGCAGACGTAATGAGTGAAGCTATGAATACTGCTATAACTGAAACTAATCGTCGTCGTTTAATTCAACAAAAATATAATGAGGAACATGGTATTATTCCAAAAACAATTGAAAAAGAAATCAAAGAAGTTGTTTCCAATACAGTTAAAAAAGATAAAAAGAAGACATCTTCTAAACTATCTAAACAAGAACAAACAGAAATACTTAAAAACATTGAAGAAGAAATGCGTATTGCAGCTCAAAACATGGACTTTGAAAGAGCAATGGAATTAAGAGACATAATGTTTGAAATGAAAAAAGATAATCAAAAATAATATGATTATCTTTTTATATTATCTAATTGGCTTACGTTTTTTAATTAAAGCAGTAGCTAAATCTGTATTATTAATATTATCATATTCTCTTAATTCAGATATATATGTTGGTAATGTTTGACTTATTAACAAATAAATATGTTCAGCTAAACCATTATAATTTTTTTCTTGAATAAATTTTTTATAAAGTTCTTCAGCACCACTATTAACAAAGATAGGAGTAAGACCATTTCTAATCAAATTAGTATTTAAAATAATTCTTCCAGTTCTACCATTACCATCACCAAAAGGATGTATTCTTTCAAATTCTATATGAAAAAAAGCTTCTCTATAACATAATCTTAAAACATACTTTTTTCTTTCATCTCTATCTAAAGAGTTTATATCTACACCAGCGATATCATCCTTAAATAGATTATGGTAGTTATCAATTAATTGTATTATTTTATTTCTAACTTCTTCTTTACTACAAGTTTCAAAACTAGATCCAATAATACAATTATTAACTCTTTTAAATCCGCTATCTACATCATCTTGACTTTGATTAACTATTTCGTTAATTTTAATAATAGAATTTATATTTATACTATCTAAATTTAGTGCATACTTAAAAGCTTCAACGTGGTCTTTTCTCATATTATGAGCTTTATCATAAGCGACATTTCTTTGAGGAACTAATTGAAATAATTTCATTATAATTCTAGCTGTAGCATTTTCATCAAATTTATTGTTCTCATCAAATACTATTGCATCATAAATATAATCATCAAAGTAATTAAAGTCTCTTTTATATATTGCTCTAATTTCCATAGCATTATCCAAATTAACTTTAGTAATACCATATTTATTAACTAAATACATAATAATAAAACGTAATCTTGCCTTTATATGTTTCTTATCATTATGTTTTAATTTTTCATATTTTTCTCGAGAATTAGTATTTGTAAGTTTATTAATCTCTCTTTCATAATTCTCTAGTTCATCAAAAGCTAGTTCACACGATAAACTAGTATGAGCAAACGCCTCCGCATAATTTCTCATTAATTTATCAAATAATCTTTTAGGAAATTGGAATCCAGATATAGTTATGGTTTCTTCCTTATATTTGAAAGTCATAATATCTCCCCTTTTTTTTGAGATAATCTAACATAAAATAGAAAATAAGTCAATAAAAAAGCTAAGTAGTTCTACTTAACTAATTTTTTACTTCAATTTCTTTTTAGTACTTTTGATATGGCTACCAACGATTTCACCTACATCACTAATAGTAACAAAATTACTATGTTCATCATCATTAATAATTTTCTTTAATGTTTGTATTTCAAGTCTTGTTATAACAACATATAAAACTGCTTTTTTACCGCTAATTAGACCATTACCTTCTAAAATAGTACAAGTTCTACCTAATCCATTATAAATATTATGTGCTAACTCTTTACCGTTTTCAGTAATAATCATCGCTGCTTTAGCTGATTCAAATCCTTCACTAACTAAATCGATTACTTTAAAAGTAACAAAATAAGTAAGTAGGGAATATAAACCTCTATCAATTCCAAATAAAAAACTAGCTACAAAGAAAATTACACAGTTAAATAATAATACTACTTGTCCTACTGATAATGATGTATTCTTACTTACTACCAAAGCAACTGATTCAGTTCCATCTAAGCAACCACCAAATTTAATGACTAATCCAACTCCAGCTCCTAATAATAATCCACCATAAGCTAAAGCTAAAATCATATCATCAGTAACTTCAGGTAAAGTATGAAATACTTCTAGAAAGATAGAAAATACTACCATACTAAATCCAGCTTTTAATAAAAAATGTTTTCCTAAATTTTTATAGCCGATATATAAAAAAGGCATATTTAATATAAATACAAGAATACTTAAATTAATTTTAGATAACTTATTAAATATAATAGCAATACCATTAATGCCACCATCTAAAATAGAATTAGGAACTAAAATACATTCCAAACTATAGGCGGCTAAAACACAACCAATTATTATTAATGAATAACTTAATAAATTATTAAAAAAACTATCTTTTGTTTTCATAACCATCCTCCGTATTAATTCTAACAAAAAAAGTAGCTAAATTCCATAGCTACTTCTTAAATAAAATATTTATCTCTATTATTTAAAGGTACAGATTTTTTTATTAACTTCAATTCTTTTTTGTATTCTTCTTCAATATGACTAGTAATACCATATGAATTAAGTATAGCTTCTTCAAATAATTGAGTATTAGTATTAAAATCAATTCTTGGTAAAGATACAATGTTATAATCCATTAATATATAGTTAAAATAGTACTCATAAGGATTTAATTTAGTTGTAGTAATAGTTTTAGTTACTTGACTTTCTATTTTATCAAAACCTATAGATTGAACTACAAAGTCTTGCATAAAAGAAGTCTTAATTATATTATTTAATCCATATTTATTATCCTCAATTAATATCGTTTTCATAAGCTCAATATTTATATTATACTTATCTTTTAATTCATTTAGTTTATTAATCTTTTCACTATAATCATTTTCTTTTAGTTTAGGATAATTCTTCATAGTTTCATATAAGCTAGAACAGTTATTAAATAAAGCAATAAAATAATCACAAACTTGTATTTTGCTATTTAATAACATTAATAAGATATTACGACAATCATCACTATATACATTCTTTTCGTATGCATTATAATAAAATACTCTAAAACAATCTATATCTAAATAAATTCTTATATGTCCTGCTAATATATCATTATTTTTAAAACGATTATAATCACTTACTAATTTACTTTTTAACTCTAATAATCTATCAATAGTTAAAACACCACGTCTAATTGATTCAAAAATATTTTCGATTTCTTCATAAAAGTTAGCGCTATAATGGTCAGTAGTACTGTAATATAAACTATTATCAGGCATTATGAAAGCTGGCGTTATATCTAACTTAGTAGATACAACATTTTCATTTGTACAATTTTGATTTACAAAATCTAATGTTTTTGTACTTAAATCAGTATACGGTAAAGTCATAAAATCCCCTTCTTTAGGAAGGTATTATAACATTAAATCATAAAAATACAATAAAATCTTTTAATGCCTAATTTTATTTGTTATAATTAAATAGATGGGAGTGTAGGGAAATGAATGAAACAAAAATAAATATGAACATACTACCAAATATGTTCTTAAAAGAAAATGGAACTTTTAATTTAGAGGAGGCTTTAAAGTTTAGCGGTTATATCGCCGGAGTTTGTTATGACGAAGAAGGATATGAACATATAAAGAATGAACCTGAAGAAACAACACAAAGAAGAATAAAAAAAACACTAGTAAACAAACATCATAGTGTATATGATCATATTACAATTAACTTTGATATCAACAACATACCAAAAATACTTGCTATGGTAATAAACAATGAACATCAATATACTACAGCAGAAAAATCAGCTAGATTTACAGCAGTAGATAGCAATAATGACATTATTACTGCAACTGAAGAAGAAGTTTATAATAAGTGGGTAGAAATATTTAAAAATAAAATTACTAATGAATATAATGGAATACCTAATAGAAAATTAAAAACTTTATGTCAAGAAAATGCTAGATATCTAGTTACAGTATTTATGCCAACTAAAATGATTTATTCAACAACTTTTAGACAAATAAACTATTTAGCCAGTTGGATGAATGAATATATTAAAAATGCTAGTACACCATTTGAAGTTAAATTAGCAGGATATATGCAAGAATTTGTCGATGAACTAAAGAGTAAAAATGTATTAGAACCAAGGTTAATGGAAAATGAAAAGAATAGAAAACTTACTTTATTTGGTACTGATTTAAAGAATAAACAACAATATTATAGAAGTACATACTCAACTCTATATAAGAGTAGTTATGCAGCATTAGCACAAGCTCAAAGACATAGAACATTGAATTATGAAATGGAAATGTTAGATAATAAAGAAATTTATATACCACCATTTTTAATGGATAATAAAAACCTAATGAATGAATGGTTAAATGACTATGAAAAAGTAAAAGATTTATATCCTCAAGGAGAATTAGTTTTAGTACATGAAGTGGGTACATTTGAAAACTTTATATTAAAATGTAAAGAAAGATTATGTAGTGAAGCACAATTAGAGATTATGAATCAAACTAGAGATACAATGATGAAATATCGTGATTATACAGAGGCAGAACATAACCCTTTATATCAAGAATTGGAGAAATACTCTCATGGAGCAAGATGTACTTTCCCAGACTATAAGTGCAGCAATGATTGCCATAATCTAGAAGGAAAGAAGCTAACAAGAAGAATATAGAACACTTAAATAATAGTAGTGTTCTTTTTGAATGCAAAATAATATAATAATTATATAAGAATTATATGAAAAATACATAATAATTATAGATATAACATATAATATATAATAAAATTACAAAGAAGGAGATGGTTTTAATGGCTGGTTTAACAACTGCTATAAGTATCCAAATTGATAAAGAAGATAAAGAAAAAGCAACTGAAATTTTACAAAAGCTAGGTGTATCAATGAGTGGGTTAATAAATATGACTATTAAACAATTGATAATGAGAAAAAGTATACCTTTTGAAGTAGCAATTCCTAAAGAAGAACAAGAGTTATCTCACTATTTTACCGAAGAAGAATTAGATAGAACAGCAAAAGAACTTGCATATATGGAAAAACATCCAGAAAAATATAATAGTTATAATAATATTGGCAAACTTAAAGAGGCTTTATTATCAGATGATTAAATATAATATAAGATACTCTAAAGAGTTTAAAAAATCATTCAAGAAGATTTCAAAGAGCCTAAAGAAGAATTGATTTTACTTCTTGATAATACAGGAAGCCATAGTAAAGTATTAGATTAATAATACTTTTTTATTTGGTATTAATCCTACCAAGTATATAATCAATACTAACATTACTTTTAATACATAAAGTTATTAATGGCTCACAATTAATAAGTTTTTCTCCTCTTTCATAACTAGCTAAAGAAGAAAAAGAATAATTAAGCAATGTACCTAACTCTCTTATATTAAGACCTAAATTATTTCTAACTTCTTTTAATCTTTTACCTGTTTCAGTTAAATTAAGTTCAGTATTATTTATAAATAATTTCTTATTAGTTAGTTTAAGCAGATAATCTATATTAATATTATAATAATCAGCTATTTGTATAAGTCTTTTAGTAGGTATAGGAATACGATTATGTTCCCATTCAGAATAAGTAGAGTATGCTACATTTAATGTTTTAGCTACATCTTTAGATTTTAAATTGTTTTCTTCTCTTAACCCTTCAAGTCTGTTTTCAAACACTCGTTTCACATCCTTGATTAGATTTTCCCATTTTAAATAATTATAAATAAAAAAATTCACTAAATACGCACAATTATGTTATAATGATTTTGTTAGGTAGTGAGAATATGTCTAAATATAAAAAAATAACATATATAATTTTAATAATAACATTAATAGTAATAGGGACCTCTTTAGCTTTATGGATAAGAATTAGAGAACAAAACGGTAAAAATGAAGTAGCAAGTACTTGTATATCATTAGAAATAGATAGAAATACTGAAGGGGATGCTATAACTATGGATGATGCGTTTCCTCTAACTGATATAGATGGTTTAAAAGAGAAAAGATATACTTTTACTATTGTAAATGGATGTAGTAGCTATATATTTTACAATATTAATTTAGAAAGTTTAACTAGTGTAGCTGAAGAAGAAAGAATACCAATAGAGTATATTAAAGCAATAATAGATAATAACCCTCCAATTACACTAAATAACTATGATGAGGTAAATTCACTACTATCAAGTGGAACTGCTTATGATACTAGAATGTTAGATAATGGAATACTTTATGGTAACGAAAGTAGAACCTTTAACTTAAAATTATGGTTAGATGAAGATACACCTAAAGATTATATGGAACATGCATATGAAGCAAAAGTAACTGTATATGGAGAATTAATGAAAATAGATTATGGTCCAGTAAATGCAGTAACTTACCTTACTAATAAAGTATCTACTGATAATGATTTAGTATATGATGATGCTATTGATACTGAAAATGAAGCTAATAACAATATTAGATATGTCGGAGCTAATCCTAATAATTATGTATGGTTTAACGATGAATTATGGCGAATTATTGGAGTAATGAAGGGAGTTAATGGTTCGTCGACGGATGATGGTAGCGGAGAAACTAGAATAAAGATTATAAGAGATGAAAGCTTGGGTAGGTTTCCATATAGTGAAAGTTGTTTAAATGAAAATATGGTAAATAATGGAGATGGAACTTATACTTGTAACAACTTATTTTATAATAATAACTGGCCAAGTAGTACTGTTAATAAAATATTAAATGATTTATATTGGAATAGAGAAACACATATATCCTTTAATGGATATATGTATGTAAATAATACATGGCAAGACTATAAAACAGAAATAATCGATTTTAGATTAAATGGATTAAAAAAAACAGCACAAAATCTGATAGAACCAGCAATGTATTACTTAGGTGGGTATACTATAACAAGTAGTGATCAATATTACTATGGTAGAATGGATAGCAAAAAGTGGTATGAAGCTGAAAGGAATAATCGGAGTAGTAATAATGAGCTAACTTGGACAGGTAATTTAGGATTAATGTATCCAAGTGA
>JAFUTX010000005.1 GCA_017484065.1 Bacilli bacterium
AATTCAAAACTATATATTTTTTCTTGAAGTATTCTCTCTAATAATCCAATCATTAAATCTGGATGTTCTCTATTACAAAATATAGTTCTAAATACTCTATCTGACTTACAAGTTAAAAAAGTACTTTTTTCTTTTGGCATAGTAGTTCCTCCTTTCTTTTATATTAGAGATAATAAATTATCCCTCTACTATTCATATAGTCAGAAAAATCTTAAATCCCCCTAATTTTAGTTAAATTTCTTTAAATATAACTAAAAAAAGTGATTTTTTAATCAAAATCACTCAAAATTATCAAATTATACTACTACTAGAAACTTAAGTTAAGTCTAAAAATAGATAGATAACAAGTATAATAATTCGACAAAAAGATACTATTTGGTCATTAAATAATCACTTATTTCTCTACTTATTAATCTATTAGCTTGAGACTTATAATCTACTTTACCATTATTATGACTAACATTAGGACTAATTACCACCATACTATATTTAGGCTCATTTAATGGAAAGAAAGTAACCATACCACTACTAATAGTCATAACATCTCCTACTCCATCACCATTTGAATCATATAAAGATTCACTTGTACCAGTTTTACCAGCTGGATTATATTTAATATCAACATGACCCTTACCAGTACCATTAAGTAACACTTGATTCATACCTTCTTTAATACGATCAAAATACTTTTGTTCCATTACTACTTTATCAATTATTTTATTATCATTTTTTAAAAGTATATTATTATTGCTATCAACAACTCTATCCATTAAACTTAATTTCATTCTATTACCATTATTACTAACAGTATTTATATATTGTAATAATTCTATAGGAGTATAAGTATCATACTGACCTATTGATAAATTAAGTAATAAGTCATCAGCTATAGTTTTACCAATAATACCTATTTTTTCATCTGGTATATCGATACCTGTTTTAGTTCCTAACCCATAAGAAGCAAATGTATCTCGATATTTATTAAAGTGTTCTTCTGTAGCATTTAATTTCATATTATTTGTATATTTTTGTCCAGTTAAACCTATAGCTATCATAAATTGATAAAAATTAGACGAGTTAGCTAAGGCTTTAACATCATCTAATACACCTAGTCTTTTAAAACTACATTTAGCAGGGACATAATAAAGTTTTACACATGAATCTCGGTATTTAGTTCCAATATCAATGATATTATTTTGGTACCCAAGTGTCATAGAAGCACCCTTTACAACTGACCCTACTGTATAAGAATCATTAACTACATTTAAACTAACATCTTCCCAACTAGGATTCTTATAATCATTAAGTAATCTTTGGCCAGCAATAGCAATAATTCTACCAGTATTAGGATCTCCAATAACAGCATAGCTTTCTTTGTAATATTCAGTATTAGCTCTAGCTTTAGCTGCAAGTATTTGATTACGAATAATCTCTTCGACATGCATTTGAACATCAATATCTATACCTAATATTAAATCATTACCTTTTTCTTCATTTTCAACAATAGTTAAAGTATTATCTTTATTAACTCTATACAAAGCTTTTTTTCCTTTTAAATATTCTTCATATTGCTTTTCTAAGTAACTAGTTCCAACTTTATCAGTTAATGAATATCCTTTACTCAAGTATTCTTCTTTTTCTTCTAAAGGAATACTATCTGAGACTTTACCAAATAACTTTCTTAATACTTCACCATAGGGATATGTTCGCTCCCAAGTCATTTGTCCAGTAACGCCTTTTAAATTTTCTTCACAAACTTTAGCATACTCAACTTCATTTACATTTTTTAAAATAGTTTTTTTATCGTATGAGTAACCTTTATTCATTAATTCATAAATATTAATCGCTTTTTTATCTTCTTCTGTATAAATACTTAAGTCTTCTTCAGTAATACGACTTAATTTCATATTCTTTAATTCATCATTATTTATTTTACGATTATTATATAGTTCATATTCTTCATCAGTAATTAAGCCATCTACCTTATCTTTATTAGTTAATAAATAGTATTCTTTTAATTTATCTATATTAGTTTCCGGCTCAATAGTTAGTATGGTCGCTAATTTTTTAGCTATTTCTATTTCTTCATTTTTAGTTATTCCCTTTAATTTATTATATACAATAGTTTTAACTCCTATATTATCTACTAATACTTTACCATTAACATCTAGTATTCTACCTCTAGGAGCACTAGCACCATAAACATATATTTCTGTTTTTTCTTTTAATAATTTAGAATAATAATCCCCCTTATATTCAATTAAATAATATACCCTACCTATAATTGTTAAGAAAAAAACAATTAATACTAAAGAAAAAAAGATAACAGATTTCTTCACACTACTTCACCTATTATTATTATTTGTTCTTTTTAATATTTAATACTAATTAATGTATACTTTTTACTACTTTTCATAATATATATTAGGTGATTTAATTATGTTTAATTTAATAGGAAGATATGTTAATAATCTAAACAAAGATCAAGTTAATAATTTTTTATTAAGTAAAAGTATTAATTTAAATAATAATGAATTAGATTTTACTTATAATTTTATAAAAAAGAATTGGAATACTTTTCTTAGTAATCCAACTCTTAATAGTATTGATAAGTATAAGGATAATTATACTCAAGATAATTTTATAAAAATTAAAAATCTAGCTAACGAATATTTAAAGAAATATAGTAATTATTTATAATAGGCTCTAATTTTATTTAAATAATCATTATCAAATGTTTTATTTTTAAGCATTTCAATTTCAAATTTATATGGAGGATAGACTCTTTTTTTATCGTCATCATCCTCTCCTATATAAGGTGTTTCTAATATTTTAGGAACATCTTTTAATTTGTCATTATGAACTATATTAACTAGATTATCAAATCCAATAGTACCTATACCAATGTTTTCGTGTCTATCTTTATGTGCTCCTATTACATTTTTACTATCATTTACATGAACGCATTTAATTCTATCTATTCCAATTAAATTATTAAAAATTTGTAAAAATTCATCAAACTTACTCATATCATATCCAGCATCGTTTAAATGACAAGTATCTAAACATACACCAATATTTTTACTCTTAACTCCATTTAATATAGTAGCTATTTCTTCTAAAGTTATACCGCATTCACTGCCCTTACCAGCCATTGTCTCAAGTAAAATCATACATTTATCATCATCTTTAACAATATAATTTAAAGCATCAATTATATTTTTAATGCCCTCTTCACGAGTAAGTGATACATGACTTCCTGGATGTAAAACCATGTATTTAACATGCATATCTTCACATCTTTTAATTTCATTCTTTAAAAAATTAATACTAAATTGCCATTTGTCTAAGCTAGTAGCATTAGCTAGATTAATTATATACGGTGCATGGCAAATAACATTATCAATATTAATATTATTATCTATCATTAATTTCCAAGCAGATTCAACATAATCCATATTAATACTACTACGAAAAGTATTTTGTGGAGCACCTGTATAAAACATAAATGTATTAGCTCCATAGCTTAATGCTTCTTCTACACTTCCTAATAGTTGATTATTACTAAAAGATACATGACAACCTAAAATCATTTACAAAACCTCCTTAACATGATGTTGCATCTGTTACATTATTTGATAACGAAGTAGATGTTTGTGGTTCGCTATTTTCTACTGAATAAACATATTTATTATCATTTTTTACATACCAACTAATCTTAGTTTCTATGTTTTCAACTGTTTTACCACCTAAAGTAGTTGAACCATTTTGATTTATTGATATTTTAATTCTACCTTCCTTTAAATTTACTCCCTTTAAATACCCACTTGTTATTAAATCGTTTAAAGTAATACATTTAATATCAGAAAAACCTTGGTCATTATAATAAATTCTAGCTGCTTCAGCAAATTTTCTACCATCACTTATTAAATTCTTATCATCGCTTCTATTTAACGTTCTAGTAACACTTATAGTAGCAACCATAATTATTAACCCCAATATAGCTATTACCGCTAACAACTCTACTAATGTAAAACCTTTTTTATTCATTATCTATCCCTTACTTTCATAAATTAATTATAAACTATTTATAAAAATATTGCTATATTTTTGCGTTTAAAATAAGAAATAAAACATTTTTTCTAAAAAAAAGAAAGTGCATATTAATTAACTAAATAAATATCTGCACTTTCATTATCACAATTTTTACAATTCATATATAATGCCTCTATTCTATGATATTAGGATAACATAATAAAGATTTAAAAACAAGAAAAAAGCCAGAGTTAACTGACTATAAATATTATTATTTTCCTCTAACTTTTTACAGTAAATTTACTGTCGTTTAAATATTTACCGGAACCAGCAGCACCTACTGTTTCAAACTTGCTCATTAGCCTTTGAGCCTCAGTAGCATAACCACAATTATTTAGTGAATTAACAAGCCCAGATGTATGATCAACTGCACGAGCATAAGTAGCCACTTTTTTTTCATTGTCATCACTTACAGAACTAGCAGTACCAACGCTAGAGGTTGAATTTATAATTCCATAATACCCATTACTACCATCTTGCTTGCCAACATAAGCATATGTGCCGTTGGAAATCCAAACTCTAGACTTAAAAGAAGTAGCTCCAGGTGTTGATGGATAAATTAATACAGAACCATAATAATTATCATCAGGTGCACCCTTTTCAAAAAAGCCATTTGTATATAAATAAGATAATGGATAACAAACAGCATTGCCAACATCACCAGAATATGGATCTTGATAAGCTAATTTAGCTGCTTTTTCTAGTGCAACTCCTTCATCTAATAGTGCATTTTTTCTTGATTTTGTCATCATTGGCAATACTGCTGTTGCAGCTATTAACATTACTACTGCTAAGATAACAATTACAGCTAGTAATTCGATTAAAGTAAAACCTTTTTTATTTTTCATCTTATCTCTCCTATTCATTTCCTATAGTGTGTTTTGTAATATCAGCAGTATTTTCTCCACATTTAGTATATTCATCATCATTATTTCCTGCTACATCTCTTGCATCAACAGCGTTACTATAGGTTGCTTTAGCAATAGTTGTATTTATAGGTTTAGTAGCATTCAAAGTAACATTTTTATAACCATACGTATTATTACTTATCCAAAATGACGTTGCAAATGTTGATGTAGTTCCACTTCCTGTAGGCACTATATATACTGAACCAGCATAACCATCATCGACACCTTTTTCATAAAAACCATTTTCATGAAGATAGTTTAATGAATAACACGCTTTTTTCCCAACTGCACCTGATGTAGGGTCTTGATAAGCTAGTTTTGCTGCTTTCTCTAATGCGGCACCTTCATCTAATAGTGCATTTTTTCTTGACTTTGTCATCATCGGTAATACTGCTGTTGCAGCTATTAACATTACTACTGCTAAGATAACGATTACAGCTAGTAATTCAATTAAGGTAAAACCTCTTTTATTTTTCATTTCTAATTCCTCTCTCTCTATCATTAATAAAATTATAGCTAATAATCAAATAAATTGCAATATTAAAAAAAATAAATATCTTATATCGACATTTATTTTACATTATTTTAAAGCCCCTATTATTGAACTAAATAAATCTATATTGTCCATTACATCATGAATTTTATCAGTTGTTCTTATCTTATATAGCTTTTTCATATCACTTTCAAATTTACTATAATTATCTGCATTTCTATTTAATTCTTTAAAATACCAAGAGTTTTCTTTTAGATATTCATAAAACTTAGGATTTTGTTTTAGTTTCATTTGTAAACTTAATTCCACTAATTAATCTCCAAAAAATTTAGTTAGAGGTCTTGGACTTATAGGACCTTTAATACTTGGCAAATTAGCTGCTGATTTAGTAGTTAATTCTTCTATTACTCCTAAGGCTTTTTGAGCAGTTCCTATATGTTTATGAATAGTATTTAAATCAATACCTTTAACTAAGTCTTTAATGTTATTTAAACTACTAGGTAAAGAACTAACATTATTATTTAATACATATTTATTCCATGTTTCTTCATCTTCACCATATATATCATATATTTCATAGAATTGTTGCCAAGTCATCTCATTATTTTTTACATAGCTTATTAACTGTGGATGATTTTTAACAAAAGCTTTAAAATCTTCTTTTTTATTCATACTTTTCACCTTATTAAATTATATATATAAATAAAAAATCTATGATTTATTTATTTAAACTAATTTATACTCTCTGGATATAATTCTTTCATCACTAGAGTATTTAACTATGTACTTATTATCCTTTCTAACTAATATAATACCTATAGTTTTATTATGATTAATCTTTTTGACATTAGTATCTATATAATTCATGTATACTTGTATTTGGCCTAAATGTTCTTTCTTTAATTCCGTAACTTTAAGTTCAATAACTATGAAACAATTATATTCATAATTAAATAGCAGTAGATTAATGTAATTAAAATTATTACCTATCTTTATTTTATATTCACTTTTTATAAAGGTGTATCCCGCACCTAATTGTTCTAAAAAATCTTCAATATTATTTACTATTAATTTTCGTAATGCTTTTTCCTTTATTATTGCCAATGAATTTGTATTTTTTATAATAACAGGATTAGGCACTAAATCAGTTAAAGTTGTTTTCTGTTTATTGATTAACTTTAATTTAGCATCATCATCTAATCTTTCATATTCTTTAGATTTGATTTTTTCTCTGAGTTTATTTCTACTTAAATTGTTAGCAACACACAAATTAATGTAATAATTTATTTCATTATCAGATTTTAATGACATTAAAATCTGATAATGACTCCAGCTCAATAAGGCAGCAGCTTGCTGCCCTTTTTGAAAAAGATAATACTTTCTCATATATTTTAGTGAGCGTTCCGAGTACCCTTTGCCAAGTTCTTTAGTAAGTTTTTTAGAATATTCCTTAATTAATCCATTACCATACTTAGCTCTATTTTCACCATCTTGAGCTTTAATTAATAGTTTACCTACATTATAATAAGTTTCTAAATCACTTTTATTTTTGCTATAATCTTTAACTTTCTTATTTATTTCATTGTTTAATAATTGATTCTTTATTTCGTTATAATAATTCATATATAATTATCTCCTTTAAAATAGTTTTGTTTCTATTATAAAAGAACATATATGAATAATTTGTCTAATTAAAGTAAAAATATTGAATTTCATAAAAAAATAATAGATTATTTAAACAAATCTATTATTTTAGGAATAAAAATAAACAAACCTACTACAAAGGATGATAAAGCAATTATTAGAACATGCGCTGCTGCTAAATCTTTAGCAAACTTAGCTTTAGGATTAATCTCTTCAGTAATCATATCTACAATGGTTTCTAATACTGTGTTTACCACTTCAGCTGATATAACTAAAGCAGATAAAACTATACATATAACCCATTCTAACTTGCTGATTTTAAATATAAAACCAAAAATAATTACTAGTATCATAGCAAGAGCATCTACTCTTAAATTTCTTTCTGTTTTTAAAGCAGTTAATAATCCTTCAAATGCATATTTAAAACTAACTAATATATTCTTATTTTGATATTTGCTTTTTTTCATTTATTACTACCTTCTTTTTAATTATTTCAATATATATAATCAAGTATGCAAGTGAAATGCTATAACCTGCTATAACATCACTAACATAATGAACACCTAAATATATTCTACTAATTCCAATTAAAAATATCAATAAACCTATTAAAGGAATAAATACTTTTTTATGCTGCCTACTAATACTTTTAGATGTATATATTAAATAAATTATAAAGCCATAAAAAGCTAAACTAATCATTGCATGGCCACTTGGAAAACTATAACCACTTTCTGTAACTAATTGCTTAATGTTAGGTCTAGTTCTAATAAAAATATTTTTCAAACTAAGATTTAAACATACTGTTAATATTAAATTTAAAGTAAGCATTATAACTGCTTGTTTTCTTTTCATAAATACTGTCATTGCTATTATAGTACCTAATATAATAACTGGACTAACCAAATTAGTAATTATAATTAATCCTTTTGTAATAGAATTACGTTCTATTTTTATTAGATTATCATATACAAAAGAATCAAGGTGATATAATCTATTATTTACATATAGATAAGCCATATAAAAAAATATTAATAAACTAAATACCACTACTATATATCTAATATACTTCCATTTCATATAACCACCTATATTAATAATACATATGATTTTTAAATTTGTCTACTACATTAAAACTCTTTGTTTTATTTTTTCAATACCTTTTTTCTCATAACGAGATACCATTGCTTGAGTCATACCCATTTTTTTAGCTATTTCCATTTGAGATAAATCACATAAATAATGATATTTAATAATATCTCTTTGGTCTTTAGGCAACTCATTTAAACTATTATAAAGGTCTATTTTATCATCTATATTATTATTTTTATTGTCACTTATAACTTCATAAACACTAGTGTCTTCATATATTGGTTCATCTAAACTCATAATTTGTTTACCACTATTAACAGCTTCTTCTACTAATAATTCATCTAATTCTAAAAAGTTAGCTATTTCCCTATTAGTTGGTATTCGATTTAACTTTTGAGCTAAAGCATATTTAGTTTTTTCTACCATCTTATAGATTTTTAAATAGTCTTTACTAACTTTAATATTACGATTATTAATATACTTATACATTTCACCATATATATCATAATAAGCATATGTACTAAATTTAGCATTACTATCACTTTTATAGTTTTTATAAGCTTTTAATAATCCTACTACCCCTACCTGAAATAAATCTTCTAATTCATTTTCATTATAACTAAAACTACGAGCTATTTTATAAATAAAATTTTTATTTTCATCTACTAGTTTCTGTGTATCCATTTCTCTCCTATAATCTAATTAAGGACATAGCATTAATTTCATCTGCAACCTCCTTAATTCTTATTCTTTTTAAAGATTTTTTTACTTCTTTATCAACTTCACACATCAAAACTCTACCTTTATTGGCTTTAATAGCACATTTACTATTAATTAAGGCATCTACACCAGATGAATCAATATCTTTTAAAGAGTACATATTATAAATTAAATATTTTATTTTATGTTTTAATATAACTGGTACCAGATAATTATTTAATTTATAACACTGCTTACGATCTAAGTTACCATCTAATCTTACAAATAATATACCTTTTGTATATTCCATATCAATTTTTAACATATTATCACCTTGCTAGTATAATATAGTTCATTTTTTTTAGTTTTTAAACCGATTCGACAAAGGTTATCAAAACTTATCAATTCTCGACAAATAAAAAAGATAACCATCATTTAGTTACCTTCTATAAACAAGCATTAATTAACTCAGTGACACTTTCAAAGTCGTCATCACTTGCTTTTTCTACATATTTTAAATTTCTAATTTCATAATCTATACTTCGTATATGTTCACATAATACAGACCCTTTTACTCTTTTAGAATCTTGAAGTAAATAATGCGTTGGAAATTCTTTTCCATTAGAAGTAATAGGGCACAATATTACCATTTTCGTGTTTTTATTAAATACATCATTAGAAATTACAATAGCTGGTCTATACCCTTTTTGCTCATGACCTTTAGTAGGATCAAAATCGAGGAAAACAATATCACCTTGTTTAGGGATATAACTCTTTACCATATTTCTCTTCCTTTTGCATCATCCCAAATAAAGTCTTTTGCTAAATTTTCACCATTGTATTTTTCAAATCTTTCTTCTAATGAAATTTTACTTTTTTTAGGTTTAGTAATAATAATCTTATCATCTTCATAATTCAAATCAACTTTATCATTTGTTTTTAATTTTAAAGATTTTAGAATACTACTTGGAATTCTTATTCCATCAGAATTCCCCCATTTTTGAAGTCTTGCCTCCATTTAGAACATCTCCAATCTATTAATAGTATATACAATGTTTATACATTTGTCAAATTTATTAATCTACTTATTATTAATATGTAAAAAAAATAAAAAGATAACCTTCATTTTGAAGTGAACCCTATTTTTGACACTTTATAAAAAGATAACTTTGATATAAAATAACACCTCAAGAAAGTGAGGTGTTATTTTTATGGGCAAACATTATGATATTGATTTTAAGAATAAAGTTGTTAATGATTATTTTTCTA
>JAFUTX010000006.1 GCA_017484065.1 Bacilli bacterium
AGTATTAACTTTAGCTCCCCACTAAATCTTGTAGCTCTTTTAATAAAACTCCCCACTAAAACGTGTAGCATAATCAGAAAAACTCCCCACCACATCGTGGTAAAGAGTTCATTTTACTCCCCACTAAATCGCGGAGAACCATCTTTTTTTGTTTTATTTATTATCGATTACGATATTAACTTTGCTTGTTGCTAAGTATGTTACTCTTGGATCGTTAGTATCAATCTTAACTTCTACTTGATATTCACCTGCTGTTAAGTTTGCTAAATCAATATACGCTACTATGTTATCAGCAGTAATAGAGTTAATTACCTCTTCTGTACCTTTAACTTGAACTGTTACTGAAGCATCTTCAGTTGTTTTAGCCATAGCATTTAATCCATCACCTAAGTTTTTAATACTTGATATTGGAACATTGGCTATTGTTTTTTGTACTTCAGTACCAAATTCAACAGTTATTTTAGCTTTATTTTTACTCAAATAACGCACTCCAGCTGGTTTAGTAATTGTTACATCATATGATTTAGATGCTGTTAAGCCTTGGTTAGTCACATCAATTGATACAGGTACTGATGTTATTGAATCAATTGTTTCTTTATCACCATATATTTCAATATTATCTATATTATTATTATCGTAATCTTGAATAGTTACCTTAGAAATGGCTTTGCCACTAGTTAATTCACCAGTCGTAGTAACAGATATCGGGACTCTAGTTGAATAACTATCTAATGTTACTTTAGCTGATATTTTATTTGGAACTATTTCAACATTATTTAGTACCTTTCCTTTTTTGTCGTATGCTACTAGTGGAACATCTTCTACTGTATATGTAACTGCATCTTTGAATTCTTTATTGCTTAAATCTATTAAAGCTTTAACAGATGCTACTTGATCAACTTGTTCTTGACTACCTTTTACAACTATTTCTGATTTATCTAACTCTATATTTTTAACACTTAATTTTTGATCTAATTTATCTTGATTCATTAAATCATAAGATAATGTCTTAATAACACTTATTTTATTTTTTATTGTAACACTTACATAAGATGGGTCTATTTTATAATCTATTGAATCAATTGATGTATTCATAGATAGATGTACTTTATATGGAGTGTCACTTGAATCATAATCACTTAAATCAAGATATACTTCATAATCTCCTAATTGTTTAGCTAAATAAATATCGCTTTTTCTACCAGTGAATATTACATCGGCTGTATCTGGTAAACCTTCTATTACATAAGATTCTTCGTTGTATTTAACTTGAATTGGAATGTTAGTTACTATTTCAGCATCTTTTTCTACTAATGTTATTACTTTAGAATCTACTAATAAAAATAATACTATCGCAAACCCTAATGAAACATATATTAATAAATTTGGTTTATTAATAATTTTTTCTATTTGACTATTACCACTTTTGGTAAATTTTAAGATATTGTAGATTAATCTACTTAAAGGAGTGATTATTATTTTATCGATAATTTCATAAATCTTTTTAAAGAAAGAAACGAATACGTTTTGCTTTTTTCCTTTTTTACTCATCGATTTCATCCTCACTTTCCTCTATTCCAGCTTCATAGAAAACTTCATTTTTAGGATTTAATTCTTCTGTTAACATTGAACGGAATGCTTCTAAGCTTAAGTTGTAATGAATTTTTCCGGCATTTGCTATACTAATATGACCATTTTCTTCTGAAACAATCAAAGCTAAGGCATCGCTTTCTTCAACTATACCTAATGCAGCACGGTGTCTAGTTCCTAGTTTCTTACTTATATCATTATTCATACTTGTTTTAAATACTGCCCCAGCACATGTTATGCGGTTACCTTGAATGATAACTCCTCCATCATGTAATGGACTATTTTTAAAGAATAATGTACCTAATAATTCACTTGATATATCAGCGTATACTTTAGTAGCAGGTGCTATATATTCATAAAGTGATACTTCACGTTCAATTACTATTAAAGCTCCAATCTTGTTTTTCTTTAAGAATTCAATACCTTTCATGATTTCATTAATCATTTTTTCACGTTCATCACTTGTTAACACATTGTGTCTACCAAGTAATTGGGTACGTCCAATTGACTCTAATACACTTCTTATTTCCGGTTGGAATATTACTATGATTGCAAGAGGTCCCCATTCGATTACATATTCAAGTAAAACTCCTACTGTGTAAAGATTTAATACACTGCTTAAAAATTTAACTATTAAGATAAGGATTACACCTTTTAAGATTAATACCATCTTTACGTTATGTTTAATATTTTTTAATATATAATAAAATGCAAGCCATACTAAGGAAATATCTAATATTTTGGTTATTAGACTCCAAATGTAATTCAATGTCATTCATTTCACTCCCTTTTATTGTTAATTTAAGTATACCAAATTTATCTTTTGATTTCCATATATTTTATTATTCTTATCTTGTGATTATCAATATGTTTACAATAAAATGAAAAAATATTGTAAAGGCTTGTCCATTTTACAATATTTTATAAGTAGTTGTCAAATTGGTTATACTATTTATTTCTTATTCTACTCTATATAATTTCTCCTTTATTCTTTAGTATCTATTAATTTATTATCAATATATTTATAGTTTAATGTATTGTTAGGACTTATAACTGATTTACCAAGTCTTTTTTCGATTTCATTTCGAGTAATGCTTGCTACTTCTCCACCTGAATGAGCTATTTTTTTATTTTCAGCTAATCCATAAGGCTTATGTTCTTTTGCTAATTCTCTAGTAGTTATTTCGCCTAAATCAGTTAAAGCTATTTCTATATCAGTCATATTATCTCTTAAGGATTCTTTTCTTATGCCTTTAAATTCTTTATATTCACTAGCATTCATTCCAGACCAAGTTTTATATATTTCATTAGTTAAAATGCCATATTCAAAACTTTGATTAATACCATTTTCTTGCCAAACATCAGTAAGTTTCTTACGATTAACAATACCATTTAATCTTTTCTTAATCCATTCATCATCATAGCCTTTGTTACGATAGTAGTCTATAGCTCTATTTATAGCTATTTCTGGATCAAATACCTCGTCTATACGTTCTTTACCTAGTGCTGCTAACCAAAGCTTAAATGGTTCCGCTTTAGGGCTTGGTACTGATTCGATTAATCTAAATATGCCTTCTGTATTTAATACATCAGTAGCATAGTATTTACCATCTTTTTTTGATTGTAATTTAAGTTGTCCTACTTTTTCGGACAACTGACTTCCTTCCTCAAATAGCTTTACTTTTAAATCATTCCAATATTTTCTAGCACGGGGACTATCTGTTAAGGCGCTAATAACATCAACTACACTAAAGTAGTATTCTTCCTCTTCAGCATTCCAAATGCTTCTTATTTCATTACCTTCAAATAAATTTGTAATTGTACTTAGTTTTGTTTCGCTCATTATAATTATACCTCCCTGAATTTTTTATTTAGTACAATTATATTTTACTACAAGTAATTAAATAGTTCAAGGCTTTTATTTACTAAAACGAATTTTGTATATTTACCTTTAATATGCACTTAATAGATTTAATCAATCCATACACATTTATGTTTTATATTTTTTTCTATTTTATTTTATTTGTTTCTATTCTATATAATCACTTCTTTCCTTTAATCTATGAATTAAATATTTATAATATTAATTGTTTATTTTTTATAGTTTATTTAATCTATATAATCACTCCTTTCTTTTGACAATTAAAGAATATAAAAGGAAGATTTAAATAACATTGAAATAAAAAAAATTATTCTTTTTTTAGAATAACTTTTAAATTGTTAATTTATATGGTTTGGTTACTGAACCATCTGAGTTTGGGCCAGCAACTATTTTAACTGTTGATTTGAGATAAACTACAGGTTTTATTATAAAAGCTTGTTTAGTTTGATGGTATCCGAACACATGTCCACTAGATCTTAAAGAAACAGCATAAGATTTTGAAGATGCGCCTGGAGTGATACCCCAATAGTTATGTCCTAAATAAAGCCAATCTGAATTTTTACAATTTGAATTTGCATTGTTGTTCCAAGTATTTAAAACTATTGTTTTGCAAGCATTATCTAATACTAATCCATTTGAAGCATAGCCATAATCACTTGGATACATTAAGCCTATATATCCAGTCCAATTTAAACTATTATTATTTCCTTGATTAGTTCTTTCTGAATTATACCAATCAGTTGCAGTCATTAATGAAATATCATTTGGGTCACCTGTATCAATAGTGTACCCTCCTAGATAATATTTCGCATTTTCAATTAAATTTTTGGAAGTATTGTTTAAACCATTGTTTCTAAAGTCTATACTTGCAGTTTTCCCATATTGATATGTATTATTTTTATAAATATATGCATTGTATGGTGGATGAGTTCCTTTATTATAGTAGTAATTATTTAATATTTCATTAATTGTACTGCTTTCCCAATTATTATCATTTATCACTTTGATACATGTATAAGTATCATTTTCGCTATCATAACTCATATTTTCGTTTAAACAATCTTCCCTATAAGGGAAACTACCTAAGCTTTCAGCTCTTATGAGTTTAACTCTACTAGCTCCATCTCCTGAAACTTCTCCTCCATCTACATTATTCATAACCCCAATAATTCTCCATAATTCATTATTGAATTTAACATAATTATTTGGGTTAGCTCCTACATATCTTAGATTGTTATCTACTATTGTCACCTCTTCACTAGTCTCTGTATCTGTGTATGAATATTGTGCTCCATCATAGACTAAGCTATCATCTGTTTTAGCAAGTTCAGTTAAATATTCTACGGCATTAACTGGTTCTACTACTTTACCATTTATCATTTCATAACTATCACTTACTACTTCGAATTTAGCATAACTATTATATAACTTTATTCCAATTACAATTAATGTTAATAAACATATACTTATTAACAATGTATTTCTTTTACGATTATCTTTTATACGATAATCAAATTTATGTAGGCGACTCATAGTGATTCACCTACTAAAAAAGTTCTAGAAAGGTATCTTATTTTATTGTAAAGATACCCCCCCCCTATTTGCTATTTTCATATTTCCACTACCTTTCAGATTATATACTAATTTTACCATATTTTTGTTATAACACAATAAAAAATCTTACTTTATTAAGTAAGCATATATATCTAAAGATAGTTTATCTATTTTATGTCTTAATACATTTTCACCAGTATCAATATAATTATTATGTATTATTGATAAACCTAGTTTTTTTAAATTTTCTTTATCAAATTCAATTACATCTTTTTGTTCTTCATTGTGATATTTTTTGACATAATCTCTTGGTATTTTACCGTCATTTACTAAGATAATATCTACTTTTCTTTTACCTAGATATTTATTTAAAACTTTAATGTGATCACTAGCTTTATAGTTATCAGTTTCTCCAGGTTGAGTTACTAGATTACAAACATACATTATTTTAGCTTTACTTGTTTTTAAAGCTTTTTTCATATCATCATTTAATAAGTTGGGTATTACACTTGTATATAAACTTCCCATACTTAATATAATTAAATCTGCATTCTTTATTTCTTCTAATACTAATGGGTTAGTACTAGCTTTTTCTTTATAATACACTTTTTTTATTGTTTTAGGACATGCCGTTATGTTATGTTCACCTATTACTTTAGAATTATCACTCATAACTGCTGCTAAAACTACGTTATCCTCAGTAAGTGGTAATACTTTACCTTTTAAGTTAAAGACTTTTGATAAAGATTCTATACCATCAGACATATTACCTGTAATATTTGATAATGCTGTTAATATTAAATTACCTACAGGATGGCCATTTAAATCTGATGTTGTTTTAAAACGATAATTCATTAATTTTTCAATTAATGGTTCTGTTTCTGATAATGCTGTTATTACTTGTCTAATGTCTCCTACTGCTATGGTATTAAATTCTTCTCTTAACCTTCCTGTACTTCTACCATCATCACTAACTGATACTACAGCTGTAATATCTAAAGGAAATAACTTTAATCCTTTTAATAATGTTGATAAGCCTGTACCTCCACCTAAAATTACTACTTTTTTATTATTCATTGTAACCACCCTATAAATACTTTTTCTTTATAATATCATATTCTTTTAAATAATTTAAAAAAAATTATAACTATTGAAAGTTATAATCATATTAATTAATTGTTAACGGTTGATTAAGTGGTTGAATTTGAATATATGTATTACCATCATTAACCGTTATTTTTTCACCATTTAAGAATTTATATACTGTTTGACTCTCTCTAGATGTTTTTTCCCAAGTTATAGGAATAGCTACACCATTAGTTATATAGTATCCATTACCTGAGCCAATGTTATTTAAATTTTGTCTACCTTTAATATCATTTGATCTTGTTGAATTGCCAACTTGATATGTAATTATATTTTTAGCTGTATATTGATTGCCAGTTACATAATCTTTATGTTCTTGATTATTTACAAATCTTTTATATACTTTATTTTCGGCATCATAAGTATATGAAGTCGTTATAGTATTTGAATATTTGATTGTTACATTATTAGCAGGTATAACACCTTCTAAATTACTAGTATCTATTTCAGTAGCTGAATACTTAAGTAATAAATCTTTATTAGTTTCAGCACGATATTTTAAATTTTGGGCGGCTTCTTTTAACATTGACATCTTGGTAAAGCCTCGATGTTCACTTGATACTCTTAAAGTTTTATCTCTAAAGAAATACTTTCCTTCATAGACTAAGCCATTAATATTGTTAATTTTTAATGAATTAATATCTAATTGAGCTTGAGTTGACCAACCCCAATGGGCATAGTAAGCATCATTTTCTAGAGCATAATCTAGGAAGTAATGACGAGATGAACGAACTGAACCGATTCTTTCAGTATCAACATCTTTAAATAAAGCCATATATCTAGTTATACCACCTTCAACTATTATTTCATAAACTATATAGGCATCTTGTAAACCTGATTGTAGTGGTCTTGCTGCATTAATATTATTTATCATAACTGCAAATGGTCTTGATTTGCTATTAACATCTACTATTTGAACTTGAGGTTCAGCTGGTTTTTCTGGTTCTACCACTTTTTCTTTTGTTTTTGGTTTTGTTTCTAATTTATCTTTACTTACTAGTTTATAGATACCAAATATACCTAAACCTAATAGTAAAAGTAATACTATAGCTAAAATAATTTTAGATTTCTTAGACATATTTTTTATTTTTCTTATTAATCTTTTCATACACTACTCCTAGTTATAATATTTATTTAATCTTTCTTGATCACGTTTTTTTATAGTTTCTCTTTTATCATAAAGCTTTTTACCTCTAGCTATACCAAGTAATAACTTACAATGATTATGTTTAATATATAGTTTTAATGGTATAGCACTGTAACCAGACATAGCAATACTATTTTTAATTTTAATAATCTCTTTTTTATGAAGAAGTAACTTACGTTCTCTTGTTTCATCATGATTAAATATATTACCTTCTTCATATTTTGCTATGAACATATTGATTACAAAAGCTTCATTGTTTTTAATACGAATATAACTGTCTTTTAGATTAGCACTACCTTTTCTGATAGATTTAATCTCTGTTCCTTTAAGTTCTATTCCGGCTTCATATTCTTCATCTATAAAGTAATCAAAATATGCTTTCTTATTCTTTATCTCCATCTTTTTCATCCTCTACTAATTCGAAGTCTATTAGTGCTGTTTCTTTTGAGGCATTTACTACTTTTATTCTTACACTATCGCCGATACGGTATATTTTTTTGGTGCTTTTGCCAATTAGTGAAAGTAAGTCTGGAACATAAGTATAATAATCTCCTTTTAGAGAACTGATATGAACTAAGCCTTCTACTAAGTTTTCTAATTCGACAAAGAAACCAAAGTTAGTAACAGTACTAATAATACCATTATAACACTCTCCAATGTGACTTTCCATATATTCAGCCATTTTCATATCTAAGACATCTCTTTCGGCATTAACAGCTGCAACTTCTCTTTCACTAGAATTTTGTGCTACTTGAGGTAAGCTTTCTTCTAAATATTTTATTGTAGACATTGAATAGTCTTTTTCAACTAAATATTTTTTTAACAATCTATGAACAGTTAAATCTGGAAAACGACGGATTGGAGAAGTAAAATGAGTATAGTTTTTACTAGCTAAACCGAAGTGGCCGATATTATCTTTTGAATATTCCGCTTTTTTCATGCTGCGAAGTAACATGCTTGATAGAATTTTGAATTCTTTTTTATCTTCTAATTCTTTTAATAAATCTTGCATTGCTTTTGGACTTAAGCCATTTACTTTTTTAGATAAATGATAGCCAAGTTGTTTTACTAGATTTAAGAAATCATCTATTTTGTCTTGGTTAGGTTCAGCATGGACACGATAAATAAATGGTAAATCCATATTAGATACATGAGTTGCAACTGTTTCATTAGCAATAATCATAAAATCTTCGATTAATTTTTCACCATCTTCTCTAAATCTTTTCTCTATACCGATGGCTACTCCTTGTTCATCTTGAATTACTTCAGCTTCATCTAATTCAAATTCAATGTAACCACGTTCTATTTTTCTCTTTCTTAATATTTTGGCTAATTCATTCATTTTAATAAGCGTATCAGCAAATTCTTGATAATCATCTGCTACTATATTACGCATTAGTATATCATTTACTTTGGCATAAGTCATTTTTTTACGACTTTTAATGAAACTAGGGAATATGTCATAACTTACTACATTACCATTATTATCTATATCCATTGTACAAGACATGGTAAGTCTTATAACACCTTCATTTAATGAACAAATACCATTAGATAGTTTATGTGGTAACATTGGTATTACTCGGTCTGCTAAATATGAACTTGTTCCTCTATTGTATGCTTCATCACCTAAGGCAGTATTTTCTAATACATAATTACTAACATCGGCTATGTGTACTCCTAAGTGATATAAACTACCATCATAAGTTAGAGAAATAGCATCATCAATATCTTTAGTATGGTCACCATCAATGGTAAATATTATTTCATTAGTTAAGTCTTTCCTACCAACTAATTCGCTTTCTTTTACTTCAGTTGGAATATTATCAAGTTCTTTTTCAACGTTTTCCGGAAAATCTTCATATATACCATATTTATAAGCTATAGATAGTATATCAATTCCTGGATCATCTTTATGACCGATAACTTTTGTTATTGTTCCTAAATATTTCTTCTTACCTATTTCTTTTAATAGCTTAATTAATACTTTACTACCATTAACACAATTCTTAATAGAGTCATCTTCTATAACTATGTCAATATCTTTTTTATCGTCATCTAAATCAATAGTATAACCATTATCATCTAAAATTATTTCTCCTACTAAAGAGTCAATATCTCTTTTTAAGGTACGAATTACTTTTCCTTCTTGTTTAATACCCCTTTTGGTTATTTCAGCAAGAACAATATCGTCATGAATAGCATTATTAAGATTTTCTTTAGCTATGTATAAATCATCTTCATTTTCTAGTATGACAAAACCATATCCTTTTTTATTTAAGGATAACTTACCTATTTTTAAATTAGGACAATTTTTTAGCATTATGTATTTATCTTTTTTAGTTTTAAAAACAATATATTCATTAACTAAAGATTCTAGTGTGTCGTGTACTTCTTTATATTCTTCGGTTGTTTTTAGTCCTAACATATCATTTATTTCCATGTCAGTTTTAGCTTCATGAATATTATTAAGTAATTTTATTATAGTATCTTTCACTTTTATCATTCCTTTTTAATTAATTAAAATTGCATGTTAATTCTGCATTTTCAATTTTTACCGTTATAGAACTATTCTTTTTTTTGCTATTATTATAATCATCTTCTGTTATTAAACCGTCTGTATATAAGAGTTCTACAGATAATGGTTTTGTTCCTTTACATTGATTATTTTCTTTATTAGCTGATAAACTGCAGTATGTCTTGCAAGCTTCTAAAATTCTATTTTGAGCCTCTGTTATTTTTTTATCCTTTTCTTTATTAAGCATAGATATTGCATTGGTACTAATTAATATAGCAAGTAACCCAAGTAGTGCTACTACTAAGATGATTTCTACTAAAGTCATACCTTTTTTATTCATATATATTCCCTACCTTACTAAGAATTATTATAACAAAAAAAAGATACAAAATACAGTACCTTTTATTATTTTTATTATCTATTTATTATAAGCCTCAACTTCTACTTTACTAGATAGGTAAGCATTTAAACCTTCTGAGTTAGGTGTATCACCATCAAGCCACATTCTTAAGTCAACCTCAATTGTTTCGTCTGGGATTAACGATACTGTCTTTAACAATTTTGAATCTATATATTTATATTCATCATATGATACACTAGCAAATTCACTTAGTAGTGTTGGTTCAATAATAAGACTTTTATCTAATGCTATTTTGACATATTTTGCATCTAATGTAGTATTTTTTATCATATTTAATTTAACATTTACTAACATATCATATGGACAAATATTAGTAACTTTAAAAGTATATGGAGCTAATTTTAAACCTTCTTCGTCGGGAATAGGATAGGTTTTTTCTAAGTTTATGCCATCTGTTAATGAGACATATTCAATATCAAAACAGTTTGTATCAAATTCTTCAACACTTTTTGTGGTCTTAACATTTTGAAAATATGAGTATGTAAAACTAGACATTGCAATAATAGCCAACAAAAGTATTACCAAAACAATTTTTGTTCCTTTGGTATATCCCATAACAAATGCTCCTTACTTTATTCTTTATTTGATTATAAAACATGGAATTAAATTTTACAAGAAAAAAAATAAGTATTGATACTTATTTGACTTTATTAACC
>JAFUTX010000007.1 GCA_017484065.1 Bacilli bacterium
TAAATTAATCTCAATATTAGCAATAAAATCATTATGTTCTAATAAAATATCTGTTTCATTATTTACAACATTAATATTAGGTGCTATTTGGGGATGAGAATACTCTAAATTTTGTTCAAGTATATCTTCATCCATATTAAGACCTAATGTGCGATTAATTACTTTAGTGGCTAATCTTTTACCAACTCTTTCATTAGTAAAGATTTTCTTAACTACTACATCATTTAATATGGCAAATTCTTTTTCTTCGATCATGTGTTTCCTCCCTTCTAGTAGAATTTTTGCTTCTACAAGAATTTATCCTAACACCTGGCCTTCGAAGAATTTGTCGAACTGTGTAAAAATGGCTATTTTTTTTTCAAAAAAAGACTAAACTTTTTATGTTTAGTCTAAATCTAATGTAAGATTAACAGTTTTTTCTTCTGTTTTTATTTTTTCGTCACTTTCTTCATAGCTAGCTAAATTTACCTTTTTAAATGCTTTATCAATATTCTTTTTACCAATACTTGATCCTGTACTTTCTAAGTCCATAAGTTTTATCTCACTAGTTTTTATTTCTTTAATATCACTATCTTCCTTTAAACAAATAATATCTTTGATATCACTTACAAAAGCATCAGTAATATTGTATGTAACAGTTTTAGTTTTCTTCATTAACTTATTACCTTTTTTAGCTCTACTTAATTTTTCTAAATCGCTAATTCTAATTCTTTTAGCAGTATAATGGTCAGTAAATACATTAATAAATTCTTCATTATCAATTGTTGAACCACTAACTACATAATCATCTTTTAAGTTAATTCCTTTAACACCACTAGCTTTAGCACCTACTACTGGAATTTCTTCAGTATTTATATATAAATAGTAGCAACCACGTGTTACAAACAATGAACTACCTTTTTCAAGTTCTACACTAACTAATTCATCATCATCTTTTAACTTAATAGCAGTTAAACTCTTAGAATATCTTGTTACTTCATAATCTTTTAAAGTTGTACGTTTAACCATACCTTTTTTAGTAAATAAGACTACATTTTTATCTTTATCTTTTAATACCATTGTAGATACTACCTTTTCATCTGGATTAACTACAACAATGTTGTTCATATGTTTACCAAAGTCTTTCCATTTAGCTTCTGGAATAATATGTACTGGTAAATATAAATAGTTACCTTTATCAGTAAATACTAATATAGTGTCTAATGTAGAAACATCGAATAATCCTACTACATAATCACCAGGTTTTACCATAGTTTCTTCGCCATTTGATGATGCAAAACTTTTTGGGCTAACCCTTTTAATATAACCTTCACGTGTTACAACAACTATAGCTTGTTCTTTAGTAATCATACTCTTCATATCAAGTTTTATTTCTGTAACCTCATCTTTAATAATAGTTCTTCTATCATTAGCATATTCTTTCTTGATAAGTTTAAGTTCAGTTTTCATTACATGTTTAAGAGCAGATTCATTTGTTAATATTTGTTCCCATATAGCCATATTTTTCTCTAACTTAGCCATTTCCTCTTGTAAATCAACTATATCTGTATTAGTTAAACGATATAATTGTAACTCAACTATTGCTTTAGCTTGTTCTTCAGTAAAATCATATTCCTTTACTAAGTTAGCTATTGCATCACTTTTATTTTTACTTGCTCTAATTATTCTAATTATTTCATCTAAAATACTTATAGCTTTTATCAAACCTTCACATATATGATATCTAGCCTTTGCATGTTTTAATTCAAATTCTGTTCTTCGTCTAATTACTTGTTTTTGATGAGCAATAAATGCATCTAAGATATCTAATACTCCTACTATTTTAGGTCTTCTATTTACTATAGCTACCATATTAAAGTTATAATTAACTTGTAAATCAGTATTTTTAAGTAAATAGTTTAATACTAATTCGGCATTAGCATCCTTTTTCAAATCTATTACTAATCTTGCCATGTTTTGATGATCAGATTCATCTATTATTTCATTAATACCATCAATCTTTTTATCTATTTTTATATCAGTTATTTTCTTAACTAATTGTTCTTTAACTACTTCATATGGGATAGATTTAACAATAATTTGTTGTTTGGTACCGCTTTTTACTATTTCACAATCAGCTTTTAATACTACTTTACCTTTTCCTTTAGTATAAGCTTCTATTAAACTTTCTTTTCCTTCTAATACTCCTCCAGTTGGAAAATCAGGTCCAGGTAATATTTCCATTATGGTTTCTAATGTACAATTAGGACTATCTATTCTTTTAACAGTAGCATCTATAACTTCACCTAAATTATGGGTTGGTATGTTAGTTGCATAACCCGCTGAAATACCTGTAGAACCATTAACTAATAGATTAGGAAAAGCAGCTGGTAAGACTGTTGGTTCTAAAATAGTATCATCAAAGTTATAAGTCATTTCAACAGTATCTTGATTAATTGACTTTAACATTTCTTCAGCTATTTTAGAAAGTCTTGCTTCAGTATAACGCATAGCAGCTGGACCATCACCATCGATACTACCATTATTACCATGGATATCAATAAATGTTTCACGCATCTTCCATTTTTGACTCATTCTAATTAAAGCATCATAAATTGAAGAGTCTCCATGTGGATGGAAATTACCCATGATATCTCCGACTGCTTTAGCACTTTTACGATATGGCTTGTCATGAGTAAAATGAGATGAATACATTGCAAAAAGAATTCTTCTTTGAACGGGTTTTAAACCATCACGAACATCTGGCAATGCTCTTTCTTGAATTATTTCTTTTGAATATCTACCAAACCCTGTTTCCATTATTTCTTCTAGGCTGTAATCGTATATTTTTTCAATTATTGTTTTTTCTTCTTTTTTCTTTGCCACAATACTCACCTACCTAAAATCGTCTTCCAATGTAAAGTCAACATTTTCATTAATCCATTCTTTTCTAGGTTCTACTTTATCACCCATTAATACATGAATTCTTTTCTCAGCTAAAGCTGCATCAGTTAAATTAACTCTTAATAATCTTCTATTTTCTGGATTCATAGTTGTATCATATAACTCATCAGCATTCATTTCACCTAGACCTTTAAATCGTTGAACTTTATAATTTCCTTTAATAGTTTTCTTTCTTTCTTCTAATTCTTCATCAGTTGCAATATATTCTTTTGGTTTATTACCTACTTCAATTGAATATAAAGGTGGAGTTGCTATATAAAGCATTCCATTTTCAATTAAAGGACGCATAAAACGATAAAAGAAAGTTATTAATAGAATTTGAATATGGCTGCCATCAACATCAGCATCGGTCATGATAATTACTTTACCATAATTACTATCCTTTGGATCAAAGTCTGCCCCTAAACCAGCACCAATAGCATATTCTATTTGTTTTAATTCAGCATTACTTTCAATATCATGAGTACTTGCTTTTTCACAGTTTAATACCTTACCACGTAATGGCAAAATGGCTTGTGTTTCACGATTACGATTTGATTTAGCAGAACCACCGGCACTATCTCCTTCGACTAGAAATAGTTCATTTCGAACATAATCCTTACCTGTAGCTTTAGCTAACTTTTCACTTAAAATTCTTTCTTTACTACCTTTGGTATTCCCTTTTCTCGCGGCTTCTCTAGCTTTTCTCGCAGCTTCTCTAGCCACTTTGCTCTTTTGAGCTTTTTCTAAAATAGTTAAAGCAGTTTCTTTATTTTCTTCTAAGAAAAATCTTAAATTATCATAAGTAATACTTTCTACAACGCTTCTCGCTTCTGGTGTACCAAGTTTACCCTTAGTTTGACCTTCAAATTGTAATAAATCTTCTGGAATTTTAACAGAAATAACTGCAGTTAACCCTTCACGTACATCGCTACCATCTAAGTTACTATCTTTACCCTTTAGTATGCCATTAGCTTTTGCATAATCATTAAATGCTTTAGTAATACCAGTTTTAAAACCAACTTCGTGAGAACCTCCATCACCAGTTTTAACGTTATTAACAAAAGACATAATTTGTTCATTGTATGAGTCGGTATATTGAAGTGCAATATCTACTTCAATATTACTCTTAGTACCGGAATAATTTATAACTTTATGTAATGCAGTTTTATCTTCATTAATATATTCAACAAAAGAATTAATACCATTTTCATAATGATATTTAGCAGATAAATTATCTTCTTCATCAATAACTTCAATAGTTACATTAGAAAGTAAAAAAGCACTTTCTTGCATTCTTTCTGAAATAGTTGTAAATGAAAAATTGCAATTTTTAAAGATACTATAATCTGGCCAGAAAGTTACTATAGTACCAGTATTCTTGCTCTTGCCAATTTCTTTTAATGGACTTTCAACTACTCCACCATCTTTAAATTTAATTTGACTTATTTTACCTTCACGATAAATAGTTACTTCCATCTTACTAGATAAAGCATTAACTACACTAGCACCAACACCGTGTAATCCTCCACTTACTTTATATCCTGCTTCTTCAAACTTACCACCAGCATGTAATATTGTATATATAACTTCTGGTGTACTCTTACCCGATGCATGCATACCAATAGGAACTCCACGTCCATTATCGGCAATTGTTATTGAACCATCTTTATGCATAAGAATCTTAATATAATCACCATAACCATTAATTACTTCATCAATGGCATTATCAACAATTTCCCATACTAAATGATGCATACCTCGTTTATCAGTACTACCTATATACATACCTGGTCTTTTTCTAACCGCTTCTAAACCTTCAAGTATTTTTATCGATGTCTCATCATATTTTGCCATATTTTATTCACCTAAAACGTATTATATCATGAAAAAAAAATAAAAGCTAATTTTTAGCCTTTATTTGTCAGTCATTTAACGTTTATTTAAATATGATATGAATCACTTTCATCAGCTTCAAATGCAAATTTTGGAGCGTTGGCAGGTTTAACTACATTAGTATTATCGCTAGTTCCAAGATTTGGATTAAGCATTGGCATTTCAAATCCAGCTGGTTGTGGTTTTACTATTTTTGGTTCTTCTACTGGTTCATTTTGTGTAACTGCTACTTCCATATTAGAATTAACATCGCTACTTAATGGTACTGTTGGATTTTCAGTAGGAGCCATTTGTCCTTTACCTGCTACATTAACACTACTAAATTGAGTTGTAGGTCTATATGGTGTATTACTATATGAACTAGTAGGAGCTTCATAAGTATAACTAGGTTGTTCAACTTTTTCTTCTACTACTGGTTGTTTAATAATAGGTTCATTATATGTTGGTTCACTAACTGGTTCAAAACTTGGCATATCATAACTAGGTGTTTCGTAATTTTGGACTGGTTCATTTTGTGTTGTTTCTACATTTGGTACTTTCATATTGTTATTTGGAGTTTCTGTAACTGATGCAGGATTAATATTTAATTCAACATCTGGCATTTGATAGAAATCTTGGCTAGCATTATCAAATGATGGCACTTCCATTCGTGGTACTTGATTAGCATTACTATTTATATTGTTATTTTTTATTTCTTTTAAATTATCAATATCATTTAATTCTTGATTAATAGATACAGCTAAATCATTAAAGTTATTATTAATATTTTGAACTAAATTATTATCGTTTACATAATCGTTAGTTGATACAGGTTCCATAGGTACTGTTGGTTCAACATTAGTAGGTATTTCAACTTGAGGAATATCCACTTGATTATTGATTACTGGAGTAGTATCCACTGGAGTTTGATTAACTAAATCATTATTACTTTCATTAACATTATTATTAGGAACTTCTAAAGCACTAGGTTCTTTATTAACTTCTGCCATAGCATTAATATTAGCTTGTTCTAATCTTTGAGTTTCTTCTAACTTTCTCTTTTTCTCATCTCTCTTGCCAAAGATTAAAACTAAAATAAATAGGATAACTAAAACTACTATAATACCTATTAAAACTACTCCAAAATACTCACTATTATATAAGTCTGTAAAAAAATTCATCGTCAACATGACGTCCACCACCTTATTATTCTATTCTTGTATTATCTACAATTAAGTTTAGCATAAAGCAAAAACATAATCAAGCAAAATGTTCGCTTAACACAATATATGTAAATAAATAGTAAATATTCCAATAAAAAAACTTTACTAAAAAGTAAAGCTATGAGGTAATAATTCACCTAATGTATAACATTTATATTCATTCAATTGCTCATTATATGTATAAATTTTAAAATCAGGTTTACAAAATTCATTCATGAATTGACGACAGTAACCACAAGGTAATGTTTCCTCTAAATACTCGGCATCACGAGGAGCAGATATTACAAATATTGATTTAAAATTTCTTTTACCTTCACTTAAGGCTTTAGAAAATGCTACTCTTTCACTACATATTGATTGAATACCATTATTTTCAATGTTGCATCCAATAAACAACTCATTATCATCAGTTTGAAGACAAGCTCCAACTAAATAGTTTGAGTATGGTGCATGAGCATTATTTCTTCCTTCTTTAGCCTTTTCTAACATTTTTTTTATTTCATCATTACATTCTATTTTCATTTTTATTCTCCTTTTTATATTCTGTTACTAACTAAAATACAAGTTGGCGTCCCAGACGAGATTCGAACTCATGACCTAATGCGTCGGAGGCATTCGCTCTATCCAACTGAGCTACTGGGACCTATTAAAATTATAACAAAGTAAAAAAAATAAAGCTAGACTATTCTGCTTCATTTTCTTCTATATTTAATACATTTTCATTTTTGTAATTTCCACATTTTGTACAAGCTCTATGTGGTCTTATTGGTGCTCCACATTTACTACATGTAGTTATAGCTCCAACTTCCTTTTTTAAATGAGTACGACGCATTCTTTTTTTAGTTTTACTAGTTCTTCTAAAAGGTACTGCCATAATTTCACTCCTTCCCTTCATCAAGTAGCTCAAGCAAAGGAGCTAACCTTGGATCAATTTCTTCTTTAGTTTCTTCATTTAGTTGCCATCCATCGCCATTAAGCTTAGCATCTTTATTTTTATCGCTAATAACCCTGATGGGAACTTCCAATACAATATTTTGCCACAAAAGTTCCATAATATCAAGTGTATTTTGCATTTTTTCATAGTAATTTTGTTCTTTTAACTCATTTATAGTCATATTTTCTTCAATTTTGAAGTCAAATGGATAAAAACAAGGTTCTAAAGTAATAGCATCTTCTAAATTCATTACTCCATTTACTTCTAAATTAATATCTATATTTCCTACATAATCATATTTAATATATCCATTTAAATTTACATTTTCTAACTTTTTAATATCAGTATTTTTATAATACTCCTCAGGATATGTTATACTTTCATTTATATTTAATCCTTCTAAAGGTATTCTTGATATATCAATTTGCATATTATTCACCTTCATTAATCACAATATGGCCCACTAGTTTTACTAATAGAACACTTATCTAATTCTTCTTTGGCATCTTGTTTTAATCTATTAAGTTGTACTCTCGTACTTGTATAATTTGCCATTATAGAAACTAATATGGCTACAAATACTAGAAAAAAGGAATAGATTAAAGACGTTGCAATAAATCCTTTCTTCTTCATATTAACCTCTTAATGTATAGTGGTTAGTACTACTACCACATACTCCTCTTGATGAATCACATACTAGTTCAACGCCATCTTTTAAGTATACTGCTGGTTTAATATTTTTAGCAGCTGTAGCAACATCAGTTGTAATTTGATTACCATTTAAATAATAACTACTAGTACCATTATTATTATTTAACCACATAACATTACCACTTAACCAACTACTACATGCATTAGATGTCCCTAAATCAGTATCAAAGCAATCAGTACCAGTTGAATATCCATAATCACTTGCATATAATAATCCAACATTAGCTACCAAGGCATTACCTTCTACTCTTTCACTATTGTATAAATCATTTGCACTTAAGGTAGTTGGAGTACTAGATCCTAAATGAATCATACTAGCCGCTATCATATTACGATAAGTCTCATTAATTGAATTATAATAATCACCATTTAGATATGTGCTTAATGATGAATCTATATAACTATTGCCAGCCGCACTATCCCAAGCAATATTAGTTATAGCATCATCTTTAACTATCTTTAATCTTCTTTCATATAGATTATTTACATAATCAGGATTAGTACTTACATCTATTCCTGTATCAACAAAGAACATACCAACTATTCTCCATGTTTCATTATTAAAATCTACATAGTTAAGAGGACTAGCACCAACATAACGATAACTTTTGCTAGTTGATATTTGATCTGTACTTGCTTCATTTACACTTATTAAACCACTATCTATATTAGTTAATTCATCATCTAAAGTAATCTTACCAGATACTTTAGTAGCATTAGATTTAACAAGTATATTTCCTTTAAAGCTTTGATTAAATATCTCATTAGTAGCTTCTTCTTTTATCCATAAATTTACATTATAAGTTTTACTATCACCAGCTTTTACATAACTATGAAATATTTTATAGCTTTCTAATACTGAAAGATTAGTATCTCCTGCATCTAAAGTGTAAGCTCTACTATCATCTTTTAAAGGTAAAGCTCCTGAATTATAATTGGTTGTACTTTCACTTACACTATATTTAATAAAACTACTATCTAATGTAGACGCAGTTAAAACATTCATAATAGCACTAAATTCAGCATCAATTGTACAAGTATTATTTACAGTTAATTTGTAGGGTTCTAAGCTCATTGCTCTAGCATCACTCATTGGATAAGTATTAGTTAAACTAATTGTATCACTCTCACCTAAAGTTACTTCAAAACAACCAGCTTTTACTAGATTTGTTGTTGATTGATTAAAACTAAGTCCCCATAAAGAATAAGCTGTACCTATAGTTAGAAATAAAGAAATAGCTAACAAACTAAGAGTAAATGTAAAACTTTTTTTTGTACTGCTATCTACACCATTCATATTATCACCCTACACTATCATATATAAATTATATATCATTTTGTATTTAAATGCAAAATAAAAATGTAGAAATAATCTACATTTTATAACTAACCTCCATTTGAGTACTTTTTATTAAATCAAATATAGGCATTTTTTGAATCTCATTTTGAAATTCAGACATTTGTTTTTCTGTCATTGTTTCAATATTAATAGCTTTTTTAACATTAGGTATTTCTAGTTTGTCTACTTTTTTAGTAGTTCCGTTTATCTTAACTGGAATTTCTATAGATACACCATCATATTTATACTTAACATTCATATTTGTAATATTTTTATACTCTTCGTCTTTTTTTACTTCTTCAATGCAATAAGTACCATTAATACTAAATTCAACACCACTAGCTTTTATAGAAGCAGTAAATTCTTTTTTATCCTCACCCTTGATAGTTAAAGACATATTAACATCTTTATCATTTAATTTTACTTCTAATTGTTTATCATCAACAATAATTTTTGCTTCTTTTATATTTAAAATACTAGATAAATCATAAACTTTTGAAGCTCCGTAAATAGTAGTAATTTTTTCTTTTTTTGATCCAAAGTCTAATCTTTTTAATTCACTACTCTTAATATATAAATCTAAATATAAACTTTCTCCTTCATATTTATATTCTTTAATACTATTATTTATAGATTCTTTTAAATCTTTTTCCTCTAATCCACTTATATTAGTTAAAGATTCAATAGCAGTTTTATTATCCTTTATTTTAGTCAAAAATGCTTTCATAAATCTTTCATTTAACTTCTTATTAATTTCTAAAGAATATTTAGTTGTTTTAATTTCTTCATTATCAACTTTTATTTTTTCACTACTCTTTTTAAAATCAGAATCCATAATATTTTCTTTAATGGTTTCATTAAATAAATCAATAAATATTTGTACATTTATATTTTCATTATTCATATTCTCTTGAAAGTTATTAAGATTATAACTATAGTATTTTTCAGAATTTTTTAATAATTTATAATATAAAGTATTATCTTTCAATATTGTTTCAAGATTAACTAAATTTTTATTATCTAATAGTGCATCTATTTTAGCTTCTAAATTATCAGAACTTTTTTTTAAATTTACGTCAACATTGAAATTTTCAAAACCTACTTGATTTTTTAATACTGATGGCATCTTAATACTTAAATTACTTGTAGATTCTATATTTTCACTATTATTTACCATTTCCATTAATTCTTCACTATATTTAACATTTGCAAACATATTATTAAATATACCGAAGACATTTTCTTTAGTATTATTAAGATTTAATTCGTTGCTAAAATCTTCTATCTTATTAGTTATAATTTTTACTGGTGCTGTAAAGCTAATTAGTTTTGCAGATATTAATGCTAAAACTAACGCAAGAATTAAAGTACCTATACCAATGTATTTAGTTTTATTACTATTTAATTCTTCTTTATTATCTTTCATAAAATGCCTCGTTATGCTCTACCAGCGTATTTACCATCACTAGTTGAAATAATAATTTTTTCTCCTTGAGCAATAAATAAAGGAACTTTTACTACATAACCAGTTTCAATAGTAGCATCTTTTTGGGCATTGTTGGTAGTATTACCTTTAACTGCATCAGTAGTTTCTACTACTTCATATTCAATTTTTTCTGGTAAGGTTACACCAATAATTTCACCTTCATACATAGTAATAGTGATTTCTAATCCTTCTTTTAAGAATTTGATTTGATCTTGTAACTTTTCAGCTGGTATTTCTAATTGATCATAAGTTTCATTATTCATAAATACATATGAATCACCCATTGAATATAAATATTGCATTGGTAATCTATCTACTCTAGCTCTTTCAATTTTAATATTTGTATTATAAGTTTCTTCAACTAATGAACCAGTTCTTAAATTACGTAGTTTCATTTTCATAAATGCTGCACCTTTACCAGGTTTAACATGTTGAAATTCTTCAATTAAACATAACTTACCATCAATAATGATAGTCATTCCATTTTTAATATCATTAATATTAATGTTCATTTGATTATCCTACTTTCTTATTATTTCTTTTCTTTTGCTACTACTGCTTTTTTACAATTAGGGCAATACTTTTTGATTTCTAAACGTTCAGTAGTATTTTTCTTATTTTTACTTGTAGGTCTTAATTCACGACCACATACTGTACACTTCATTGTTACAAAGTTTCTATTTTCGTTTTTTGCCATAGCAAATCCCTCCTTTTTCCTAAACATTAGTATTATAACAAATAATTAGACAAAATCAAAGAAAAACTCTATTAAACAAATAAAAAAGAAGTATTTCTACTTCTTTAGTTTTTTAGTATTATTTAAGAATTTAAATATTGCTACTGCAATAATTGCTCCAACTAATGGTGCAACAATGAATACCCATACTTGTTTTAGAGCATCTCCACCAGTAAGTACTGCAGGTGCTAAACTTCTAGCTGGGTTAACACTTGTACCAGTAAATGGAATACCTAAAATATGTACAAACATTAAAGTTAAACCAATTACGATACCAGCTATATTACCTTTACTTTCATCACTTGTTACATTTAAAATTGTTAAAATGAATACACAAGTTAAAATAATTTCAACTAATATAGCTCCCCATAAAGTAATTTCTGTTGCTGATAAACTAGCATATCCATTTGCTCCTAAAGCTTCTGTTCCTATTTTAGTAGCTTTAAATATAGCGTAAAGAACTCCACTACCAGCAAATGCCCCTAAGATTTGTGCAATTACATATCCAAAGAAATCTTTTACACTTAATTTCTTATTAATAAGCATTGCAAGTGATACAGCTGGATTAACATGGCAACCACTAATATTACCAATTGCATAAGCACTAGCAACAATTGCAAGTCCAAATGCGATTGGAGTAACTATAATGTTACCACCAGTTAAAGCAGCTACACCTGTACCAAATAATACTAAAATAAATGTTCCAATAAATTCTGCAATATATTTTTTCATAATTCTTCCTCCTAACTTAATTTTAAAATCACCAAGAAACAAAGTCAATAGAAACCTTAATTTCTTGGTAATTTATATGCAATAATCTAAAAAATAATTAAAAACTTCTGCCGCCACCGCCATGACTAATACCACTACTACCAGTATGGATAGAACTACCTCCACCACTGCTATGACCGCCAGAGCTAGTATCAATTCTAACGCGTGATGTATGACTAGTTATAAAATTAGAATGAACTTTGATATTACTATTATTAGGATCAATATATTTAACAGTATCTATCACTTTAATTTTTAGTCTTGATTTAAAATATAATATTAAAGATATAATAATACTTATGACCATTGATACTAAGGCAATGTTCAAATAAGGTACTTTCTTAATATAATGAACATTCCCATTATTATCTATTTCCATATTGGCATTACCACTAGGATAACCACTTGTAGAAAAGCTACTCATTCTACTTACCATATTAACTAAGCAATTATAATATTTAGCGTTCTTTAAATTACTATAACCAGCATCAATAATACTTTCTATTCTACTATCGCTATACATCTTTATCGCTAATCCAGTTGTTGAGATATAGATTTCACGATTATCCATATCAATTACAATAACACTTCCATCATGACTACTATTTTTCCCAAAATCATTATAATCATAGAAATCATCAGCATATTCCATTGTAGAAGATTTAACATTATTATCTATAGTTACAATAGCTAAATCATAATCAGTATCACTTATATATTCACTAACTTTATCAAATAATTCTTCTTCCTCTTCATCACTCAAAAGATCAGCAAAATCATATATTTTTTCACTTGCATCAACTGCAGGTGTACTCATTACATTACTTTTATTACTTGAGTTAACAGTAATTCGATCTGGAACTAAATAATCTTCACTAGTTCTTTCAAAAGTATTAGTAGATGCATTAACTACTGGTATAAATAAAAATAATAAAATACTTAAAAATAATTTTTTCATTACCAAACACATCCTCCTAATTTACTAAATAATAGACCTACTAAAAATGGTATAATAAAGCTAATAATAATAGCGATAATTAGTTTTTTCTTATCTACTGGTATTTCTCCGACCATTTTACCTGTTTGGCCATTATATGCAAAATGATATATCTTATCTTTAAACTTAATATTTAGAACGTATACTGGTAACAAAACATAATCTGTTTTTTCTAAACTTACATTATCTTCATAATTTTGAATTACCTTAGTTGAATAGCCAGTTATCTTATCAGATAAATAATCTTTACTATCTTTTTTTACTCTATTAGTTGCTACTACTAAACTATCATCTTTACCAACATCATATTTTTCAGAAATATATCCTGATAAGTAAGACATATTAAAATCTTTAAACTCTTTATAATCAAATGGTTCTATAGCATTCATTATTGTATCATCGAACCTACTAGCCCCATCAGCAGGAACTCTATCGAATTCTAATTTACCACCACTAGTAACTTCATAATGATCTGTTTTGGTATAATGATATTTACTATCTGACCAAGAAGTAACTTTAGTACATTTTGCTAACATGTTAGCATCATTTTTAAAATCAAATAGCCAAAATGGTACATATAGTCCTTCCATGTCTTGAATATTTTTAACATTATTAAAATCCTTAGGAATTAATGGACGTTTCTTACATATATTTTTAAATGCTTCAATAGCATCATCTTTTTCATAATTAAAAGTAATTATTTTACTTGGCGCATAAATATCTGTTAATCTATCCCAAATAAGCGCTGTATTTTTACAATAGACACATGAAGTTGAAGATGTATTTTCACCTGTTATAATTTCTGCACCACAATTACTACATCTATATCCTTTCATTGGATCTAATTTTTCATAGTTTTCTTTAACATGATATTTTTCTTTAGCATTTTCTAATTCTTTTAAAGTATATTTATTACCACAATACTCACATTCAAATATATTTTTCTTTGCATTAAACTTTAATGGTGCTCTACAAGTAGGACACTTTTCGCTTGCTACATTTTTAGCCATAACTTCACCTTATTCCATCTATTTCATTATATCTAAAATATATCACGATTACAACTAATTTAATTGAAAAAAATTAGCCTTATTAAGACTAATTTATATATATAAATAGAAAAGAGAAAGGATGTAATAATTGTATTATAATTCATTGTAGGAATTCATTTGTTCTAAAAAGTCATTAACATTTGTATCAAGACTTGCAAATTTTATTAATTCTTCTTTAGGTAAATCTAACATAACTAAATTTTTATTTTTCAATGCTTCAGTCTCATTGTTTTCATACCATAAATTTTGAAAATATCGCATATTAGCAACATGAATTCTAAAATTATCAATATACGGAATTCCGTCTTCATCTTTTAACATATAACACATAATTGCTTTATCTTCACAAATATTATCTGAAATATTTCCATTATCATCTTTCATGTCATAGATTAAAATAACTATACTATATTGTGTTTCATATATTAAATCAGGGTCTATCCCAAATGATTCAGGATTGTCAATTACTTTTGAGAATCCAGCCATCGATATGCCACGATCACGCTGTGAATCATTACTAATAACTTGGACATCAATAATACCTAAATTAGTATTAAGAACAATATCATTTAAACCATATTCTATATATTCAGTTGCTAAATCACCATCATATACAGTCATATCTGTTATTTTATCTTTCATAACTTGTTCAACAATAGATTTAAGTAATTCTTTATTTTCTTCTTGTAACATAATACTTTTGAAGACTTCAGATTCTCTTGTTGTATGCCACTTACCAGTATTAGCTTTAATATTTTCTTTGACCATATATAACACCTCCCTTCTGGGACGTATCCTAACATGAGGGGTGTGTAGAAATTTGTCGATTTATGTTTTACAGCTTACTTTTTTACATTTTGTTTACAACAAATTTAATTAATATTTAATTTTCTTTCTTACTCGGTAGTGAACTGAGTAGCAAATCAAAATCACTTTTTAACGCTTTCATTTCTCTATCACGATAAATCTCAAATTCTTTTTCTGCTTTTTCTATAGCTTCTTCATGACTTATTTTTCCATTACCTTCTAATATTTTTTTTCTGTTTAAAAGTATTTGATTATCTAGCTCTTGTACCCAGTCGACCATTCTCATGGTTCTTTGTTCCAATGCTTGCAATTCTGCAAAGTCAAGAAATTGAGATACTAATAGATTTAATCTTTGTAATTCAAGTTCTGTTAAATAATTCTTTGCTATTTTGACATCATCAATTGTTATATAATTACCTTTAAAATTAGTCATTCCAACATAAGGCTTTTCATTATCAACTCTTTCATATATAAGCTCTGCTGCAGTATGTTCATGTACAGCAAAATGTAATTTATTTTGTACTGTAGCAAAAAATTGTTTTGTTATCTTACTTCTAGGATCATAGTCAATCGAGGTTGCATATATATCTGTTACTTGTTGGTAAAAATTCCTTTCACTAGAACGTATATCTCTAATTCTTTGTAATAATTCTCTAAAATATCTATTGCCACCTTGCCTCAATCTATCATCATCTAAAGTAAAACCTTTTTGGATATACTCATGTAATCTATTTGTCGCCCATCTTCTAAAGCGAACAGCCACTTCTGACTGAACTCTATAACCTAAAGCAATAATCATATCTAAATTATAATGGTCAATATTTCTTTTAACATTTCTGTTACCTTCTTTTTGAACTAACAAGAATTTCTTGTTAGTTGAAATTTCTTGCAACTCTTTATCTTTATAAATACTATTTATATGCTGACTAACATTTTGTTGCGTTGTCTTATAAATATCTGCTAATTGATTTTGAGTTAACCAAACATCTTCATCAATAAATTTAACTACTACTTTTGTAACTCCATCTTTATCTTCATAAATCATCATTTCATTATTATTTTTCATAAGCCCTCCAAAATTATACTTGCTTGTAATATAAGCATAGCATAACAAACAAATGTATGCAATGTTTAATTCTAATTTTTTGCATAGAAAAATAGCTTACTAATCAGTAAGCTTATTATTAAACAATTAATTCATTACTCTTTTAAACATTCTTTCAAGTTCATAATTACTAAACTTAATAATAGAAGGTCGTCCATGACAACAATTATATGGATTATCACATAAACACAAGTTTTTTAATAGTTCAACTTGGGCTTCGTGGCTCATTGGGGTATTAGCTCTGATACTCATTTTACAGGCCATACTTTTTATTAAATTATCATTAAATACAATTGGATCAAATTTCTTTTTATCAATAATAATCATATCAATCATATTTCTAATAGCACTTTCTTCATAACCTTCAACTAACCAAGTAGGATGAGCTTTAATAGCAATAGTATTTACACCATATTCTTCTACATCGAAACCTAAATCTTTTAGATAATCAAAATTATCTTTCACTATTATAAATTCACTAGATGTTAATTCAATAGTAATTGGTATTAACATAGTTTTTTTATAAATTTCTTTACTAGCCATGATTTTTTGCATTCGTTCATAATTAACTCTTTCTTGGGCTGCGTGCTGATCAATTAAATAAACCCCATCTTCATTTTCTGCAATTATATATGTCCCGTGAGCTTGTCCAACTGGATATAGATTCAAACTCTTCATTTCTTCATTTACAATTAATGGAATATCTTCTTGTGTTTCTTCTGTTTCTTGATGGGCTTTCGGACTAAAATCGAATGCCGTTTGAATTCTTTCTTTTTCTTCTTCCAACTTAACTTCATTAACTATACTAGAAAATATTTCAGTCTTTACTTCATTATAGCTTTCAGGTAATCTTGATACTCCATCAGGAATTAATAAATTATCGTATAAACATTTCTTTATTGTATCTTCTAATAAACTAGTTAATTCACCTAGTTTACTCATCTTTATGTCTTGTTTAGTCGGATGAATATTAACATCAATTAAAGTAGGATCAGTATATATCTTTATTACTACAATTGGATATTTAATATCTGGTTTATAAGTATAATAAGCATCATTAATAGCTCTATTTAAATCCATATTTTTAACAATACGATCATTAACTATAGTTATCATATGATTACGATTAGACTTTAATATTTCAGGTTTACAGATATAGCCAAAAATATCAAAATCATTATTACTAGCACTAATTTCTAACATATTCTTAGATATTTCTAATCCATATATTTCATGAATAGTTTTATGTAAGTTATTACTTCCACTAGTCTTAACTACTATTCTTTCATTATTAGTTAAAGTAAAAGATATATCAGCATGGGATAAAGATAGCTTTTCAATAAAAGATACACAGTTACCTAACTCTGTTTGTTCACTTTTTAAATATTTGAGTCTTGCTGGCGTATTATAAAAAAGATTAGTTACTTTTATCCTCGTTCCTCTATTTAAAGTAGTAGGTTCACTTTCAATTAACTTACCACCTTTAAAATGTACTAAAGTACCTACATCATTATTACAAGCTTTAAGTTCTACTTCACTAACACTTGCGATAGATGGTAAAGCTTCACCTCTAAAACCTAAAGTATCAATAAAAAACAAATCATCTTCTTTATATAATTTACTAGTAGCATGACGAGAAAAGCACTTGATAGCATCATCACTATCCATACCTATTCCATCATCAATAACTTCTATTTCTTTTAAGCCACCATCTTTTAAATTAACAATAATATTTTTACTACTAGCATCAATACTATTTTCAACTAGTTCTTTAACTATTGAAGCACACTTTTCAATTACTTCTCCTGCTGCTATTTTGTTAGCAAGTACTTCACTCATTACTTTTATTTTACTCATTTACTACTACCTTCTTAAAATAAAGAATTCCTCTTTTCAAATACTTTTAAATTATCAGAGTATATTTTTAAATTACACTCATTTTTGATATTAACAAAGCCAATATTTTTAATAACTAAATCATTATTTTCTTCTATCTTAATTTCATTACTATCTAAGTTGTATAAATTATTATTATTACTAAATAATACTTTAACATTTAAATCATTACTTATGTATAATGTAAAACTTAATTTTAAATCACTAACATTTTCTATTCTAAATTTATTTTCTACAACTACACTTGCCATTGGTTTTAATTGATAAGTAATAGGTTTTAGAAAACTCTTAGGATTTATCTTTTTTATAAAATCTAATTCATCATTTTGATATAATTTATCTTGATAAGTAAAACCTGGAGTATCGATAATACTACAATTATCACTTATTTTAATGTTAATAAAATCTAATGTAGTATTTGGAATTGGACTAGTAGTTATCATTTTATTAACCACTTCATACTTACTACATATTTTATTTAATAATGTTGATTTACCAGAGTTAGTAAAACCTAAAAAATAAGTATGTTTTACTCCTTCTATTTTGTTAATTAAGTTATTAATATTGCTACCTTTTTTAGCACTTAAAAAAAGTACTTCTTCTTTTATTTTGTATTCTGTTCTTAACCAATCTAGTATTTTACTTTCTTTAATACTTTTAGGAATTATATCTAGTTTATTAACTACTAGTATCTTATTACTTTTTATTTTATTAAATTTATTTATTACTTCACTATTAATATTTAAAAAATCAATAATAAATACTGCTAAATTAGCTTTTTTATTAACTTCATCTATTACTTTTTCTTCGTGTTTTACAACATCTATAATGCTAGCTTCATTATAATTTATAAGACGAAAACATCTCATACAATACTTAGCTTTATTATTTAAAATAGGTGTATAACCTAATTTAGTTTCATCAGTATTTTGTAAAACAACACCACACCCAATACACTTCTTAATCATAATAATTTCCTTTAATTAATATTTCTTTCTTGCCTAATCTTTTTAATATTTTTCTTTCAAAAAAACGATTTATTTTAGTTGGTAAAAAATCTACCGGACTAATCGAATTAACTAATATTGATGTAAATCCCATACGATTAGCTCCATAAATATCAGTAAGTAATTGATCTCCAATAGCAGCTATTTCAGTATCTTTAAAATTATATATTTTTTGAATACGTTTATACTTTCTTTTTAATGGTTTCATACTAGAACATGATACATCCACATTTAAGATATTTTTAAATGGTGTAAGTCTTTTTTTACCACTGTTAGATATAATAATAATTTTAAAACCTTTATTAGTTAAATTTTCAAACAAACCTTCAATTTGTTTATTAGGAACATCAACATTTACCGGAACTAAAGTGTTATCTAAATCAAATAATAAACACTTAATACCAACTTTCTTTAACTTATCATAATCTATATCATATATACTTTGTGAATATATATCAGGAATAAATTTATCCATTTCTTACACCTACCTACTTCAATTATACATTATATTTTAAAAAAAATGTAGAATAATATATAAATAATTATTCTATCTTTTCTTATTTTCTTCTATTTCATTTCTTAAATTATTGTTAGTTTCTTTAATAATTCTTCTTCTAATATCATTTAATAATTCCATATCTTCTATAGATTTCTTAGCTGCTTCATTACTATATCCTTCAGCTAATCTAACATTATATATTGCTTCTACTAATACTTCATCATTTATCGGTTCTGAATAATCAAAATCGTAATCATTATCATAAAAATCACTATTTTTAAATGAAATATTACTATTATGAATATCAGGAATACGTTCTTTTGGAAAATAATAACTATAATCTTGTGGTGTAATACCAAAATATGTATAACTAGATAAAGTTTCAAACTCTCTAAGTATTGTTTCTTCTTCCTTAGGATTATTAGTAGCTAACTCATTACCGTCTTTATCTTTTACCATATACCTATTTTTATTACTATCCCAGGTTGTATCAAAAGCATATAAACCATTTATGTTATATTTATCATCATTTATAGCAATAATACTCCTCCTATGATCAACACTACCATTATCAGTTGGCACACTTGTACTAATGGTATAAGATTCTATTCCTACTTCCTTTAATAATTCATTTAAAAATTCAGCATAACCAACACAAACAATTTTACCATCCCTAACTATTGAATGAATGTTTCTTGAATCATTTTTGTTAGTAGATTCTTGATACTTATAAGACTTTATTAAATCATAAGCATAGATAACTCTTTCTAAAGATGATAAATCATTTTGTAATATTAATTCTTTATAATAATTTAAAGTATCTCTCATTGCTAAAAATTCATCTAATGTAGCTACAGAAGTTCTACCATAGTAAATATCTAATCTATAATTATTAGCTATACTTCTAAATTCTTCTAAATTATCATAATCTTTATTATCAATTCTTATTTTGACAATATCAATATTATTAACTAATTTACTTATAGTATTAATATACTTTATAGCTTTAGTTGGATTATCCATTTTAGGAACTATTATTTTATCAGCATCATCAAATATACTATGATTATATATTACACTGTTATCATGATTACCAAAGTCAAATGAAATATAATCTATCGTATTATATTTTTTTATATAATCACTAGCTTTATTTAAGTCATTAATCTTACCACTTTTATCATAAATAGTTAATGGTATATCTTCTCCTCTATTTAAATTAGTTGACGTAACAGTAATATTTTTATCAATAATAATTGGTGTAGTGTTACAAGAATAATATAACATACCATCCGGCAATTTATTATATATAATTAATTTGGGAAAATAGTCCATATAAATATTCTTAATATTAGTATTACTAGCTAAATAATCTATTTGTTCTAGTGTAAGCCCATCACTAATATAAAGGGTATTTATATTTGGATATTTATTTAATTGTTCTTTATATTTTTCTATAAAATCTCTATCAACTCTTAATTCTTTAGAATTAAGAGTAATACTATCTACATTTGCCATACTATCATCTCTATAATAAGAATACCAAATAATCAAGTACAATTAAAGAAAAAATAAATAAATAAGTAAAAAAATTATTGCAAGCCCTAAAATATTGTGATAAAATTGTCATTGTGATGGACCTCTAGCTCAGTTGGTTAGAGCATCCGGCTCATAACCGGGCGGTCGTAGGTTCGAGTCCTACGAGGTCCACCATTTTAATTGCAGGTATGGCGAAATTGGTAGACGCGCTAGACTTAGGATCTAGTGGAGCAGTCCGTGGGGGTTCAAGTCCCTTTACCTGCACCAAATAGTAAGTTAAACGTATCATTTTGATACGTTTTTTATTGTTTTTTTGTTTAATTTATTAAAAAATATCCATACTAAATATGTGATGATTATGAAAAATGATAAATTTAATAGAGAACTTATAAGATTTATAAAGAATTCTTCTTGTTCCTTTACTTGTATTGATACAATAAAAAATATATTAGATAAAAAAGGATATAAAGAATTAAAGGAAGAAGATAGTTGGAATTTAGATAGTAATAAATACTATATTATTCGTAATGATTCTAGTGTTATAGTTATTGAAATACCTCAAGCTAAATCAGATATATTTTCAATTATAACAACCCATTGTGATACTCCTTCTCTACTTTTAAAACCGGATGGAGCATATACAAAAGAAAATTATTTAAAATATAATATAATGCCTTATGGTGGTTTACTTAACTTAGGTTGGTTAGATCATCCATTATCTTTAGCTGGCAGAATAATAACCAAGAAAAATAATAAATTAATTACTAAAATTGTAGATTTTAAAAGGCCTCTACTATTAGTACCTAGTGTAGCTATTCACCAAAATGATAAAGCTAATACTAATTTAGATTTAAACATGCAAATAGATTTACAACCTATTATGAGTTTATCTAAAGATACCAAAGACTGGCCTAAATTATTAAAAGAAATAACTAAGGATGAGATAATTGATTATGACTTATTTGCTTATAATGTAGAAGAACCAAGGATAGTTGGTATTAATAATGAATTATTAGTTTCACCCAGAATAGATAATCTTACAAGTGTTTATGCTGGATTAGCAAGCTTTTTAGAATCAAAAGCAAAGAATATAAAAATATTCTGTAGTTTTAATAATGAAGAAACTGGTAGTTTAACAATTGACGGTGCTGATAGTAATTTTTTAATAGATACTTTGAAAAGAATTGCTGCTCAATTAGATATAGATATTGCTTCTTCTTTAGCTAAATCATTTATTATTAGTAGTGATAATACTCATGCAATACATCCCAATCATACAGAATATGCTGATGATACAGGAGTTTTATTTTTAAATGATGGTTTAGCCATAGTTAAAGAACCATCATCAACTACTAATGCCCTATCTTCTGCAATAATAAAAACTATTTGTAATAAACATAATATTAAATATCAAGATAGTACTAGTAAAAATGATATAGCAGGAGGTTCTACTTTAAGTGGTATTAGTTTAAGACACGTTAGTGTCCTATCTATTGATGTAGGAATACCTGAACTTTCTATGCATTCTGCTATTGAAACTTGTTCACTAAGTGATATTTATGAACTATATAAAATGATGAAAGCTTATTATGAAACGAATATAAATAGAAAAAAAGAAAATATTCTAATAGATTAATATTTTCTTTTTTTTGCACTTGGTTCATCATAGATTTCATCATTAATATCAATATTATTTAATTCATAATATATTTTTTGTAATACATATATTGGTACTTCATTATTAACATAAGCTAATAATTCTGGTGCTACTTCTAATATTGGACTAAATTGTACATGCATATCAACATCAATATTATAATCATTTTCTTCTCTTAAATGATAATTTATATCGCCTTTTATAATTTGATCATATATAGGATACTCGATATCAAGAAATAATCTTCCGATATACTTACCAGTAAAGACATTTTTAACTAGAGCTTTATACCCAACTATTTTTTCAAATACTTTTTTTTCTTTTATTGGTATAATCTCTATTTTAACAATACTTAATATGTTATTATTATTTGATTTCATAACATATACATTAGAAATATCTGTTTTCGGATAATTATTTTCTAAAAAATTATATAGTTTTCTTAATTCTTCTTTTTCTTCTTGGATTTTTTTTAATAACAATTCATTTACAAACATAACCATTCCCCCGTTTTCTAGTGTTATTTTTTATAATACTTTAATCTCTGTGTTTTATATTTAGATGCATTTTCATAGTTGTAGTTTGAATCAGACAAATCCTTAAGATTAAATCTTTTATATATAGTTTCTAATGAATCCATAGACATTTCTTTTTTTTGAAATAACTTAAATATATTATTACAAATATAGCTTAATTTATACATATTTATATATTCTTTTTTTTCTAAACAATAATATTTATCCTTTATTTTATTAGTGGAATATGTTTCATATATAACCGAATTATCAAATATATTAATAAATTTAGTATTATAAACTTCCATTGTATAATCCGGATACCACTCATCAATCGTCTTTACTTTTTCTTCTTCTAATCTAACTAAATAAAGTGTATCATTATTATAAAAAACATATATATCAGATATGTCAATCAATTCTTCTTGATTTTTTAAATCTAATAATTTTTCTTCAACTATTATCAATTTATTCTTTAAATAATTTATTTCATATTTTCTTTTATTCATAATCCACCACCCAACCATATAAGTTTATCACAATTTTAAAAAAAATAAAGTTTTTTTACTTATTATATATATTATGTTTATAAAAGTAAATTAATTATTACATAAGTCTAATAAAAAAAACTCAATTTCTTTTATTGTAGAAATGAGTCTTTAATTATTCTATTATTTTATAACGTCTTTACCACCCATGTAAGGTCTTAAAACTTCTGGTATTTTTATACTACCATCTTCTTGATAGTTATTTTCTAGTACTGCAATTAAACCACGAGGTGATGCAATTACTGTATTATTAAGAGTAGCTACATATTTATTACCATCTTCTGTTTTCATCTTTATTCCTAAACGTCTTGCTTGAGCTTCGCCTAAAGTAGAACAAGAACCTACTTCATAGTATTTTTGTTGACGAGGAGACCAAGCTTCTACATCACAAGATTTAACTTTTAAATCAGCTAAATCACCACTACAACATTCAAGTGTTCTAACTGGAACATCTAAGCTTCTAAAGAATTCAACTGTATAACTCCACATTTTGTTGTACCAATCCATACTTTCTTCTGGTTTACATAAAACAATCATTTCTTGTTTTTCAAATTGATGAACACGATATAATCCACGTTCTTCAATACCATGTGCTCCTACTTCTTTTCTAAAGCATGGTGAATAACCGGTATAAGCAATTGGTAATTCTTCTTCCTTAATTAATTGATTTTTAAATTTACCTATCATACTATGTTCACTAGTACCAATTAAATATAAATCTTCATTTTCAATTTTGTACATCATAGCATCCATTTCTTCAAAAGACATAACACCATTAACAACATCACTTCTAATCATAAATGGTGGAATACAATAAGTAAATCCTTTATTAATCATGAAATCTCTAGCATAAGCTATCATAGCTTCATGAAGTCTAGCTATATCACCAAGTAAATAATAAAAACCATTACCACTTGTTCTACCAGCACTTTCTTTATCAAGGCCATTAAACTTTTCACAAATATCTGCATGATATGGTATTTCATAATCAGGTACGACTGGTTCACCAAATCTCTCTATTTCCACATTTTTAGTGTCATCTTCACCTATTGGTACACTATCATCAATTATTTGAGGTATTACATACATTTTTTCTTTTAAACTATTTTGTAACTCTTCTTCTTCTGTTTCAATTTCTGTAATACGTTCATTAATCTTAGTAACTTCTTCTTTCTTTTTATTAGCTTCATCTACCTTTTTTTCTCTAAATAAAGCTCCTATTTCATCACTAACTGTATTACGTTCTTTACGTAAATTATCTCCTTCAACTTTTAAATCTCTTATTCTTTTATCAAGTTCAATTACTTCATCTACTAAAGGTAATTTTTTATCTTGAAACTTTTTCTTTATGTTTTCTTTTACCATTTCTGGATTTTCTCTAATTAATTTAATATCTAACATATTATTCCTCTCCTTCTTCTACTTCTTCAAATCGATATTTTTGCTCGACATCTGGATATTTCTCATGATCTACTTCTGATAAAAACATATCAAGTGGTCTTATCCATAAACTACCATCTCCATATAATCTTCTATAAACTACATATTCTTCTTTAGTTTCCGAGTGATTTGCAATATCAACAACTAAATAGTATTTTCCTTTAAAATGCTTATAAACTTTATTAATTTGTATTTTTCTCATATATCCTCCTTTTTAACAAAAAAAGGACAACACCAAAGGAGTGCTATAATGCACGGTGCCATCCTTAATTTAACTCTTAATTATAACGGTATTTAACCGGTAGCTGTTAACTACACTCCTAGGTAGATTAAATAAACTCACCTTTTCGTTTTCACCAACCACGAACTCTCTATAAGGCTACATTTATTATTATCCTAATCTTCGCTTTACAAGATAAATTATATAATTAGATTAGATTGTTGTCAATTCTATTTCACAAATTTTAGTTTTAATATTTTTGTAAATTGTTGTTTTAAAATAGGCTTAGCATATTGTTCTTCCAACGCAATTACACTATTTTTGTATCTATCATACGCAAATTTGTAATCTCCTTTTTTTATAGCGTTTACACAAGCAATAATCACATTTTCATATATATAATTATAAATTACTTCATTTTTTTCAAAAGTATTTATTGCATTAACTATAATTGGAGCTATTTCATAATAGTGATTAATATCTTCTTTAGATACATAATTGTCTCTAAACCATCTTAAAGTTGTTAATTCTTCACAATTATCATTAAATTCTTGCATTTTATATTTCATACAAGCAGTAGTTAAATAACAACCAATATCAGTAGTTTCTTTTTCACCACTTGTAGTATCAACTATTGTTCCTTTTCCTGTTTCACTATCCCAATTAATATGAATAGAACTATGACTACCACTTGGATCTCCATCATAGAAGCTAACGTGATCTTTACCTCTAGTATCTGTATGTACATCTATATACATACCTTTTTCATTTTCATATTTATCTGACATTTTTACACACTCCTAACATTTTCAGATTTCCAATACTTTTTAATATGACCAAAATCATATGATAATCTTTCAATATAATTTTCATTTATCGGTTCTGAAATAATATACTTATCAAACAAGTCATTTATCTCTTTATCAATAAATTCCAAATCCTTTACATTTATTTTTTTTAATGTTTTATTCTTTTTGTAACAAACATACCATTCTTGAATTTTATTTTTTATAACTAATATATTTTTTTTCTCAATATAAAAATCGTTTTCTATTATTTTATCAATATCTTCTAAAATTTTTGAGAAAAATGTATCGATATCTTTATTATTCATTTATCTTTCATCCTTTGCATTAGAAAGGGCTATTCTTTTTAATTGTTTTACTTTAATAGTTTCATTTTGAGTTTTTTCTTCATTAAAATATGGTATTAAAGAATACTTATCTACAAAATGCTCTCCGTCTCTGGTAGGATTACTTTTAAGTGGATATACTTCATATCCTAAATCAGTTAATATTCTTTCTTTTAAAGTTTCAATATTATTTAATAAAACATAATTATTCTTTTTTGTTTTAATTAATACTGCATTTTCTATTGCTATTTCAGCCCAGTAATTTATATGTCCTAAAGTAACAGACCCAACTTGACAATCCCCTTCAAATTGTCTCTCACCATATCTATTATAGTTTTCTACGTTAATACATTTTTTTATTGTTCCAACATAAATATCTTTTTGTTTCATAATGAACCTTCTTTCAAAAGTAAATTTATTATATCAAATTATTAACTAAAAGCAATAAAAAAAGAATACATTATTTTTTATCAATGTATTCTTTTAAAGCTTTCTTAATTCCTACATAAGGAAGTAGTGCACAATGTTTACGATTATTTTGTTTATATATTTCATTATAAACTATACCCTCATTAAGTAAATCACTATCATATTCTTTTTCTTCAACCATATTTTCAAAATTATCAATATATTCATAGGCTTCTTCAACTGTTTTACCAATTAAATTATGAATCATAATCGATGTTGAAGATGTTGAGATAGCGCAAGCTTCACCCATAAATTTTAAATCAACTATTTTATTTTCTTCTACTTTTAAATAAAGATCAATATTATCAATACATGATTCATTATTAGTATTAACTTTTATATAACTATCATCATTAACTTGTTCTTTATTAAATGGGTGCATATAGTTTTCTAACATTATTTCTCTTTTTAAATTTTCGTCCATTATAACATCTCTTTCAATATTTTATCTTTATCTTTTAATAATTCTACTAAATTATCTATTTCTTCTTCAGTATTATAGATATATAAACTTACCCGACAAGTGTTGGTAACTCCTACTCCTTTTTTTAAGTTTTTAGCACAATGTGATCCTGCTCTTACACAAATATTATATTTATTTAAGTAATAAGCAACATCTTGACTAAATATACCATCTACATTAAATGCAACTATTCCACTATCACTTTCTAAATTAATAATATCTATATGAGGTATTTTAATTAATTTATCTATTAAATACTTTCTTAAATGTTGTTCATGATGTAAAACATTATCCATCCCGATATTATTTAAATATTTTATTGCTTCACCAAAAGCGATAACTCCTGCTATATTAGGTGTTCCTGCTTCTAGCCTAGCTGGTAGTTCTTTTAAATAGACTTCAGTTGGTGAATCAAATGATTCATTCATACCTCCGCCATATACTGTAGGTTTTAATTCATCAAGCAATTCTTTTTTCCCATAAAGAACTCCTACTCCGGTAGGTCCTAACATTTTATGAGCAGAAAAAGCTAAGAAATCACAATCTAAATCTTGAACATCGATTTTCATATGAGGTACACTTTGAGCACCATCAACTACAACAAATATATCTAATTCGTGCGCATACTTACATATTTCTTTAATTGGCCTTACATCTCCAACTACATTGGTAATATGGGCTAAAGATATAACTTTTGTTTTATCAGTTACTACTTTTTTTAAATTATCTAAAGTAACATATAAGTTATCATCTAATGGAATATATTTAACTACTATTCCTAAATCACTTACAAGTTTAAACCATGGTATAACATTAGAAGCATGCTCACTAATAGTTAATATTACTTCATCGCCACTCTCTAAATATTCACCAAAGAAACCAAAAATAATTTTATTTAATGAATCAGTAGCACCACTAGTAAATATTACTTCTTCTTTCTCTTTAGCATTAATAAACTTTTTAACTAAATCCCTAGTATTTTCATATTCCATATCTACTTTATATGATATATCATAGTCTCCTCTATGAGCATTAGCACTATAGTTTTCATAATAATCAGTAGTTTTTTCTATTACACAATATGGCTTTAATGTTGTAGCGCCATTATCAAAATAAATTATATCTTGTTTAAGCATTGGAAAATCTTCTCTATTCATTATACACCTCCTCTTATTTTTTTATTTAAAACTATCAGGTAAATTTTTATAAATAAAACCATTCTCTATTAGTTTACTAGCAACATCTTTACTTAATCCTTTACATTGTAAATTAAATAAATCTGTCTTGTTTATATTACTAACTATCATCTTATGATTAGCAACTACTTCTTCAGTATCAATAAGTAATTCTGGTTTCATTTCAATATATTTATCCGTAATACTTAGACCTTTTAAATCTTCTAATATTTCATTGTTTTTAGTATCTTTATCTACAATACCAGTACTTTTTAAATAAACATTGCCATCTTTATTTATAGTTCTAAATATAAATTCACCTAAGGAATCATTACCCATTAAATGATTAGTAACTATTATATCTATGTTACGATTAGCTATTAAACTATAATTAAACCTACATTTACTATTATTACTTTGATTAATAGTTATATTCATTTTATCTATAGCATTATTATTTAATTTATTAAAAGTTAAATTACTATTATCTTCTAAATTAATAATTAAATTAAGATTACTGCTATTAATATCATTAATTACTACATTACCAACTATATTTAAAGTAATATTATCTTTTTTAAATTCTATATTATATTCATTATTTTCTAATGATGTTAAATCATTATCTATTATTATTTTATTCATCATTTTCATTATCACTCACAATATTAGCTGATGTATATTTACTAAATCCATATTTATCTATATCTTTAGCAAGCTTTACATCACCATTAGAAACAATTTCGCCGTTTTTTAGTACATGAACATAATCTGGTTTAATATAATCAAGAAGTTTAACATGATGAGTAATAATTAATATACTTGGTTTATATTCTTCATAATATTCATTGATAGATTCAGTAACAATTTTTAAAGCATCGACATCTAAACCACTATCTATTTCATCTAAGATTATAAATGATGGCTCTAGCATCCACATATGTAATAGTTCATTCTTTTTCTTTTCTCCACCACTCATGCCTAAATTAACATCACGATGAATAAAACTTTTAGGAATATCTAGTTTATTACAAATAGTTTCCATTCTTTTATTAAATTCAAATATATTTACTTGTTTATTACTTCTTAATGATAGAGATGTTCTTAAAAGCTCAGCATTAGTAATACCTTCTATTTCAACTGGGTTTTGATTTAATAAAAATAAACCCTTATTACTAATTAAATTAGGTTCTAAACCTATTAGCTGCTCATTATTATATTTAATACTTCCACTTATTTGATATTGAGGATTATTAAATATTGCTTGGCTAATTGTACTTTTACCAGCTCCATTAGGACCCATAAGTACATGTATTTCTCCATCGTTAATTATTAAATTTAAATTATTAATAATAGTTTTATCTAAAACACTAACGTTTAAATTCTTAATTTCTAACATAAAAAACCACCGAGGTTATTATACTACATATTTTTTAGAAATAAAATACTTCGCTTTCTTTTAATTAAATATTCTTCTAAGCAATAATTGTTTTCATATATTTCTTTGGCAACATCACCAACAAAACGATAGTGCCATGGTTCATAATTAACATTAGTTATATCTACTTTATCCTTCGGGTATCTTAAAATAAAACCATATTTATATGAGTTATTCATTAACCATTTTTGAGTCGCAGTATTTTCTTGTTCTATTTCTAATTCTTGATATGATTTATCAACTATATCTAAAGCCAACCCAGTTTGGTGTTCACTAGTATTAGGTATTGCAACCCATTTACTTGCTAGTTCATAAGCATCTTCATAATTATAATTATTATCGATATAGTACCTTACTTTACGATTAAATAAATACTCTTGTCTTTCTTTAGTTCGATATGCTGATACTATTAAAGGATTTAAACCTATAATAATCATATCATTTATCATTTTATCTAAATAAACATATATTCTTTTATCAATTTCATTATCTTGATACTTTGTTAAGTCAACATAGTAATTATCGCTTAAATAATTATCTTTATTTACTAATATCAAATTCCACATAATTATCACCTACAAAATTATATATGAAAAAAGATTGATTATACAACTAAATAATCAATCTTTATCATGAGTGTACTTGTGCGAATTATTATTTATATTTAAAAATTATTATATTTGTTTGTTATTATTTCTTATCTTTATCTAATCATTTACCACCACCTTTAGTGTTAAGCTTTTCAAAGTATTAGAGTGGAACACTAAGTTTAAGCTTATCTTTTTTTCTTTCTATATGCATTATAAATAATGAAGATTGAATAAAGATTGAAAAATAATTATAATTCTACAATAAATTTAGTTATATTATCTTCTGATTCTACATGAATCTTACCACTATGTTTATTAACAATACTTTTAGCTATTGATAAACCTATACCATAACTATTACTATTTCTATTTCTTGATTTATCTATACGATAAAACCTTTCAAATATTTTTTCTTGTTCTTCCTTAGGAATAGTTTTACCACTATTAACTACTTCTATATTAATTTTATTTTTGTGCTTACTCATATTTATTAATACATCACTATTATCATCAGCATGTTTAATAGCATTGTCAACTAGGATATATATTAATTGTTTAATTTGATCTTCATTACCTATATACTTAATATCTTCTAATATATTTTCTTTTAGGTTAATCTTCTTTTCAAATGCTACACTTTCAAATGCTAATACTGAAGACGCTATTGCTTTAGATAGATTAAATTCATTAAATACTACTTCACTCTCTTCTACTTTAGTTAAAGATAATAAACTATTTACTAGACCATTCATTCTTACAGATTCTTTACTTATATTATCTAACCATTTATTATTTTTAATATCTTCTTCTAATAATTCACAGTTAGCATTAATGATAGTCAACGGTGTTTTAAGTTCATGTGAAGCATCTGATATAAATTGTTTTTGTTTTTTAAATGCTTCATCTACTGGTTCAACAATCCATTTAACTATTTTTAAAGAAATATAATAACCACTTATTACTCCTAAAATAAATATACATAAAGATACGATAAATATATTTTTTATATAATTATCTGCTATTGTATTATCCATTAAAACAATTTTAATTTCATTATTTTTCTTATTTATCTTATAAACATATTTATCTATATGTCCATTTACATTATCACTATTAATTATCTTATTAACTATTTTATTAATATTCTCTTCTTCTACATTGCTATCATTAGTTAAATATGTTAAATTATTACCATTAACATCAATATAATAAATAGTTTCAAAATTATGTATTTTATCATTGTTAATATTTTCAAATCCTATAGCTCGATCTAATCTTTTATATGATTCTTCTCTAGAATTACTAAAATTTATTATATTAATTACCATTAATACTATTCCTAAAGATAAAGTTAAACTAGTAAAAACAGTTATAAAGACTTTATTTCTTAATTTTTTTATCATTTTGACTCCTCTAATTTATAACCAACATTACGCATTGCTTTAATATTTACTTTCGAATTAATAAACTTAAATTTTTTTCTTAAAAAAGATACATATACTTCAACATTATTATATTCCGTATCACTTTCAAGTCCCCAAAGTTTTTCTGCAATCTGTTCTCTCGTAATAATTTGGTCTTTATTCTTAATGAAATATTCTAATAATTGATATTCTTTAGCACTTAGTCTAACATTCATTTTATCAGTTTTTATTTCATTATTCTTACTATCTAAAGTAATATCTCCATAAGTTAAATCATCTACTACTACAGTGCCACTACGTCTTGATATAGCATTTACTCTTGCTATTAATTCTTTAATTTGGAACGGCTTAGTTAAATAATCATCTGCTCCTAAATTTAAGCCACTTATTTTATCATCTAATTCACTTTTAGCAGTCAACATAATAGTCGGAGTGGTAATACCATCACTTCTTAAAGTTTTAATTATTTCAAATCCATCCATACTTGGTAACATAACATCTAATATAATAGCGTCATAAATACCAGTTGAGGCTTCTAAATAACCATCATAACCATCGTAGATAGTATCAACTATAAAGTTTTCTCTAACAAATACTTCTTTAATAGTTTCTGCTAATACTTCTTCATCTTCAATTATTAATAAACGCATAAAATCATCTCCCTAACTCAATATTTTAATGCTAAACATTGAATTAAAATTGAATTATTCTTATAAATTAAGTATATCTCATAATTAAATTAATTAAAAGAAAAAAGAATAACTTTATAATTAATCGTATCATACAAGTTATAGTTGTTTAACTCATTAATTTATTAATTTTAATTAATCTTTTAGCAGTTTCATTCATAAAAGAACTTTTATATTCTTCTTTATTTAGCTGAGTTAAAACAATCAAATAAAATGGATTATTACTCAGTACATACCCACATTCATGAATAGCTATATCCCATGAACCATATTTTCTTAAAAAAGAGCTATTATTTAATGTATTAATATCAATTAATTTAACACTAGGTTTTAAAAGATATTCTTTAAAATAATTACTATATTTATTATTTCCTTCAATGTAATTGATAATATTTTTCCAATATATTAACATATCATTACAATTAATTAACCCAAACTCATCTTTACCAACCATTGTATATTTGGCACCTAATGATTTACCAAATTGTTTTAAATTGTTCTTCCCTACTAAATCAACAAGTTTTATATAAGCAGTGTTATCACTTTCCACAAGAGTTAATTTTATTAAGTCTAAAATTGTATAATAAGTATCATTTCTTTGATATTTAATAATGCCAGTATCTTGTTTTAAATCATTCATTGTAATTAGTATTTTCTTATTTAAATCAATATTACTATTCTCTTCTTCTAAAAATAAATATAAACAAACTAATATTTTAATTGAACTTGCAGCATAAAAACATATATTTTTATTATAAGATATTATGTTTTCTTTGTCTTGATATAAGTATGCTACTTTATTGCCTTTATAAGTTTCTTGTAAATACATATCATTAAGTTCTTTTATTATATTTAAAATATTATTATTATTTATTTCATAATCAATATCTATATGATAATTCATTTAAATCATTCCCTAAGATAAATTATGAAATTAAAAAGAATTAGTTAAAAAAAATAGACTTAATGTCTATATTTTTTATTTATTATCACTTAAATCTTTATAATAATTATATCTATTAATTGCATTTTCTTTTTGTATTTTTATTAATTCATTAGCTAAATTAATATCTTTAAGCATTAATGAATTATATCTAACTTCATTATTCAAGAACTTCTCATAATCATCAAATTTTGGTTCTTTACTATCTATATTTAATTTATTATCACTAGGATTATATCTCATAAGAAGTGAATAACCAACTTCTACTGCTAATTTACTTTCTTCTAAACTACAACTCATACCATTCTTTATACCATGTTCAATACAAGGGGCATAAGCAATTATCATTGCCGGTCCATCATGTAAACTAGCCTCTTTCATTGCCTTTATTGCTTGGAATGGATTAGCTTCCAAGTTGATGCTGGCTACATAACAATTAGGAATAGTCATTGCATATTTGAATAAATCCTTTTTAATTGTTTTCTTACCCATATTAGCAAATTCACATACTTGAGCAATATTACTAGATTTAGAAGATTGACCACCAGTATTAGAATATACTTCGGTATCTAGAACTAACACTTTAATATTTTCATTACTATATAATACATGATCAAGTCCACCAAACCCGATATCATAAGCCCAACCATCTCCACCGATAGCCCATACATTAGATAATTTAATATAATCTATATCGTCTTTAATTTCACTTGGTAATTTACAAGTTAATAACTCTTCATATATTGCATTAGTAATTTTTATATCATTATAGTTATCTAACCAAGTATTTAATAATTTCTTTATATTATCATCATAATTATTAATATTATTCTTAATTATATTTTTTAAATGATTTCTTTTTTCCTTAATAGATAAATACATACCATAGCCAAATTCAGCATTATCTTCAAATAATGAGTTAGCCCATGAAACACTGTATGGAGTAGATGGTGCACTACCACCATAAATACTGCTACATCCAGTAGCATTAGCAATAATTAAATTATCACCAAATAATTGGGTTAATAATTTTATATAAGATGTTTCACCACAACCACTACATGCTCCACTAAATTCAAACTTAGGTTTTCTTAATTGACTTCCTTTAATCGTAAACTTATCCATTAATTCTGGATTATTATATTCATTAAAATACTTATAACTATAATTATCATTTTCTTTATTATATTCGCCAAACTCTAAAGCTTTTGTTCCACCTTTACCAGGACAAGCACTTATACATAAGCCGCAACCAGTACAATCTACTTCACTAACTACTATATTATATTTATAATCTTTATTACCTAATAATGGAATGCCATCATCAGTTGTAGCAAACGGTCTAATAACTGCATGAGGACAAACTATACTACACATACCACATTGAATACAATTTTGTGGTAACCACTTAGGAACCTTATTAGATATTTGTCTCTTTTCATTTTTAGTATTACCACCTTTAAAAGTTCCATTTTTATATTCCATTAATTCACTAACTGATAACTTATAACCTTCTCTATGTAAAATTTTTTCAACTATATTTTCATTATTAATCATTTTTAGATTTACTTTTTTAACATCGACTTTTTCTAAACTATTAATAGTCTCATTAACTGCATTAATATTATTATTAACAACATCTGCACCTTTATTTTTAAAAGTATTAGTTATATTGTTAGTTAAAATACTTAAATAATTTGGAACATTTAATAAATGTAATATACTAGCTTCCATAATTTTACTAATCTTACCGTGTAAATTATTTTTTTCTGCTATCGATTCAGCATCTATCTTATATACAGATATATTTCTATTATTAATAACTTCTATTACTTCATCTGGAAGTACTACTTCTTTAGCATTAATTAGAAGTATACCATTAGAAATCATATCATCCACTATTTTAAATTTAGAAAAATAATTTTGTTTAGTAACTACTACCATATGAGGATTTTCTACATAGTAAGGAGCATTAATACTATTATCGCCATATCTTAAATGAGAAATGGTAACTCCACCACTTTTTTTACTATCATATTCAAAATAACCATTAACATATTTATTTTGTTGTTCACCTACTATTTTTAATAAGTCTTTACTAGCACTTACCATTCCATCAGAACCATAGCCATATACTTTTAAGGTTTCACAATCTAAATGGATTTTATAATCACCAACTGGTAGGCTTAAATTAGTTACATCATCATTAATACCAATAGTAAAGTTATTTTTCATTTTAGTTTCTAACATGTTAAATACTGCTAATATATCTGCTGGAGTAGTATTTTTACTAGCAAGTCCAAAACGTCCGCCTACTACATTAATAGATTTATCTATACTAGCAAGGGCATCTAAATATAGAGGTTCTCCACAACTACCAGCTTCTTTGCTTCTATCTAATACAGCAATGTTTTTTACACTATCTGGTATTACTTTATTTAAATATTCTTTACTAAATGGACGGTATAAATGGACTTCTACTACACCATACTTTTTGCCTTTTTTATTCTCTTCATCTACAACTAATTTAATAGTATCTACTACACTGCCCATAGCAACAATTATATTAGTAGCATCTTTATCCCCATAATAATTAAATGGCTGATAATTAGTATTAGCTAAACAATTTACTTTTTGCATGTAATAATTAACTGTATCAGCTACTTTTAAATAATCTTTATTTCTCGCTTCAACAGATTGAAAGTAAATGTCTTCATTTTCAGCCATACCTCTACTTTTAGCTTCACAAGTACCTAAAGCTTGTTGCCTAAATCTATTTAAAGATTCATAATTAATTAGTTTAATTAAATCCTTCTTATCTAATTCATTAATAGTATTAATTTCATGACTAGTTCTAAAACCATCAAAAAAATGTAAGAATGGTAAACTTAAATCAATACTTGCTAAATGAGATATTGCTGATAATAGCGCTGCATCTTGGACATTAGTGCTAGATAGCATACAAAATCCGGTTGTTCTTGCTTGATAAATATCAGAATGATCACCAAAAATACTTAATGCATGTGTTGCTACCGTTCTAGCTGCTACATGAATAACTCCTGGTAACATTTCACCGGCTATTTTAAACATATTTGGTAGCATTAAAAGTAAGCCTTGACTAGATGTGAATGTGGTAGCAAGAGTTCCTGTTATTAAAGCTCCATGCATTGCACCAGCAGCACCAGCTTCACTTTGCATTTCAACTATTTTTACTTTTTCATTATTAAAATTTTTTTCATCTTTGTTTGCCAATTTGTCTATATTTGAAGCCATTGGACTAGATGGAGTTATTGGATAAATACTACATAATTCACTAAATAGATATGCTGTATTACTACAAGCTATATTACCATCAACTATTTTTTTCAATGTTATCACCCTAATTACATTGTACCATTATTTAAATAAAAAAAATAGGATAACAATTATTTATTTTATCCTATTAAATTATTAAATATAAAAATCTTATTTATCTTCTATTCTATAAATTATTGTTATATTATAGTTTATCTATTTTTTGTCATCTAAACTATTTAATAATTGCTACACTTATTATTAGATTTTAAACTTAATAACATCAATGCAGTTACAGGTAAACTAAATACACTAGGTAATGCATATCTAAAATATGTATTAACTGGTGATGCGAAACATACAAGTATCAAACTTAAACTAACAGTTAACACTATTATATATCTATATTTTTTCTCTTTAATTAATAGATATAACATATATAAATAAACCCATGTGGTAAAACCAATATTAACAAATAAACCAACTAATGGTATGTATGGGAAACTAACCCCGTAATCAGTTAATAATTCTCTAGAGTGTTCTAAATTATTAAAGTGATAATCAATATCATCTTCTTTTAATCTAGTATCATAAGTATTGTATATATACCAGTATGTTGTATTTGGATAAAAATAGCCATAAGTATTATCAATCGTAGCTTCTAAATATGTAACAGGATGCTTTTTTAATTGTTTAAACCAAACTTTAAAATACGCTTTTAAATCATCGCTAGTAGTATATTTATTAAATTTATTTTTAACTGGATCACTTATTCTAGCATCATATCTTTTAGCAAGAGTCTTATATTTCAATACTTTATCTATAGCTTTCCTTTCACTACTTGTTACTTCATCAGGATAAGTTTTAACATAGCGTGCAGTTTGTTGAAATGGTATTGATAATACTTCTCTAATACTGCCATCCGTTATTTTTAAATGTGGTAAAAGTATTTTTGAATAAGAATAGAATAGCCCAACTACTAACACAAGAGTGAGTAATAGTACTTTTTTATTTTTTAATTTGATAAAGAATAGAAAAGGAAAACTTAAATATAAAGAATAAATTCCATTTTGTCTTTGTAATACAATTAATAACATTGTTATAAATAGTATCAAATAGTTGTACCATTTGTAATTATTAAATCTTATTAAATCAAATAATTCAATTACATACATTGTAATAAAACAAGAAAATAATACATCTTTAACTGGGCTCATAGCATAAAATGGAAATACAGGAACAAATGCATACATTAATAATACTATAAAAATATACTTATATTTAGTGTTAGTCTTCTTTAAATATTTAATAGTAAACGCTAAGGTACTAGCTAAAATAACTGTTTGCAATAAACTATAAATAAATAATCCTAAATTAACATTACCTAAAGAATCCCCTATTTTAGCACATCCTCCTAAAAGCACTGTATGAAATACTGGATGATGATTAGTAATAGTAACATTTTCGTCTAACATAACTGCAAAATCACTATACTTAGTTCTAATACCAAAGAATTGTTTTACTTGATTAGATGGATCTGGTGAAAGAATAGCTGGATAAAAACTAATAATATATGGTAACCAACAAATAAGAATTAAAATAAGGCTAAAAAGAAATGGATGTTTATTAAATAGCTTAACTATTTTATTGTTTTTTTTTAAATCCTTATGTTCTTTATTAAAAATATAATTATTAATAATATTAATGAATGTATAGAATAAATATGTAAATGATATTAATTTAATTAATGTAATAATAATAAAATAGATATTACCAAACATTAACTTAAAACTGTGCCCTACCTCAAAGCTATAACCCACTATCATAAATATACTAAATAAAATACTTAAGATTAAAGTTAATATATTAATTTTTTTAAAATCATTCTTATTATATAATTTATATAATAAAATTGTTAGTAAACCCATTGTTAAAATATTAACATTAGTACTTTTTAAAACAACTTCCGTTAAATCTAGATTAATTAACAAACTAAAACTAGCAAAAATTGCTAATATGAAATTGGCTATTTTTTTCATAACTTCACCCATATACATTGTATCACCATATATTAAGAAAAGGAAGATTTTTATTATTTATAAAAAAACATCCATTAAGGATGTTTTTCACGTTATTATTATTAATTGTTTCTAAAGTATTATTAGCTAGCTTGAACTAAACCTTTAGAATCGCCTAACCAACCGTAAACTACAACTTTAGCTTTATAAGATTTAGCAGTTTGAGCAGTTCCTTCACTGTTGTAATTAGACATTTGAGTTTCTGGAGCATATTTATCTAACCATAATTTTAGGTTATAAGTATTTGAGCCACTTGCAGCTATAACATCAGTTAACATAAATTTTTCTTCATAAGAACTTAATCCACTATTTACATCATAAGCTCCGTTTTGAGTTGTAGCACCTGTAGCACCAGCATTCCATACTTGTGCACTAGTATTTGTTAAACTAGCAACTTTAGTTTGTGCTAAAACTTTTTCACTTCCTGATGCAGTATTAGCTAAATAAACATTGATATATTCACTGTTAATGTATTCACTGCTAGCTTCAGCTGCAGCTTTAGCTTCAGCAGTAGCTCCTGATGCTAATTGTCCTAATGGATCAGCACTATAAGCTTTAGCAGTTCCACCAGTATGATTTAAACTAGCTAAATCAATATCAATTTTAACTGGTATTGTACATCTATTAGTTACTGTAAATGTATAACCAGCATTAGACATACCTTCTTCATCACTTACTGGATAAGTTTGTAATAAACTGATTCCTCCTGTAGCACTTCTATTAGCTGCTGCAGTAGTATCATTTGTCATATAAATACTTAAGCAATCTGTTGTGATATCATTTGTATCAGTTTGAACTTCAGTAGTTGTCCAATATGCATATGTAGCTCCAATCACTAATAATAATACTAAGCATAAGCTTGCTCCAATTGCAACATTTCTTTTTTTGTTTTCCACTCTAATTCTCCTCTCCTATGTTACAATTGCATTATACAATATCTTCACTACAAAATGCAACTACAATTTTTAAAATTTTACAATTTTTTTTTTTTTGTATTTTAAAAAATGAAGTGCACAAGAGTTGTGCAATAATATTTAGAAACTGATATAATACCTTCCAAGCAATTTATTTGTCATATATCCCAAGTTTGTCACTTGTTAACCAAAAACATTCAATCAAGTACTATAATTACTTATTTTTTTATTAATTTTAGTCTTGCGTACTTGTCGTACATTTGATATAATCAGATTATAAGGAGGTTATGGTATGGCTAGAATAAAAACAAATA
>JAFUTX010000008.1 GCA_017484065.1 Bacilli bacterium
ATATCAATGGGATTTGGCTAAATTGTCGCCATGTGAGTATTATGAATATATAACAACAGGAATATATCCACTAAAGGTAGGTATTAGTAAAAAACCTTCTTCTTAAAATTAAAAAATGTCCTTGACAAAGGGTACAGTTTAAAAGAATTATTAGATATAGAACTAATATCAAAAACTACAGGTTTAAGTATTGGTGATATAAAAAAATTACAAGATAACACATAAATCTTGTGATTTTTTATTTATTCCTTGGATGAGTATGTAAATAAACACTTCTTAATCTATCATTAGTAATATGAGTATATATTTGTGTAGTAGAAAGATTAGAATGACCTAATAGTTCTTGAACTGTTTTTATATCTGCCCCATTATTAAGTAAGTGTGTTGCAAAAGTATGTCTAAGAACATGAGGAGTAATTTTATTTTTTATTGCAGCTTTATTAATAGCGTCATCAACTATATTTTCAATACTTCTAGTTGTAATAGCTCCGCCCCTATTGTTCAGTATTAAATAAGAATTAGCTCCATGCTTTAATAATAATGGCCTGGCATCATTTAAATATAATTTTAATAAATCATAAGCGTATTCACCATAATAAACAATTCTTTCTTTACTACCTTTTCCAAATACTTTAATACACATGTTCTCTGTATCAATATCATTAATTTTAATAGTTACTAATTCTCCAACCCGCACACCGGTATCATATAACAACTCTAAAATCAATCTATTTCTAATATTAAGAGGAGTATCTGTTGGATAAATATTTAAAATGTCATCTATTTCTTCATAGTTTAAAAAGTTAGGTAACTTTTTTTCTTTTTTAGGATTCGATATTCTTTTAAAGACATTATTTTCAATTATACCATTTCTTACTAAATAACTATAGAAACTTCTTAAAGAACTTAAATGCCTAGATATAGTACTATTTTTATATTTTAGATTATCTAAATATTTTAAAAATTCTCTAACATCATCTTTATTCAACTTCAAATAATTCTTTTTATGTTCAGTTAAATAATTAAAAAAGAATGTTAAATCTAACTCATAATTTTCTATAGTTTTATCAGAATAATTTAATTCCTCTTCTAAATATTCTAAAAAATCATCTAAATACTTCATTTTATCACTTCTTCACATAATTCATTTTTGGAAACTTTTTATGCATATATTCATCATTATAATAATTATCAATAACTCTAAATACATAAGTAGAATAATCACTATTTCTTTTACTAGTCCTAAATACCGCGGTTGTAGTAAGAAAAATATTGATAACCATAAATACTAATAAAAATGTAGATATATTCTTATACATTTTTTCTGGCATTCTATTTAGTATTTCTTTAATATATGGATAAATAAAATAAATCCATATAATACATATTAATCCCCAAGCTAAACAATAAGGTAAATAAATCCGGCCATTAATATTCCAACTAAAATCTTTATATGACCAAGTGGATGTCTTTAAAACATATTCTTGAAATACACTACACATATATTCATAGATAGTTCCAAGTATCGTTCCCAAACAAAATATTTTTAAATAATTATTATCTTTCTTATAAAACAATAAAGTAATGAGAACTGCTCCTAAACCATAGATTGGCTTAAAGGGGCCATAGAGTAATCCTTGTTTATTAATGTACTCATGATATTTAATTAAATGCCAGAAAGTTTCAATTATAAATCCTGTAAATGAACCTACTACAAATACCCAAGTCAACTCTAATATATCAATCTTTTTATCATTCATAATAGCCCTCTATTACATAGTAATTATACCATAGTTATTAAATCCTATGCAATAAATAGAAAAATATGCTATTATATTGATGGTGAAGTAAATGAAGACATTATATCAAAGAATGAGTAAAGAAGAAAAAAAACAATTAAAAGAAGAGTATAAAAAAACAGAAGTAGGAAAAGAAGTATTAAAAAAATTTAAAATTTCATTAATTATGTTTATTCTAACATACATATTTTCTATTTATTTAATTATAGATACTTATTTAAATAAAAGAAGTAATGCTTATTATCTTTATGCTGGTGCTATCATTGTATGCGTCATAGTATGTTTAGTAAATTATCGCAAAAATTATCAAAGAATATTAAATGATTATGCTATTAACAAGAATAAAAATAAGAACAAATAATAATATTTTAATATAATGAACGAAAAATTAAAAAAGCTAAAAATAGAAGATTTTATTTGGATAATATATATATTTATTGCTATATTTGCTATAGTCTCAAATTATTATGAAAAAGAATATAATTTAACTAATAATGCAGTATATAAAAATAAATACAAATCTATAAATATCACAATCTTCATAGTAGCTTTTTTTATTTACTTATATTTTCTATATTTAAATTATCAAAATGTAAATTCATTAAACAATCCCTCAAAAAAAGAAGCAAGAGATAGTCAAATATCTTTAATTGCTTCAATCCTTTTTCTAATAGGTGGTATATGCTATTTATTTGTTGAAATAGATACTTATGACCCAGTCGAAATATCAATTATTTGATTCATTTGTAATACTACGATACTTAACATGTGGTTGTAAAGTTGCTCCTTTTAATGCTGCTAGTTCACTTACAGATACCACTTGGTAACCTTCAGCATACAGCATTGGTAATATTTTTTCAACTGCTTGGACACTAGTTTCATGGATATCATGCACTAAAATAATATCTCCATCTTTTACTACGCTCATTATATTATTTACTACTGTATCACAATCTCGATATTTCCAATCTAATGGATCTAAACTCCAAAGTATTAAAGGCATTTCTAAAGAATTTACCATTTCACTATGCATAGAACCATAAGGAGGTCTAAGTAATTTAAAATTATCATTAGTTACTTCGTTAAAATAACTATTTGCAGTAGCTAAATCGCTATTAATGGCATCCATTTTCATTTTGCCCAAATTAGCATGTTTAAGTGAATGACTGCCAATTTCATTACCGCTATTATAAACTAGCTGGACTGTTTGAGGATATGCTCTAACATTAATTCCAACCATAAAGAATGTAGCGTGCATTTTATTGTTACTTAAAGCTTGGACAACTCTTGGAGTAAGATTAGGACTTGGCCCATCATCTAAAGTTAAAGCAACAGTCTTTTTATTTTTATCATAATCATAACCAGATTCATTGTAATATTCATTATCTAATTTATATTTAAAATTTAGATAATCTTTAACTTCGTTATAATTAACATGTAAGGTAATATTCTCGGTATAGTTAGGATTAAAAGTATAATCATAAAAATACATAATCATTTCATTTTCTTTTACTTCTACTACCTTTTCGCCTTCACCATTTTTTATTCCATCTACAATAAAACTCGGGTATTTTAAAGCTAATAATTCATAAACTTTATCATAAAAATTATTAATTTTTTTCTTTTTTAATAAATCATCAAATTGCATTGTTTTACCATTAGTTGTATTAATATAAAAACTTATATATCTATCATTATTTTGCATAAATACATTAGAAAATGTATCAAAATCATTTTGACTTATTAAAGTGTAATTGGTATTGTTCTGAATAAGTTTTTCTACATAATTAATAACTATTTTATCTTCTTTTTTATTATTAATTCCAATAATCTCATATCTGTTAAAAACTAAAAATACTAATAATATAATGATAAATAGAATCGTCCCTAATTCTCTACGATAAATACTTCTCATTTTAAAACCACTCTCACTAGGTATAGTATACCACATAATAGAAAAAGGATTAACAACTTTTTTGTTAATCGCAGTTTTCTTCAATTTCTAACGGAATATTATAAGCGGTTATTTTTTCAGTGCTTTTATAAGCCTTAATTTCTAAATAAATATCTGATTTATTAAACTTATTACAGTTATACTCATAATTGTTTACATTTATCTTTAAGTCTTTTAAAAACTTTTCAAGTGTTATATTTTCGGTTGTATTACTGCTAATCTTAGTAATTGTATTATCATGATCTTCTAATAATATGCTTTCAATTTTCTCATAAGTTGTATTATCTTCTTCTCCACAATACTCAATATTGGATATATAAATATTACTTTGTTTAGAATCATAAACAGCTACTCCAGTTATTTTAAAATTATCACAAGTAGTTGATATAGTATTCACTTTAAACTTATCCTTAGTTATTATATAACCAACTAAAAATAAACCTATTAAAAATATTGTTATCGTAATGATAAAGAAAATCTTAAATTTTTTGTTATTTTTAGGCTCAAGTATTTTTAGGGCCATTTGTCCTTTACTATTTCTTTCTCCAGCTATTAAATCATTTATACTTATATCAAAAAGTTCACTAATTCTATTTAAAGATTCAATATCAGGTAAGGCAACTCCCCGTTCCCACTTTGATACTGCTTGATGTGAGACATATAATCTATCAGCTAAATCCCTTTGTGTAAAATTTTTCTCTACTCTCAAATCATGAATAAATTTGCCGATTTTTTCTAAATCCATAGAATCACCTTACTTTAATTTTTTCTTTTAGTTTTAAAGATTTGTAAACATTATTCAAATAATTACTAATTCCCTTTTTACTATATTTACAAAATTCATATTTATCATTTATATCAATACCATATTCCATTAATAATTCATTAACAAAATAATGTTCATATTCATTTATATTATATAATAAAGTATTCATTTCTTCTATAGTTAATTTTTCACGATTATAAAAAGCTAATAACGTACTATATAAATACTCATAAGATCCAAATATATCTTCGGCTAATAATAAATTGTCTCTTATATTATTTGTAAATGACATTTCATTAAATAATTTAGTAGATTTATCCCTAAACTGTTCTAAATCAAAATTATTTAAATAAGAACTTATATTTTCTATTTTATTCTTATCTAATTTTCCAAATGCTTGATAAGCCAATATAATTATACTATATTCATTTATTAATTCAGTACAATCAATAGTATTTCTTAATCTAAAGTTATAATCAATAAACTTAGGATTTATCTTCTTTATATCTATAAGATAATCTATAGTATATAACTCATAATATATAGCCATCATTTCACTTAATATTCTACTGTTTATCGAAGAGTTCGGTGTGTAAGTTAATGAATAAATAAATTCGTGGACAATAGTAGCAACATTTTCATAATTATTAGTACGTTCTATCTCAATATTATCAGAAAAAACTTTATAAACTGATTTTAAATCTTTATCGATTTTAATACAATCATATTTCACGTATTCATCAAACTTTTTTAAATATTCATGATTTATTGATTCTATAACTTCTCTAGCCATAGACAAAAGTTCATTATTATTAATATTAATTTCTAATGGCAATTCATATGGATTATAGTTAATTATACTAGTTATATAATCATAGAAAAAATTATTCATACTATACAATGTACTATGATTTTTAACATAATAATCAAATGTTTTATTAGCTTGTTTTATTATATACTCTAAGTATTTATTTAGTATTTTATATTGTAATGCATTCATATACTTCTTCCTAACCTCTTTTTATTATTATCGATAAATATGCAACTATTTAAATAAATATTTTATTTTTGTTTAGATCATAGAAAGAACCAATTTTATAATAATCTGAATACTTTATTCTTTTTTCTCTTAAAAATTTATCAAAAGCAACTACATATTTATCATTGATTGTACCTAATATTTCCCTAGCTAATTCATTCGTTTCATCTATAGATAAATCTATACTTTTGTCATTATCTGTCAGCGTATAATTTGCTATATTTTCTTGATACAAAGACTTTAATAAACTAACACTTTCTAAATTTTTTAAATAAAAATTATCTACTTTAAATAAGTCACATAAAAACATATTTAATACCGCATACTGTTTAGTTGTCATATTATCCCTTAATGCTAATTAGTTTATTATTTTCAAATGTATAAGTAATTACACTTAATTTGTCTTTATATTTAGATAGTTCATCTTTTTTATAATTATTTATTTCTTTATTAGATAATACATTATATAGTTTATTATTTTTAATTAAACCTTCCACTGCTGTGATAGTAATAGTATCATTATCAACTTTTACATCTAATAATTCTTTTACTATATTTGAAGTACTATTTTCTACTACTTTATCTGTTATATAACTTGATAGTTTAGAAATATACTTAATATTAATATTGTTATAGATAAAAGATTCGTTAATATACTCATCATCAAATAACTCATTATATTTTTTCCTAAATACTAACTCATCAATAATATTATAATCTTCTTCAATATAATTTTCTAAATCTAAATTATTAATTGTTATATATAGTTTTAATGTATTAGATAAATTACCATTATAAAAATCTGATAAATAAAGAGAATCTTCACTTATATTATAAGTATTTATTAAATCAAGATATTTTATCTTATTATCTTTTTCTAAAGTATTGGTATTATCACTACTATTATTTTCGTTTTTAATTGATTCTTTAGTTTCTACTTGATTATTAGTTTTATTAAAGTATTTATCAAAATAATCAATATTATTAAGTAAATATAATAAATATACAATAATAGCAACAAGTAAAATAATAACAATATCTCTAAAAATAACTTTTCTGCTTTTTTCTTTAATTAATCTTTTATTAGATTTTTCTAATTCTTCTAAAAAATTTCTTTTAATTTCTTTATCAATATATTCATTTAATTCAGATTTAATCTTTTTAACGTCAATTTTTTCTGTTTTTTCTACTGTTTTTGGCATATATATCCCCCTAACAATCTATATTCTAAAACAAAGTATCGAAAATAGCAATTTTTTTAATTAAATTATATAAAAAGAATGTTAAAATGAACATTCTTTATGCACCCACATAGTGGTTACCCCACAAGGTAAAACTAAATCACTGTTTTCCATAGAAATCCCTATTTCATCATTATAGATGTATCCTTTATACTTAGAATTAATATATATTTTTAATAAATCGGCCATAACTGACATAGATAATCCAGTTGAATATGAATTAATTAAGAAAAGAAGTGGATTATCACTTAATATTTCACTACATAATTCTACTAAATTTCCTAAATCTTTTTCAATGTTCCATACTTCGTTTTTACTACCTCTGCCAAATGAAGGTGGATCCATTAAAATTACATCATATTTATTACCACGTCTAATTTCTCTTTTAACAAATTTAACTACATCATCTACTATGTATCTTATTTCTTTATCTTGTAAACCACTAGATATTACATTTTCTTTAGCCCAGTCAACCATGCCACGAGATGAATCGATATGAACCACACTAGCTCCTGCGCTAAGAGCAGCAACAGTAGCAGCGCCAGTATAAGCAAATAAATTAAGTACTTTTACTTTTCTATTACTTTCTTTTATTAAATTCATTAAAAACTCCCAATTAGTAGCTTGCTCAGGAAATAAACCTGTATGTTTAAAATTCATTAGTTTAATATTAAGCTTTAAATCTTGATAATTAACTAGCCAATGTTCAGGTATATTTTTATTTCTTATTTCCCAGTGACCTCCACCAGTGTTACTTCTGTGATATACTGCATCAATATCGTTCCATAACTCTGGAAAACTTTTTTTATCCCATATGATTTGCGGATCTGGGCGAAGAAGTTTAATACTACCCCACTTTTCTAGTTTCATACCACTAGCCATATCAATTATTTTATAATCGTTAAACTCTTTTATTAAACGCATTATTATCTACCTCTAATATATCCAATTATGATCGGATCATATATTTCAAACATACCATTTATAAAAAAGAAGAAACCTAATACAATTATTTGGATATCAGCACTATAATATAAATTTACACAAGTTAGATATCCTGCTAACATAAATAGTATTAATGAAACTACTTCCAACATCCACATTTTATTATGACGATCATGATAGTAATCAGCTTTAATAATACGCATAATTACCATTAAAATAACAAACGAAAATAAAGTTAATGCTAAATTCTTAGGTTTACTCATATCACTAAAAAATACAATTAAGGCAATTGCTAAAGATATTAATGCTGTATATAAACCTTCTTTATCTTTACTTTCATGAGTTATAATGTATTTTATAAAATTAACTAAAGTATATAAAATCAAAGATATTCCTAATATATATTTAACATTGGTTATTTTAAACGTTGGAAACATCAAAATTATAACACTAATTGCCACCAATATTATTCCTGTACTTAAATCAGTTATTTGCTTTTTCTTCATAATTTCTACCTCTTTTCCCATATAATAATAAATATCTAATACTTTGTCAAACTAATCGCTTAATTCATAAACATCATCTATTATAATTTTATTTATATCATTAGCATTAAACTCATTGCTAGAGCTATAATAAATCATTTGTAGTTCATTATAAGTAGACAAATACTTATTATTATCAAGTATTACTTCGCTACCATCATTTAAAACGATTTTAATACTGTTTATATTGATTATAGTTCCTTTAATATAAATATAATTATTTAAAATAGTTAATTTATCTATTATTAGATTTTCATTTAAAGAACTTTGTTCTACAATTATATCTCTATTATCATTGGCTATATCTAAATTATAAGTTTTAACTATATTAAAATCATTAGCATAAACTTTTAAATTATATTTATTATTACCCTCAACATTCTTAAATATTAATATATTATTAAGATTACTACTTATTATTTCTGATAAATACACAGGTTTTATATTATAGTTAAGAATAGCATCATTAAATGTTATTTCACTTGGATTATTCATTTTAACAATCACTATATCATCAACTAAACTAGTATTAATTATTTCATATTCTTTTTGTTCTTTTGTTTCATTTATATTCATTAAACTATTATCGGCATTTTCTTTTTTACTTAATATTTTAGCCGCCAAATATGGTAATCCTATACAAATAATTGATATCATAACTACTAATAGTAGTGCTTTTACTATTTTAAATACTTTATTAGAATTATCAATATTAGAATATACTGAATTAATTATATTTTGCCACATGTCTTTAATAAATTCTTTATCATATACTTGTTTATCACTTGTTAGTTTATATTTTTTTAATTTTTTTAAGGTAGTAGATTTAATATACTTCTTTTCCTCATCTAAACTTTTAAAAACTAAATCTTCTTTAACAAAAGTATAAAACATATCATAAACAATTTGTTTAACATCATTATTATTTATCGCATGATTAGAGCAAAGTAATAAAATTCTATCAATATTACGATCATATATTTCTTTTAAATATCGTGGATTATTTATCATAAAAATATCTCTTTCTAATTTTAAAATAAATAGATAACCATAAGATTATCTATTTAGTTTTAACAGCCTCTGTTCTTTCTTTTATAAAGAATGGTCCAAATTCTCTTGCACTAATTGAGTCTCTATCATATTTATAAACTTTATAAAGAATACCAGTACAAATATACACTTCACCATCATCATACTTCTTAGTAACTTCTTTTAAACAGAATATTGGTTGTTTTTCATCTTTAACTCTTAAGAAATCAGTAACAAGTAAACAAAGCCATACAAATATTAATAAAACTAAAATAAAATTAAAGAATTTTTTTACTTTGCTTGTACTTTCTTTAGCTATTTCTTTAGCTTGTTGTTCTATTTCATTTTTAGGCTCTTCCTCGATGATAGGTTCAACTTCATCAGGTTCTTCTATTGGTTCTTCATCTTCTGGTGTTTCCGCTTCTTCTACTTCGTCTTCATATTCTTCTGCATTCTCTAATTCTGTTTCATTAACTTCTTCTTCAGTAGATATTTCTTCATCAAAATTCTCTTTTAAATTATCATCCATTTTTATTCCACCTTTACTATAAATACATTTTACTATTTTTTTACGTTTTAATCAACTATAAATTTTTTTTAATTCTTATAAAAAAACATTTCTATAACAGAAATGTCCTTAATTAATAGCTTTGCCATTTACATATAATTTGTATCCGTTAAAATCTATATTACTATAAGTTGAATCACTATCTTCTAAACTAGTAATATAACTATCACCAGTTAAAGTTATTTTACTATCTTTATCTAATTTTAATGTAATACTTTTAGCACTATTATCCGCATTAATAGTTCCTTTATATGTAGATGAAGTTAAATTCATTGTAAGTGTAGAAATATTATCAATTTCGATATTACCATTAAGTGTTTGTTTAGTAGCATTTAATGTTACATTACCACCATTGCTACCTGAATTACCCCACTCACTAGTACCTTTAGCACTTATTAATATATTACTTCCGTAAGATAATTTAGTGTTTTCTAGATTGATTACTGCATCAGTATTAGTAATAAAGAACATTGGAGCAGTTTTATAATAACTTGAAGAACTATCTATACTTAGACTAGAGTTAGCAGCAGTAAATGTACCTGTTCCTTCACTTGCATCTCCACTCATAGATTGATATATCATAATACCAGCATGATCAACATCCCCACGATTACCTTTACCACTAGCAGTTAAATCTGAATCAGTAACTGTTGCGCTATTCTTACCTTCAATAACTACCATTTGACTACCATTTGCTACTCCACTAGTTTTAGTTATACTAATATTTCCGGTAGAATATATAACTGGTGAACCACTACCATTAGTTTCCAATTTAGAATTAGATACTTTAACTGTTCCTTCTCCTCTATCAGTAGCTAAAGTAGCACAAGAACCGCCTTGAGTTGTAATATCAACGTTGTCTGCTTCTATATAACCACCGTATGTGGCATCTAAACCCCTACTAGATGAAGAACCTGTAGTTTTTATAGTAGTATCACTAATATATATTTTGGCATTTTCTCCAGTAGCAAATACAGCGTTACTTCCTTTAGTATTAGTAGTTATTTTAGTATTTTTGATAGTAGCAGTTGAATTGCTTGTTACAAGAATTCCTGAATTAATACCATAAAATTCAGAATTTTCGGTATTTGAAGTATCTCCACTACTTTTATTTACTGTTGCGTTAGACATAGAAAGATTACCACCGTTTTTTACAACTATGGCACTTTCATCTTCACTAGTAGCTTCATAAGTATCATTTAATTCTTTTTCTTCATTATCTATTACTACATTACCTGTAGCAGATGAAGAAATGTTGTTATTGCTACCATTTACAACATTGTAATCAGTATCAGTATTATCAACATTTTTAGTAATAGCTACTAATCCTGCAGTTAATCCTACAGTAATTATAATAGTTCCTAAAACACAAATTATTATTTTATCAGCACTATTATAAGTTTCTTTTAAGCTCTTTTTACCAAATTTAGACATTAATAAATAGATTAATGAAATACTTAATATTAATCCTTCTACACCATATAACACATAATATGTAGTTGATAATTCGTTATTAGTTTCAGTACTATTATTATTCATATCAGGTGGAGTCATACCTCCATCATTTGGTATTTGACCATCACTAGGTGGAGTAGCCATTTCAGTATTGTCTCCATCTGGTTTAGCTGGAGGTTCATTAGTACTACTTTCTTCGCCATTCTCACTAGATGTACTATTCTTACTGCGTTTTTCTCTTTTTGAGTTACTTGCACTACTATCATTAGTAGTAGTATCATCACTAGGTTTCTCTGGTGGAGTTTGGCTACTAGATTTAGAATCACTAGTTTCACTGTCAGTTGGCATATTATCTGGTCGATTCATCTTTTGGCCACTCATCATATTAGTATCGCTACTTACACTAATACTATCCTTAGCACTATTATAGGTAAAGTATCCTCCTACAACACTACCTAATATTAAAACACTTGCAATTATATTTCTTATACTTCTTTTCATATATCATCTCCTCTTTCTGAAATAATTAAATCATTTATTTATTGAAATAACATTGAAAAAAGTTTATCTTTCAAATCTTCTTAGTTTACGATAAAATTTTAACATTATTGGTAACATCTTATATAAACCTTTTTTGTTTACTAAATCAAATTCACCCATAAACTCAGTATATTTATCACCAAATTTACGTTTAAAATCATGAATATTAGCTAAATTTTTAAATTTAGTATGAGGGTCACCTGGTGTACCAAATAAATCTATAAAATCATAACCATGCAAGTGGGCATCTTTAATAGCTTCATAGTAAGCTCTAGTAATAGCAAAAGTTAAATTAGCTAAACTATCATTACCAATATAGAAAGTCCAAGCACGGTTATCTGTATAAGTACAAACTAAACTACAAATAACTTTTTCTTCTTCCTCTTCATTTTTAAAGATATCTAATTCTTTTTCTAAACGATTTATTTGATTATTAATATCAGCAGCTTTCTTTTTACTTACTTCTAATTGTTGCTTTAAATTATCTAATTCTGTTTCTATATTTTTAACTAATTCTTTTGGACGTATTACAACATTAAAATATTTTAAATGTCCTGCTTCATTTAAAGTATTAGTAAACATTTCATAATACTTCTCACTATTAATACCAAAACCATCTTTTTCACTATTCTTTTTCATTAGTAACCAAAATGTATGATTATCTACTTCATTATTGATAGTTAAATTATAGTTTTCACTTCTTCTAACAGATTTTAAGAATGATTTACTCATCTTACTTTCTACTTCTTCCCAAGGTTTCTTTAAATCTATTCTAAAAGTATATCTTGGTTGATTACCATTATATAGTTTATAAAAGCCGGTATGGTTGTATCCTAAAGATACTAAATAATTATATAGTTCATAATTATTAAAGCCATCTGGTATAGGATTAGCATCTTCATCTATATCTTGATATACAATATCAGGATCAAACTTAATATAGATTATTTTTTCTTTCACCATATATTTTTTTAGTTCTTCTGTAAATTTACTTAATATTTCTTTATTAGTATAATCAGTTATAAAACCACGAGGAGCATAACCATAACTATATCCAAACAAAGGAGTTTTTTTAAGTAATATTAAACATGTTGCAATTAAATTATCATTATCATCTACTAAACCAACATATTTAGGTATTTGATTCTTAGCTTTTTTACAAAATTCTCCCCAGGCATAACTTTGTAAAAAGTGAGATTTAGGATGATTTCTGGTAAATTCTATATATTTTTCTTTTTCAACATTTTCTATAAACTTCATTTTTATTTCCTTTCTTTATTTTCCTTAATTTTATATAACTTATATAAACTATTTCTTAGTGGTAGATCAAACTCTCCAATATACTCAAGTGTTTCTCCACCAAAACCTCTTTTAACTTCATAAACACCATATGCTGGATCATCTTTATCAAGTATATTTTTAACTCCTAGAAAATTAACGTATTTATAATTATTATTTATAGCATCTTCAATCATAGCTGGATACATAGCATATTTAGGACAAAACTTTCGATATTTAAAATCCATACCACTAGATAATGATACTACTTCATCTTTATAAAAAATACTAATCATAGAACCTATATAAGTGATATCTTCTAAAGATTTAGATTCTTCTAGTTCACTTTCATACTTACTTATTAGATTACTAGCAGTCTCTTTTTGCTTTTTTAACTTTTCTCCTACATTAACTTTATTCATTAAATGTATTACACGATTATATTCATTATGAGCTTCTTCTAATTTTATTTTTAAATAACTAGTATATGCAGATTTATCAATATAAGCCAAATACATAACAGCTTTATCTTTAAATTGTTCTAGTATACTTTGATAAGTACTTTTTCTTAAATTTGATATATTTTTACGTTCAACACTTTTTTCAAATAATTCATAAACTGTATCTAATTTTTTGGTATTAGCTCTTTCTATCTTTACACCATAATCTTTTGCTAATTTAATATTCTTTTTAGTACTTTTACTCATTGATTCCATTTGTTTATCAAAACTATTCTCTAATAAAAGGCGATGAACAAAACGAAATTGTGTTGTTTCATATCCAGTATTAAAGCCAAAATGTTTAAAGCCATTTTTCTTTAGTTCCTCTATCTTTTTAACTGAATCTTCTATAGTATTTTTATTTAAATTCTTATCATAACTAGATAATATAATTAATGGATCCATTCTAAAAAAGATGATACTTTTATCTTGTTTAAAATACTCTTTTAAGGCTATTGTAAAATCTGAAACATTACTATAATCATAAATAAAACCCCTAGAAGCATAAGCTATTTTATATTTTCTAAAAGTTTTTAAATATAAGATAATTGATGCTCCAACTAAATTTTCATCATGATATAAACCTAAAATATCATATTCTCTATTTTTAGTCTCTACCCATTCTATACTTTGGTAAAAAGAAGTTAAATCATGATTCATACTAAATTCTATAAATGTATCTTTATTAATTTTCTTTATTTGCATCATTCTTAGCTCCTTTATATTTCCCAAATGTAATTATTTTAAATACCTTGTTAATCATATTTTGCCCAAATAACTCATTAATAATTCCTAATTTATATGTAATTATAAAGTATGTAATAGCTCCAACTACGGCATATAAAGCTATTTGTAAAATTGATTTAATTCTATTAGTTATTGTTAAAGGTACAAATATTTTAAGTATTGATAAAACTATTAGCATAGCTACTAATGATAATAGCAATTTAAATAATGTATTCCAAGTTGATTTATAATTAATATCTTTCATTCTCTTAATAGTAAATAAAACAAATGTTATAGAGAATAAATATCCAATAATAGTGGAAATAGTAGCACCATAGAATGGATATATTCCCAACTTATTACACAAATACATCATTGGTACATCTAAACAAGCATTTAATAACGTGCCACCAATAACAGCTATGTATACACTTTTATATTTATTTAAACTTTGAGCTGTTTGAATAGCTATCAAATATACATTACAGAATATTGCTGTAAGAATAGTAAATCTAAAAACTATTGGCCCATAATGACTTGGTCCATAAAATGATACCCATACTGGAGTTGCTAAAAATGATAATCCAGTAGCAGCAGGGATTGAAACAAATAAAACTATTTGTAACGCTTTATTAAATATACGATTTACCTCTTTGTGTTTACCAGTTGTATAAGAACTTACAATATTTGGAATTAAACTAATTGTTAAACCAGTTGCTATAGCATTAACTATCATATTAAGTTTATAACCCCATGTAGTTACAACCCCTGCTATAAACTCAGAATCTGCACCATTATATCCTATTTTAGATAACGTTCTAATAATAAGCGACATATCAACTGTATTATAAATATTAACTGTTATATTAATTATTATAAATGGTAACGAATAATAAACAATCTTCTTTAATATTTCTTTATTAGTTACCTTATCCTTTTTTAATTCAATTCCTAAACTTAGTTCAGTTTTATTATCTATTATCTTCTTTAATATATAGAATATTGCAGCTAATCCTCCAAAGAAAGCTCCTGAAACTGCTACTGCTACACCATATGAAATATTAAGTTTTAAAAGTTTAATAGCAGTATAACTACCAGCTAATATTACTATAATTCTAACTATTTGTTCAAGCATTTGACTATCACTAGATGGCTTAATATATTTGTGCCCTTGTAAATAGCCTCTTGCTACACTTAAAAAAGGTATAATAAGTACTGCAAATGAAATAACAAAGATAACCATGGTAATATCTTGCAAGCTATTACCTCCATTTGATATATCTCCTACTATAAGCTTAGCTATATTTTCACTAAAGAATAATAATACTATAAAACATATAATTGATAACAGTCCTATAATAAGAATACCTATTTTAAAAGTTCTTACCTTAGCATCTCTTAATTCTTTAGATTCATATTCACTTACTATTTTACTCATAGCTGTAGGTATTCCAGCTGATGAGATACTCAAAAAAATCATATATATATTATAAGCATAACTATATAAAGCACTACCTTGACTACCGATTATTGAATAAAAAGGTATAACATATAACATGCCTAAAATCTTTGTAAATATGATAGCAAAAGTGGCTATAAGTGATCCTTCAACAAATGAATTCTTTTTCATGTATATACCTTCTTTCTCGAATCTATAATGCATTAATATGATATTTATATATTAAATCTGCTAAATTTCTTATAACTTGAGGATAATGATTTTTACCGTGTTTTGTTAAAATAATAACTATGTATGGGTTATCAGCAAAAACTATTCCAACATCATGAAAATATTGACCTGTATAACCATATTTATGCATTGTAGTTAAATCATTTATTTTAAGATAATTAGAAGTATTATTGATAAAAAACGACTTTAATTCTTCATTACTTTGAATCATATTATATAATTTTTTTAAATATACCATTTGATCTCTTACTGTCGTATTACCATAGTTATCACTTCCAGATAAAGTATTATAAGCACCTAAATTTATTCCATAATTTTTCAAATTTTCTCTTCCGATATAATTAACTAAATATTGATGAGAAGGATTATCACTTATAGATATAGCTTTTTTTACATATGGCCTTATATTATCGTCTACCATATTATTATCATATAAATATAAGGCATCAACAGTTTTTATTAAACTTGCACCATAATATACAGTATTGGGTTGATAATAGTATTCTTGTCCAGTTACCAAATTACAGTATCCAATTGATACATTATAATTATTATTTTTTATATATGTAGCTATAGCATCGCCATCTACTTGATTAGTAATTGGCAAATTATTTTCTACCGTAGGAGTAGCTACAATTACTTTCTTTACTTCTGGTTTCTTTTTTACAATAACATTTCTTGTTACACTGTTTTTATTTTGTGAAGAATCTTCAATAGTATAAACAACTTGATATGTCCCCGGTTTTTCGGTATTGACATTGCTTTCAACTTTAATAGATTCAGTTAAATCACCATCGTAATTGTCATTAGAGTACCCCCCCCCCTCTTCATAATTATTGCCAACAAAAAGTTCAACTTTTTCATTGCCATTTAATTTAATTTCGGGAGCAATACTATCAATTATTTTTACTTTTCTACTAATTTTTGAACTATAGCCTAAAAAAGATAACTTATAATCAATATTATAATTTCCAATCTTATCTTCTTTTATATCGCTAATAGTTTTGACATATTTATCTATGTTTAACCCAAACAGTCTTGCAGAATATCCTTCTTCAATATAGCTCATACCATATTGTAACACGGAAAAGTTATTACCATTTATTTCAAAAACAATATTATTAATCATAAAATGATAAAACATTAACACTAAAACACTTAATAACCCAATCCCAAAAGATATTCTACGGACTATTTTCATCAAACTACCTCCCACAATACCCTAAGCCAATTATACCAAATCACTATTCAATAGACAACATTGAATAGTAAAAAGATGTCAAGAATATATACATCTCAACATCTTAATATAAACTATTTGGATTTATATATTTTCCTCTTCCTGGGTATCCTACTGAAACACCAAAGTGTAAGTGAGTACCAAATGCATATCCGGTAGCACCCATTCTACCAATCATTTGGCCTTTAGATACGTGTTGTCCAACACTACAATTCAATGCTGACATATGAGCATATATAGTATAAATATTATTAGCATGTTCAATAATTGCGTAATTACCATTAGCCCATTGATATCCTGTACCCATAGCACATTGTAAGACAGTTCCCTCTCCTGCTGCATAAATTGGTGAACCATGTCCTGTACCTGAAATATCGATACCTTCATGTAATTTACCCCAACGCCATGCAAATGGACTAGTTATTACATACGGACTATTAGTTGGCCATCCCCAAGATTGACCAGTATCAACATAAGTACCAGTAATACTACTTGTATCACCATTCCAACCACCAGAATACATATTCCCTTTTGTTGTTATTTCATTAACTTTTTCTCTTAATACTTCTTGATTAATAATGACAGAAACTTGTGAAGATTCACCATTTGTCATCTTAGTCTTTTGTGTAACTCTAGTTAATCCAGTTACACCTTTTTGAGTAACTTCTGAATAACCATAAGGCTTAGTTCTATCATAAACAGTTTCTTTTTCATATACTTGTTCAACATCTTCTACAACGTGCATTTCATAGTTTAGTGAAATTACCGGATCAATTAATGCTACACTAACTGTTTCACCAATAGCAAGTAAACTATCAGCACTTTTAAACTTAGGATTTGCTATTAGAAATTCTTCAACATTTAATTGATTATTTTCAGCTATTTCACTAATAGTATCACCTTTTTGAACAGTATATTTCTTATCTTTAGGAGAATCACCATATAATAAATATTGCGTTAGCTCTCCTTCATCTGTGTATATTTTTTCATTTGTTGAAATATACCCTTCTTTAATAGTAATATTTTCACTAAAATACATTGCTTCAATTATTTTACCTACATCAACTATTTCTGGTTGAGTATTATTTAAAAAGTCATTATAATCTTTCTCACTAATAAAAACGTTAATAAAATTATGAATAGCATTTTCAAATATTTGCTTATCTAAAACATTTATAGTGTAAGATACTTCTTCTTCTTTTGTACCTTCTTCTACCATTTCACTATCATTTTTATTTTTATTTTTAGTACCAGTAATAGTAACTATATATCCTTTTACTGTAAAACTCTCTCGTTGTTCTATTTCTTGATATATTTTATTTATATCACTAACATTTTCATTATAAGTATTTACTTTAACTATTTCCAAGTTATTAGGAGGATATACATTCTTTACTTCATACTTTTCTTTGATTTCATTTTGTTCTTCATCTATTAAGTTATATAGTTTATCTTTATCTTCAATTAATCCTATTTTATTACCATTAAGATATACTTGATAAAGACTAGTTACTTTAGTTTTATCTTTACTTTTATTATCATAATAACTAGATGTGACTAATATAAGTCCAATAATCATAGTTAATAAAACTGCTAATATAGTATTATTATTCTTCATTATACTCCTCCAATCAAGGCCTTAATAATTATATCATTTTTTTGTTTTCGATGCTACTATATTTTTTCAACACTTTCCAAATAATAGTTTTTATTTACTTTTTTAAATGACCATTTATATGTGTTATATAAATCCCAATTTAGTTCATTATCATTTAATTTATCTTTGTTAAAATATTCCTTTTGTTCTTCGTTATCTATATTAGTTGTATATATTTGTTTATTTAGTAAATCTAAATGAATATAAGAAGATTTTATTTCAATATATAAGTAGTCTTTATTTTCTTTAGCATTTAATAATTTATTTAATACATATTCTTTAGAATACTTACAATTATTTAAAGACACATTTAATTCAGTATTATTAATACTAATATAATAGTTATTTAATTTGTATAAGTTATTTACATCTATATCTAAAGCTTTTTTTACATCATTAATACTTATTTCTTTATCATTAAAAGCACTTTTTATAAATTTATTTATATCCGTTAAGTTAATAGTTGAATTCATGTCATAATTAGAATTCTTGCTATTCTTACCAATAAATAGATTACTAATTGCTAAATATAATTTATCTTTTAATAAAAAGTCATTTAATTTGGAACTTGTATATATTTTACTAATTAATATATTATAATAAGGCTCATTATCACAATTAACATCTAACAAATATGGATTTAATACATTATCAATAATTTTAGAATCGAGATTTATTTCCTTCATGTTATCGGTATCTATGCTATTTTTATTACTATAAAAATTCTCATCAACTAATACTTCGTTTGATTTCATTTTTAAAGCATAAGTTATTACAAGTCCTATAATAACAGCTAATAACACTATTATAGCTGAATTCATTTTCTTTTTACTTTTCATAAATATACCCCTATTCTTTAAGATATTATAAGTATAACATAATTTATATTGTAATAGCGAAAATTAATAATAGATTTTACTTATCCTATACACAAAATTTTATTAATATTCTTAAAATATATTTATTTAAAAACATCTTTTAATATGATAAAATCTTAATTGAGGTAATAATTATGAAAAAAGATAACTTTATTTTTTATACATTTTTAATAATCATATTTGGTATTTTTATTTATGTACCAATTAAACAAGTGTTAATAAGTTTACATATCATTGATTTTTATAAATCAGACAATTGGAAATTAGTAGAAAAAAGTGACGATTATATTTATGATAAGATAATGAGCTTAGAAGCTAATATTGAAAATAGATATGATAATTATTTTCCTTTTTATGAACACATTAACGGAGCATTTTATAATTCTATCATTAATATTGATTCTATTTATTTAAAAGATATTTACTTAAAAGATAATATTGATATGGATCGTATATTTTATAGTAAAGAAAATGATTTTCTTTATTTAGTTAACCGTTATTCATATGAAGAATTAGATAATAGATTAAATACTCAAGTAGACTTTTATAATAGTATTAATAATAAGTATCCTGATATAAATTTAGCTATCTATGTACCTTTAAGATATGAGTTTACAGGTATCCAAAATATAAATAATACTAGCAAATTAATTGAATTATTTACTAGTAAGTTAAATAATGGTATTAATTATAAATTATTTGAAACTAATAATATAAAAGAATATCTTAAATATTATTATAAAAGTGATCATCATTACAATTCATATGGAGCTAAGATAGCTTACGATGAAATAATAAAGATGTATAACCTAGATAATAAATATCAAGAAGTTGAACACAAATTAGTACATGAGCCATATTATGGTTCAATGGCTAAAAGTACATTATTAAAGAATGTAGCAGATAACTTTACAGTAATGGATATACCTAATAATTTAAAGGTTAATATTAAAGATAAAAGTTTTAAACCATTAAATATGTCTAATCATTCTAATCCTTTTTATGATTACTATGTAGGATATTTTAATAGTTCTTTTGATGAAATAATATACACTAATAATACTAATACTAATAAGAATTTATTAATATTTGGAGATTCTATGGGCTGGCAAATAGACTATATGCTAGCTAACAGTTTTGATAATACTTATGTAGTTAATATTAAATATGGTAAATGGCAAGATAATAGTTTAAACTTAGATAAATATATCAAGCAACATAATATAACTCATATATTGTTTTTAAGAGTATCAAATAATACTATATTTGATACTGATAACTATCATATTGAAAAGAAGGTGAATGTATAATGGTCTTTTCTTCTACAACTTTTTTATTCTGTTTTTTACCTCTTTTTCTTATTTTTTACTTTATTTCTAAAAATATAAAATATAAGAATATTATTTTATTACTATTTAGTTTAATATTTTATGCTTGGGGTGAACCTTATTACATTTTCTTAATGATTTTTATGCTAATAACTAATTATGTATTAACAAAAGTTATGGCAAAAAATAAAAATAAAGGTGTATTTATTTTATTAATAATTATCAACTTACTTGCCCTATTCTCTTTTAAATATTTAAACTTTTTAATAACTAATATTAATTATTTATTTAGTACAAATATTAGTAATGTAAAGTTATCTTTACCTATAGGTATTAGCTTTTATACATTTCAAATATTATCTTATGTTATTGATGTATATAAAGGAAGAGTTGAATGTCAAAAAAGTTTTATTAATCTAGCTTGCTATGTAAGTGCTTTTCCACAATTAATAGCTGGACCAATAGTTCGTTATAAAGTAATAGAACAAGAATTAAATAATAGAAATACTACCAAAGAAGACTTTGCTTATGGTATAAGAAGGTTTATTATTGGCTTATCTAAAAAAGTATTAATAGCTAATAATGTTTCGTATGTAGCTGATGCTATATTTAATAATGGTATAACATCTACTGGTTTTATTGGAATAATTATTGCTATATTAACTTATACATTACAAATCTATTATGATTTTTCTGGTTATTCGGATATGGCTATTGGACTTGGTAGAATATGTGGCTTCCATTTTGATGAAAACTTTAATTATCCTTACAGTGCTACAAGTATTACTGATTTCTGGCGTAGATGGCACATATCTCTATCATCATTTTTTAGAGATTATGTATATATACCATTAGGTGGTAATAGAACCTCAACTATTAAAGTAATAAGAAATATTTTAATAGTATGGATGTTAACTGGATTATGGCATGGAGATTCATGGAATTTTATTATATGGGGATTATATTATGCTATATTCTTATTAATAGAAAAGTATTTATTAAAAAATATAAAAATTAATAAAAATCTATATCATTTAATTACATTAATAATTATTAGTATTGGATGGTTGATCTTTAGAGAAGTTGAGTATAAGGATTTAATTATTTCATTTAAAGCCTTATTTGGATACTACGGTATAGGTTCAATTAATACTTTATATTATTTAGGAATATTTTCTTCTAGATATATTATCGCTACTATCCTCGGAATCGTATTTGCATCAGAAAAGATAAAGTTCAAAGATAATTTATTCAATGATTTTTTACTTTTGATATTATTTTTAATAAGTATTATCTTTATTGTAGTAGGAAGTTATAATCCGTTTATATATTTTAGATTTTGATAATTTTAAAAGGATTTCTATTAAAATAGAAATCCTTATTTTATATCATAATTATTTTTTTAGAATACTCTAGTTGACCAGCTAAATCCTTTTTGATTTTTAATACCTATTATACTTGCATTACCAGTTACGCTAGTTTTATTTATAAATGTATTATAATTTGAATAACCATTAGCTCCTACTCCTAAATAGTAACCGTCTGCTACAGTATAGTGTAAGTGTGCTCCAGTTGTACATTTATCATAACTCCATGTTGATGCTCCTCCACCACTTTGAGCAATTACTGTACTGGCGGTTACCTTATCACCAGGTTTTACATTTATAGATAATAAATGAGCAAATAATGTTGTATATGCTTTTCCATTTACAGTATGATGAATATATATTTGATTACCACCACAACTTGCACGATATTTAACAGCTGCTACTACTCCAGGAGCTGGAGAGTAAACGTTAGTTCCTTGAGGAACACCTAAATCTATGCCGCTATGGAATGAATATTTTCCCGTAATTGGACTAGTTCTTCCACCATACAAACTGTTAACTCTACCACTTGCTAAAGGTCTTAAGAAACCTGAGGCGTTAACCATTTTATTATAATAACAATCATCTACATAATCACTTGATTTACATCCAGCTTCTTTATATTTAGCAATTAATTTTTGTTGTGCTTCAATTTCTTCAGCTAAATCCATACCATAATCTGCTAGTTCATCTAAATAAGCTTCTAATTCATCTATCTTACTTTCATAAGTTGTTATAGAACTAGCAAGTTGTTCATTTTGATTTTTTAAATCAATTTGTAATTGAGTATTTGTATTAATCAAACCACTTAATCTAGCAAGTTCACTCTTTTGATAATCAGCTAATTGTTCAACAATAGCAGTTCTTTCAATTAAGTCACTTATACTAGTAGCATTTGCTAAGTAATCTAAATAGACATTTTCGCCATTGGCAAGTTGCATAAATCTAAACAATTCATCTAATTCACCATTAACTTGAACTATTTGATTTTGGCTTTCTTCTACTTTTTGTTTTGCTACTTCAGTTTTTTGTTCATTATTACTTATTTCATTATTAGCATTAGTAATTGCTTGACGCTTATTATCAATATCCTTTTGAGCCGATGCTGATAAAGCTTTATTTTGATTACTTTTACCCTGTAAGTTTGCTAATTCTTTTTCATAATCTCCTAATGTTTTACTAGCCGCAGAAACATTTGGAATTAAAACTATAAATAGAATTATAATAATTATATATTTATTCACTTTTCTCATATTTTCAAATACTTCCTTACTGAACGAGTACTTCCAAGCATACCTACAATAGCTCCAATAGCTACTAAGAATATAGCTAAATAGAATACAAATGGCATTGGTTTAATTAAAGTAACTACATTAGTATAGAAATGTCCTCCTAACTCATTATAACCAACTATATAACCATATACTGCTAAAATTATAGGGATTAATGATCCTAATACACCAATTATTAATCCTTCAAAGAAGAATGGTAATTTAATTGCAAAATTACTTGTTCCTACTAAACGCATTATTTCTATTTCACTACGTCTTGAGAATATTGTAAGTCTAATAGTATTAGAAACTAAGAATACTGTTACAAATACTAGTGCAATTACTACTGCAATAGAACCTTTTTCAACATAACCGAATGTTTTTACCACTTTGTCTACTATTGCTTCACCATATTTTACAAAACTAATATTTTCCATTTGTTTTAATTCGTTAGCAGTATCACTAAGTTTTGTTACATCTTTTACTTTAATATTGAATTCATCTTGTAATGGATTTTTATCAGCATCCCAGCTGCCCATTATTTCATTAAATATATCAGATTCATTCATCATTTCCGCTTTTATATCATCTTTACTTATATATGTATAACTTTCAATATTACTCATTACCTTAATATTATTTTCAATAGTATTTATATTCTCTTGTGTCGCATCCTTATTAACAAATACTACTATAGTTAAATTACTTTCTAATTCTTTAGCAAAATTGTTAACGTTTGATAATACTATAATTGCAATTGCTACTAATATTAAAGTAATAGTAGTACATACAATAGATGCCATACTTAAAGTAATATTCCTAAATACACTCTTTAAAGAATCCCTCATACTTCTTCTTATAATTCTAATTACTTTCATTACTTCTAATACATCTCCTCTACTCTTATATCATTATAACAAAATTATTAAACTAAATAAATAACAAATTTTACCTAGTAGACAAAATAGCAAAAAAAGATGTATTGGTTCTCCGCGATTTAGTGGGGAGTAATTTTTAAAAGTCATTAGATAAATAAAGGGATTGAACACTATTTTGGTGTTCAATTTTTTTGCTATCATTTTTTTCGGCTGATAACAATATATTTTTATATTTTTTTAAT
>JAFUTX010000009.1 GCA_017484065.1 Bacilli bacterium
ATTATTGTTATTATTATTATTCGATGAAAATCCGCTGGAACTTCCACCACTATAACTAGAAGGAACATAATGAGGAATAACAATAAATTGAGTATTACTTACTGTAATACCATCAAATGATGTTGTTTTTGCATTAGCAGGTATTGATTTAATTACTTTAACGCCTTGCTTTAAATTAATCATGGTTGTTGTAGTTGATATACTATTTTTATCATCTTGACATAAAAAATCATATAGTTCTTCTAATTGTTCTGCAGATAAAACAAAATATTTTGTCATATCATATATTCTTTTTTTTCTTACTATTTCATTATAAGTTTTAGCTTTATCTTTTAACATATAAATGCCTCCTTATTCTATATTATCATCTATATAATAAAATTCTATATTTTGAAAAGGTAAATTAATAGCTTGAATATGATAGTAAGCATTATTCTTTTGTTTTAAATAATGATAATTTCTTAAATCATTAGTTGTAAAAAATAAATTATTAGCATTAGTTTTTGATAAATACTTACTATAACTAATAATTAAATCAGATATATCATATTTATAAAAGCCATCTACTATTTCACATTCATCTAATACATTTTTAAATACTTGATGAGTCATAATATGTTTTTGCTTAGTTCTACCCTCATCACCATATGTTATTAAATCACCACTTAGTAACATAATGTATAATGAATTATTAAGTGGATATTCACTTTCTTCATTCAATAAAATATCTTTAATATATATATTAATTTTACTAACAGGAGTCACATAAACAAATTCTCTAACTTGTTTTAATATTTGACTTTCAAGATTATATTTTATACCATCTATCTCTATTATAAAAACTTGATTATCATAAATATATTTTAGATGGCTATCACTTGCTATTATCTCTTCTAAACTAGGTATATCTTTTTCTTCTTTTGGCATATAATCTAACATTAACTCTGGATGCATTTTTGATATATAAGAATATGTTGTATAATCTTGTTCATCTTTATTATAATTTCTTAATTGATATAGTTCTTGTTGTAATTTACAAGTATAAGATTTATTACAATTATAATTATTTTTAACAAATGGACATCCAGTTTTGCAAAGATATAAATATCCACATTTACTACATTCGTCATTAAACCCTTGCTTATTATGATTCATAAATATTTTTGTTTTAGCATTATTTAAAATATCAGTAACACTATCTTTGTAAATATTACCATAATAATAATCTGGATTTTTTTGGCCTCTGACACAAGAATAAATTTCGCCACTTTTTTCTAATAAAAAGAATTTTTCTCCACAGTTATCACAATTAGTACAATATTCTGGGCCAAATTCATCAAACCATGCTCCATTAACTCCACTATCTAAATTAGTACCATCAAATTCTTTATGCATTTTCTTAAAAAAAGTTACTTGTTCATCTTCATCTAAAGCATGTAAGATACCATTTGAATTATAATCAAAACCTATCATAAAATTAAAATCGTTCATATCTAAACAAGTATTTTTATCTAAATATTTAATATCTTCTACTATGTTATCTAAATATTTCATATGTTCTTTAAAGATGGTAGAAGATACTTTCTTTTTATTAGGTAGGTCTTCTAATAGTTTTATATTAGAAAGAATTCTATCTAACGTTTTTTGATTTCCTTTAGTTACGCGATATTCTTCATGTAACTTTAATGGTAAATCTAAGCTACCACTAATTGATACATTAAACTTTTTTATTGTATCAATGTGTTTTTCTAAATTATATAAATTAGTTTTAATATGAGGATATCCTACTTTAAACCCCGCTTCTTTAAGAATTTCACTATTATCTTTATAATAATTATATATATATTCTATAAGTGCATAAAAATCCGACTTTGATAAAGTAGTTACTTCTCCACCATGTAATGAAATATTAAAAGGTATTACATTATCTTTTTTTAATTTTTCTACTGCATATTTTAAAGTATCAATAGCTGATTTATCAGTCTTTTCATCAATTGTATTATCTTCTAAATAGCAATATTTACACGCCATATTACAAGCAAGTGTTGGGACATATAATAAATGTATAAACTTAGTATCCATAGCTACCCCATCCACTGCTTGTTCCATAATAACTAATATTTGTTGGGCTTTCCTTAAATGCTCGTTCATTAATTGAAACTGATCTAGGTAAGTTTATTGAATATAATGAACTACACATTCTAAATGCTGAACTACCAATCTCTGTTAAATTACTATTTTCTGATATGTTTACCATACTTAAACTGCTACATCCATAAAATGCATGTCCCCCAATTCTTGTAACACTATCCGGTATGCTAACTTCTTTTAGACTTCTACAGTTTTCAAAAGTATTACCATGTATCTCTGTTATTTTGTTTGGTAAATCAATATATTCTAAAGAAATACATCCAGAGAATGCTTCTCCATGAATATCAATGATATTATCATGTAACTTTACTTCTCTTAAGCTAGTACATCCTTTGAATGTTTCACCATTTATTTCAGTAACACCATTTGGAATTTCAATTGTTTCTAATGATTTACAATTATAAAAAGCACTTCCTCCTAAGTAAGTTAAATTACTAGGTAAGTTTATTTTCTTTAACTTAACATCATTTTTAAATGTTTGACCTCTTATTTCCGTAATACTATCTGGCAAAACTATTTCTTCAATATTATCTAAATTAGCAAATACATTGCCCCTTATTCCTCTAACATATTTACCATTATGTTTTTCAGGAACAACTATTTTATTACTATTAATAACTCCTGAAGTATAAAATCTTAAGCGATATCCATCTTCAAATTTCTCATAAAACATCATTGGTTTGATAAATAAAACTAATGGTAATATAAAAGATAAAAATACTCCTAATATTCTATATATTTTATAATTATTATTTCTATTCTCACTAAATATACTTACAACTACATTGGATATATCTTCATCTGGTCTATTTTTTATTTCTTTAACCATGTATTTATAAACATCCATTTTTCTAATAAACACTAAATATATAATAATATTAATAACCTCTAAAACTATTACTAAATTAGAAATATTAAAAAATATTAATGAAATTAAAATAAAAGTTAGTAAAGAAAAAATAATAGTTAAAATATTTTTTCTTTTAATTAATATATATGGTTCTTTAGATATATCTATATTATTATTTTTTATTTCTTCACTAATATAATTTTTTACTATGCTATCTAAATCCATATTATAAGTTGGGTCAACTTGAGCTTCAACTACTGGTGTAGCACTAGCTGATGAATTACTACTAGTATTTTTTACCCCAGGAATAGTAACGGGCTTATTTAATATCATTTCATTTTTTCTTTTAAAAGTTTGAATTACTCCAAAAAATAATAAACCAACTACTATCATTGGAAAAAACTGTATTATTATTGCCAAAATTAAATCTAAACCAAAAAAGCCTAACATACTACCACCTAGATTAATTTTATCAAAAAAATAATAAAAAGTATAGAACTTAATCTATACTCTAGTTATAAAATGTTTGTTCAGTTTTAGCTATTGCAAATGCTACTAAAAATACTAAATCTAAGTCTTGTTCATCACAATTAACTTCATAGTATTTATCAGTTGTTATAAATGATTTACCTTTAGGTGATGATGTTGCGATAGTTGCAAGTGGTTTACCTTCTAAAGATATGTCATAAGTCATACCAATTTTACTATCTGATAAATTAGAATTTATTCTAATTCCTTTTTGATGTAAATAATCCCATATTTTTTCACCGTCATATTTAAAAGATGATGATGTAGAAAACATACTTACCATACCAGATTCTTGTGTAGTAACTGTCTTTCCTACCTTATGTTCTTCTACTTTATTAGTAATATGATTTGTAAAAGTATAAGGTGCTGCTCCAAATAATGAGAATTTATTCATTCTACATTCATATATTAAAGTTTCATTTTCATCTACTAAAGTAAAACTTTCTTTAATAGTACCAAGTACTGGTTTTAACATATATTTTTTATTAGCCATTATTCCAACTCTCCTCTTGTTTTTTTAATGTTTTTTGTCTTTTTACTGTATTTACTGCACTTATTATTCCACCTACTAAAGATGCTATTCCTCCAACCAATAGAACAGTGTTTAATATTGGACTTGCTGGCATTGATATATTAGTTGGATCTTTAGGATTATAAACAATATCTATTTTATCACCTATTTTTTGTTCAAACATTTCACCTAGTTCTGCTTCATATTCTTTACCATCAACTGTATATTTAATATAAACATAATACATAGCTTCTTCTCTATTACCTTCTTGATCGGTAGTAGCTTCTCTTGATAATTCAGTTTTTGTTATAGTTGCTACTGTTGGAATATAGTCCTTATTGTTTTTATCTATAACAAACATAAAAATGCTTACTATAATAAGGATTATTCCTAGCGGAATAAAAAATCTTGCTGTTTTAGATTCACGAAAAAATGTTGCAATATTATTCATAATATAACCTCTTTCTATTTTTTATTATTTAGATTTTAAAAGTTACTTCTAGATTTCTTTTAATCTATACCTCCTTTTATTTATTATACCATAACAAATAATTATTATTTAAGAAAATATTAATCATTATTTATAATTTTGTAATTACATCATTTTCAAAAGAAAAAGTCATACTCTCAATATTATAAACTTGATCTTGACCACACCATCCACCATCTTGAGCATAATTATGAACACTATAATCATATAAACATTTATCTATTGTATAATCTTTAGTAACTACATACCATTTAACATCACAAGAAAAAGTATTAGTAGATTCACTACTACTCTTACAATTATAAATATTAGAAATACCTACATATAAAATACTTGCTAAGTGATTTTCCTGTTGTCTTTTTATTGCATTTTTACTTACTTGTTCATTAAATTTATCTATATCCTCTAAAATATTATTAGCGTTAAAATATATTTTATTATCATCATTAACAAATACTAATCTTTCTTTTGAGTAGTTAATAATTGTTTTATCATCTAATATAATTAAATCATTTATTAATTCATAAGTACCATTTTTTATATTCTTGTTTTTAAATTCATATGTACCATCTTCTTTAAAAATAATGTATTTTTCACCATATTTATCAGATATATATTTAGCATTTATATTATCATTTTCATTTAAATCAGTTAATTCATCGTTTTCTATATTACTTAATTTATTATGACTATTATCATAAAAATACTTGCCAAAAAATATCAATATGCTTGATATAAAAACAATAAATACTATTAATAATATGTTGCTTAAATATTTCATGATACATCTTCCTACTACTTATTTGTACTATATCACAATCTTATTTTAAAGCAAAGAAAAAAGTACTAAAATAAGTACTTTTCTTAATCTTTATAAGCATTCTTATACTCACCAGATAGAATATTATCAATCCATTCAGTATTATTTAAATACCAATCAACAGTCTCTTTGATTCCATTTTCAAAAGTATAAGTACGATTCCAACCAAGTTCATCTTCACTCTTAGTAGAATCTATCGCATAGCGTAGGTCATGCCCTTTTCTATCTTCTACAAAAGTAATTAAATCTTCACTCTTACCCATTTGTTTTAAAATAGTTTTAACTACTTCTAAATTAGTTCTTTCACTATGTCCCCCTAAGTTATAAACTTCTCCAACACGTCCATTACGAACAATTAAATCAACACCGATATTATGATCAATTACATGAATCCAATCTCTTACGTTAGAACCTGTTCCATAAACTGGAATTTTTTCATTTTTTAAAGCTTTAGAAATAACTACAGGTATTAATTTTTCTGGAAATTGATATGGTCCATAGTTATTAGAACATCTACTAATAGTTGTAGGTAAACCATAAGTTCTATGATAAGCTCCTACTAAAAGGTCTGCTCCTGCTTTACTAGATGAATAAGGACTAGATGTATGGATTGGTGTATCTTCTCTAAACTTTAATTCAGGTTTATCAAGTGGTAAATCACCATAAACTTCATCTGTTGATACTTGATGATATCTTTTTACATTATATTTTAATGATGCATCCATAAGTACTTGAGTACCTATAATATTTGTAGTTAAAAACACTCCTGGATTTTTGATTGAATTATCAACATGACTTTCAGCAGCAAAATTAATTACTACATCAAATTGCTCTTTGTTAAATAAATCATCAATAAATTCTTTATCAGTTATATCACCTTTAACAAATTTATAATTATCTTTTTCTTCTAAATCTTTAATATTATTATAATTACCTGCATAAGTTAGAGCATCTAAACATACAAAGTAATCATTAGGATACTTATTTACTACATAATGCATGTAGTTACTTCCTATAAAACCTGCTCCACCAGTTACTAAAAATCTCACTTATTTACCTCCTACTTAGTTTTTTTTAATTCTTTACAATATCTATTTGTAGCATCTTGCCAACTTGGTAGCATTTCAAAACCATTTTCTACTAATTTTGCTTTTGATAGCTTACTATTTCGTGGACGATATGCTTGTTTAGTACCAGTAATATCTAAATACTCTTCAGTTGTTACATGGTTAACTTTAATATCTAAATTATTACTTTCAAATATGTAATCAGCAAATTCTGCCCAACTACAATAACCATCATTATTAACATGGTATGTACCATATTTATCAGTATTTACCATATCTATTAAAACCTTAGCTAAATCAACTGTATAAGTAGGACTTCCTACTTGATCATCTACAACATTTAATTCTTTATGATTTTCTGCTAACTTTAACATAGTTTTAATAAAATTATTGCCATTAATACCAAATACCCAAGATATTCTTGTTATAAAATGTTTTGGATTACGTCTTGCTTCAACTTCTCCTAAATACTTAGTTAAACCATATACGCTTTTAGGATTAACTTCATCATTTTCAGTATATAAGCCATCTTTTGTTCCATCAAATACATAATCAGTTGAGATATAAAATAGTTTGGCTCCAACTAAAATAGAAGCATCAGTAATGTTCTTAGTCCCTTCAACATTTACTTTCTTTACAATTTCTTCCATATCCTCTGCTTTATCAACGGCAGTCCATGCAGCACAATGAATAATTACATCAGGATTATATTCTTTTATTAAAGTAAGAACTGCATCTCTATTGGTAATATCTAACTCATCTTTATCTAAAGCTAAATAATCCGTTTCTCCTCTTTTATCTAATTCTCTTGTAACATCATAGCCGAGTTGACCTTTATATCCAGTAATAAAATATCTCATTATTTACCTCTTCTAAATTTAACTTTACACTTACTAAGTGGTTCACGATTTATATCCTTTTCACTTAAATTTGGTTCAGTTATTCCATATTCTTTAAATATTTCATCCCAATTAATTCCGATTTCAGGGTCATTCCATAAAATTCCGCCCTCTAATTCTGGAGCATAATCATTATCAATTAAATAATGAAATACTGTATTATCTTCTAATGCCACAAATCCATGGGCAAAACCACGTGGTACAAATAATTGTTTATTATTATCTGGTGTCAATAAAATACTAAACCATTTACCATAAGTAGGTGAATCTTCACGAATATCAACTACTACATCAATAGCTTTACCTTGGATTACTTCAACTATCTTTGCTTGACATTTAGGATCTTCTTGGAAATGAAGTCCTCTTACTACACCTTTACTACTCATACTACGATTACATTGAACTACTCTTTCAAAACCTAGTTCATCAAAATCCTTCCCTATAAAATATGGTGAAAAGTAACCTCTATCGTCACCAAATCTATTTGGTTCAATTACATAACAATCTAATAAATTAGTTTCTATTTTTTTCATTATTCATCTTCCTTTACAATTTCTAATAAATGTTTACCATAAGTATTTTTTTTCATAATTTCGGCTTGAGCTAATACTTCATTTTTAGTAATCCAGCCATTTTTATATCCTATTTCTTCTGGACAACAAATAGTTATATTTTGATTTTCTTGAACAGTACCTACAAAACTTGAAGCTGTTAGTAAACTTTTAAATGTTCCAGTATCAAACCATCCATAACCTTCATTTAAAGTAATAACTTCTAAATTATCTTCATCTAAATATAAACGATTTAAATCAGTTATTTCTAATTCTCCTCTTTTTGAAGGTTTTAATATTTTAGATTTTTCAACTACACTATTTGGATAGAAATATAATCCAGTTATAGCATAATCACTTTTAGGATGTTCTGGTTTTTCTTCTACACTTAATACCTTACCGTTTTTATCAAATTCAACAATACCAAATCTTTCTGGGTCATGAACATGGTAACCAAATACCGTAGCTTTCCCACTCTTAACATTTTCTTTAGCTTTAAGTAACTCCTGTTTTAAGTTAGAGCCATAAAAAATATTATCTCCTAAAATCATAGCTACACTATCACTACCAACAAACTCTTCTCCTAAAATAAAAGCTTGGGCAAGTCCATCTGGAGATGGTTGTACTTTATAACTTAAATTAATTCCAAATTTTTTACCATCGCCTAATAATTCTTTAAATCTTGGTAAATCATTTGGTGTAGATATTATTAATATATCTTTAATTTCTGCTTGCATAAGGACAGATAACGGATAATAAATCATCGGCTTATCATATATTGGCATAAGTTGTTTACTTGTCACTTCTGTTAATGGATAAAGTCTTGTACCTGATCCTCCTGCTAAAATAATTCCTTTCATAATATACCCTCCTTACAAAATTGTACCAGTAATTAGTTAATGTTGCAAATTTTTTAATAAAAATAAGAACAAATAAGAATTTATAAACAAATTCTCTATCAAGTCTCACGACTTGATTTTTTCTGTTTCATAGCTTTCGTAACCTACCTGCTCCACAGACCTAAATTCCGATGGTCGCCACCGTACATAATAGAATTATTAATAAATCTTATCTATTCATATACCTTTCTAAAATATTTTTTTATTCCTTCAAACATTATATTAACTGATGCATTAAAATCACGATCGTGATATGTACCACAATTTGGACATTCATATTCTCTTACTGCTAAATCTTTAACTTTTTCATTTTTGTATTCACATACACTACATACTTGACTACTAGGATAGTATGTATCTATTTTTATTAATTGTTTATTTTTCCATTTTGATTTGTATTCTAACTGTCTTATTATCTCCGATAGTGATGCATCAGTTAAAGATTTAGCTATATGGTGATTCTTCACCATATTATTTATTTTTAAATTTTCAGTTACTATAATGTCATTATTATCAGTTATTTCTTTTGTTATTTTATGGATATTAAATATTCTTGAGTTTCTCAATTTTTTATATAATCTAGCTAACTTTTGTTTGGCTTTATAATAGTTATTACTACGATATACTTTTTTAGATAATCTTCTTTTATATAGATTTATCCTTTTTTCATATTTAACTATATATTTTTCGTTAATATACTTTTCATAGGCACTTGTTATTACTAAGTCTTTTATTCCTAAATCTATACCTATTACTCTAGATGGAGTAAATGAAGGTAGAATTATATCTTGTTCATATAATACTGATACATAATATGTATTATCTGATTCTCTAGTTATAGTAGTATTGATAATTCTACCCTCTATTTTTTTTAAGTTTCTATATCCTCTTATTTTTACTTTTTTTAGTTTAGGTAGAATTATTTCTTTATTCATTAAATCTAATTTGATATTTGCGTATGTATTACCATAATAACTACTTGTTATCATATTAGTACGATAGCTATTCTTACTATTTTTCTTTTTATATTTAGGAAACCCTTTCTTTTCTTTAAAGAATTTAGTATAAGCATTATCTAAATCTTCCATTGAATTTCTTAAACTAAGACTATCTATTTCTTTTAAGAAAGGATAGTCTTTAACTAAATTAGGTATATCTTTATTACATTCAAAACAACTTAAAGATTGTTTATTATCTTTATATAATTGTATTTTCTTATTTAAATAATAATTATATACAAATCTATTACAACCAAGAGTTTTATTAATTAATACTTGTTGTTCATTAGTTGGATATAATCTAAATTTATATGCTTTATATATAACCATGATATACCTCCCTGAATTTCGTATATGCAAATTATACTGCAGAGAACATATGTACGTCAATAATTTTCTTTAAAAATCTAGGCATAACTTTCCTATTATACAAAAAAGAATATACTCACGCATACCCTTTTAATCTTAGTCTATCTTTTCAACAATTAATTTATTAACATATCCATCATCATCATAATTTATAGATACTTCATAATCTCCACTTAATGAATGTTTAATTTCTATTATTTCTTTTTCATCAGTAGTTTCTTTACCTTCAAATACAAGTGAAACTAATCTATCATGTGTCTTATTACTTTGAATAATGATATCTAAAATTCTATTCTTTAAGAAGAAATCATTTTGGGTACCATTAACTTGAATAAATTGGAAATTAAATGATTTTTTTTCTTGTTCAGCTTTATTTTTTTGCTCTTTTTCTTCTTGTTTATCTAAGAAATTATCAATTGTGTCTTCTATATCTTTTGTATTACTACTATTATTTGATTCCCATGCACTAGAACTTGGTTTATCATTAGTTGCCACTACCTTACCTATTCTAGAAAAAATAAATACAAATGTTAGAATAGCAAGAATTATAATAATAGCAGCAGGAATAGCTACAAATTTAGAAACACTTTTAGCTGTATTTAAACCATTGTTTAAAACGTCTTTAACTTCATCATCTAATTTAATATTTAAGTTTACATCTTGATTAATTTTATATTTAGTTCCACAATGATTACAAATAGCGTAATCTTTATTATCTTCTACTACTTCAATATCTGCTCCACATGATGAGCATTTCAACTTTTCCATAACTTCCTCCATCTTAAATAGATTATAGCACATATAATTATATTTGCATATTGATAATTTAAAAAACCAGGAATTATATTCCTGATTGATTTATTAATTAAATAATTTATTCTTTCTTATATATAATCCTGCTCCAATAAGGCCAATTATACTTAATCCTAACATTGAAACATAATTCATTATATTATCTGAAGTTTTCGGATTAGAAGTAGTTGCTGTTTCTTCTTTTGCTTTAGTAAATTTAGTTTCTACTTCACCATCTGCTACTACTACTTTTAAAGTATGTTCATTATTAGATAAAGTTTTTACATAATCACTATTAAATGTAATTATTGTACTACCTTCTTTTGAAGTATAATTTGCAGCATCTACTAAAGAGCCATCAATATAAACTTTACCATTTTCTTTAAATTTAGAATAATCAATATTAAATCTAAATGTTAGTTCTTTATCATTATTCACAACATCAAGAACTTTATAATTTGGAGTTTCTTGTGATTCATTTTCATTAGTATTTTCTTCTTCACTTACTGTATTAAGATTTGCTCTTGCTAAATCAATTTTGATTGACATAGGTGTATCACTTACAGTACTACCAAATTCATTAGTGAATGATACTTCTTCACCTATTTCTTTATATTCAATACCATTTGTTTCATAATCAAAACTATTATCTTCTGACAAAGTAAACTCTTGTATTTGTTCAGTAGTATAACCATTCATTTTCAATGCTTCCATAATAATTTGCATTAAAAACAAATGATGGCTTTCTGCACTTTCTACAGTTTCATAACTATCAAATTCGTCATCTTCATAAGTTATAATATCATTTTCACATGGTATTAATACATTATGATAATCATAAGTGTAACTAGTATTATTGATAGTTATTAAACCATCTTCGGCAATAATTTCATTTTCAAATATTACTTTTTCATCTTCATCTTTTGCCATTACAAAATCGCTATCAGATTGTAAATTGTTTACTACATCTTCAATAGTTGTTGATGTTTCATCAATACTACTATCTGTATTAAGATTTGCTCTTGCCACATCAACTTTGATTGATACCGGCGATATGGTTATTGAACTAGTGCCATCAGAGCTAGTATATGTGTTACTTTCACCAGCAACGTTCATCTCAATACCATTTATATCATAATTAAATTCATTAGTATCTGAAGAAAAAAACTCCTGTATTTGATTATCGCTATAACCATTCAACGACAATGCAGATGTAATTAATCTTAGCGCATAAATAGAATGACTAATAACATCTTTTGCTTCTTCATAGTTTTCTATTTCATCAACACTATATTCTATAACATTTCCATCATAAGAAAATGAAACTGAATTAGATTCAGAATTTGTGATAAACCATTCAATATTAATTAAATCATCTTCATAAGTTAATGTACCATCAAATATCTCTACAAGTTCTTCCAATCTTTCCAATAATTGCTCTGTCTTTGATTCTGCTTTAACCACTTTAAATGGTAAAAACATTAATAAAGTAAGTGTTAATGCTATAATTTTTGTTTCTTTTTTCATTAGTATCCTCCTATTAAAAATATTTTTGCAATTTAATTATATCATAAAAACTATTATTATTAAAAAGATATTTGAAATTTATTTCATTACTAATATCTTACTTAATTAGAATTTCTAGAAATATTTAAAAGTATTCCAATACTTATCATACTAATTAAAAGCGAGGAACCTCCATAAGATAAAAATGGTAATGTAACACCCGATACAAGTTTTTGGCGAGAAAATTATATAGGTTGGGAGAAAATGTTAATATCATAATATTTTATTAATTAATGTTTTTTTCTTTTCCTATTTTTAGTCTTAGTATTTTCATTATCATCCTTTGATTGAAATTTAGAATGCAAAACTTTTAAGTATTCTTTTAAATCATTTATAGCATCTTTAGTTAATATGCTTTGTGATATAGGAACTTCAACACCATCTCGGTTCATGAATTAATATATGTTCTTTCCATTATTAACTCCTTTAAATTACCATATCTATGTTTTTGTAAAGAGTCATAACACCACATACATATTTCATTTAAATTTCTGATACTATTTCTAATTAAAAAATCGATATCTTTTATTACATTTTCATCATTAATTATTTTTATATTAATGTTACTATATTTTAGTTTTTTTCTAAATACATAAAAGTATTCATCCATATCTGCATCATATAAGTTATATTCTTTAGAACTAGTATTACCATTAATATCAAAAATAAACTTTTCTTCTATTGATTCTATAGATATTGCATCTAAATCATGTTCAAATTTTTCCAAACTATTATCTAAGATAAAAGCATTAAACGTTCTATACCATTTGAAATATCCAGACAATATTGCTTTATTTTCTATTAATACTCCTTCAGTATAAAAATCCTTTTTTACACGTATGTATGCATATGTTTTATTATCAATATCTATCTCATAATACCTATTTTTAATTAAACTGTTTTCTTTCATTAACTTATACCTCTTTCACAAGAATTACATAAATTTCTTTTATTATATCATTTTTTTTACACTACTCAACTTTTTTGTTAATTAGAACTCCTAGAAATATTAAGTAGAATACCTATACTTATCATACTAATTAAAAGTGATGAACCTCCATAAGAAAGAAATGGAAGAGTTACCCCAGTAACAGGAATAAGTCCTACTACAACCATTAAGTTTAATGAAGCTTGAATAAGTATGCCAAAAGATAAGCCAAAAGCTAAGTATTTGCCAAATAAATCTTTACAAGATAGTGATATTTTTAATGAGCGATAAAAAATTATAAAGAACAAGCTGCAAACTATTAATACTCCTAAGAAGCCAAATTCTTCACTAATTATAGAGAATATAAAATCAGTTTGAGGTTCTGGTAAATAAAAGTGCTTTTGACGCGATTGCATAAAGCCTTGGCCAAGTAATCCACCTGGACCAATGGCATAAAGGGACTGAATAATTTGATACCCACTACCTAAAGGATCAGTCCAGGGATTAACAAAAGATACTATTCTTTTTAATCTATAGGGGGCGGCTATAACAAGACCAACTACCCCAAGTAAACCAACACAACCGATTCGTACAAAGAAAGAAATATTAACTCCTGAAACAAAGATAATACTAACTAATGTTAAAACTATTACTACCCCAGTACCAAAATCTGGTTCTAACATAATAAGTAAGAAAAAGATAGCTATAACTCCTAATATTGGTAATGCTCCTTTAATCACACTTTTCATTAAATTTTGATTTTTAGCTAAATACTTACTAACAAATATAATTAATCCTATTTTTGCAAATTCACTAGGTTGGATTCCTAAAGACCCTATTCCAAACCAACTTCTACTACCATTACGAATTTTACCTATCCCTGGAATTAATACTAATATAAGTAACATAAAACATATTAGTAATATTACATTAGCTTTTTTTTGATAGATATGATAATCAATTTTTGAAACAAATAACATTATGAATATTCCAATAATAAAGAAAAAACCTTGAGCTTTAATAAATTTAAAAGAATCGTTAAATTTATACTCTGCCCACACTGAACTAGCAGAATATATCATAACGATTCCAAAAATAATAGTTATTAATACTACCCCAAATAATATAATATCAAATTTTCTAGTAGTTTTATTCATCACCATAACCCCCATTATATGACTTATAACCAAACACCATATGTGATAGCTAACATAGCTAATATTAAACCAGCAACCCAAAATACTTTAACAATATCAGTTTCTTCCCATCCCATTTCCTCAAAATGATGATGTAAAGGAGCTTTTTTAAATATCCTTTTATTAAATTTTAATATAGCTACTAACTGAACTAAACTACTTAATGCTTCAATTGCAAATACTCCTCCTATTAAAGCTAAAGATAATTCGTGTCTTGTAATAATAGCAATAGTTGCTAATGCTCCACCTAAAGCTAAAGAACCTAAATCTCCCATAAATACTTTAGCAGGATGCGTATTATAAAATAAGAACCCAAGTAAACTACCAACTAAGATAAAACAAAATATAGCTACGTCTTGATTACCATCCATCCAAGTTGTATTCCAAGATATTATGCCAAATGCTAAAAATGCTATCACAGATAATCCTCCAGCTAAGCCATCCAATCCATCTGTAATATTAACAGCATTAGTTGTACCTACTAACAAGAATAAGATAAGTAAACCAAAAGTCCAACCTAATGGAATTACTAAATCTAAACTAGTTATACGTAATACTGATTCTCCACCATTTTTCATAAATATGTAGAAAAATACTAAAGCTATACCCATTTGACATAAAAACTTAGTGCCAATACTTAAGCCATCATTATTTTTTAATTTAATTTTTAAATAATCATCAGCAAATCCTAACACGGCATATGCAAGAAATACAAATATTAAAATTACTAAATTATGATTAAAAGTTATACTACCCCTAAAATATAAGAATAATAGAGATAAGATAGTTGGTATAATAAAGATTAACCCACCCATAGTTGGCGTTCCATTCTTTTTTAAATGTCTTTTATTAATTGTTAAACTTACACTTTGTCCAAACTTAATTTTTCTTAAAAAAGGAATTAAAACAAATCCAATAAGAATTGCAAAGACAAAGCCTAACATCATTGCCATTGCTGCTTTTGCTAAAATTAACACATGAACACCTCTTCCTAATACTAATTATACTACATTAACTTAAATAGATGTGTATCTTTAAGCTTTTATTTACTATTGTTTATATTAATTTAACAATAACTTTACAGTACTACCTTCTTCAACATATAGGTTTTCTTTAGGTGATTGATAAGTAACAGTATCCCCATTGCCTGAGTATTCTACTTTAAAACCTTTTAGTACTTTAGTAGCTTCTTCTTTATTCATACCAAGAACACTAGGTAAAACAACATATTTAGTATCCAACCAAGTATATTCACGAGGTATGACATCTTTACTTGGTTCAATTCCTAATATATCAATAGCTGATTTCATAACATTCTTGGCGATTGGAGCTGATACAGTACCACCATATTGCACAATCCCTTTTGGATTGTCTACAGAAACATAGACAATAATTTCCGGGTTATCAGCAGGCATAAATCCCATAAAAGATAATATGTAATTACCCACCATGTATTTACCATTACTAACTTTTTGAGCTGTACCTGTTTTACCTCCTACCCGATAGTTTTCAATATAAGCATTTTTACCAGTACCATTAGCAACTACACTTTCTAAAGCAAATCTAACTAATTTAGATGTATCTTCACTTATAACTTGTTTAGTCATATTAGGTTTAATTTCTTTAATAACATTATTGGTTTCTGATTCCGAAAAAGATTTAACAATATAAGGTGTATAAAGATACCCACCATTAATAGCAGCAGATACTCCTCTTATTTGTTGCAGAGGAGTTACACTTATACCTTGACCAAAGCTAGTAGTTGCTAATTCAACTGGGCCCATTTTATTCACATTAAATAGTATTCCACTACTCTCACCATTTAAGTCAATTCCAGTCTTGGACCCAAAGCCAAACTCTTTAATATATTTCATTAAAGTTTCTTTACCTAGCTTTTCGCCAATTGAAACAAAACCTGGGTTACAACTATTCTCAACTACTTGTAAATAAGTTTGTGACCCATGTCCACCACTTTTCCAACACTTAATTCTTGCTCCATCAACATTTACTGAACCCCCATCAAAAAATGTATCTTTAAATAAATTAATAGCATTTTCTTGTAAGGCACTAGCAAGAGTTATTATTTTAAATGTACTTCCGGGTTCATAAGTCATCCATATCGGCAAGTTACGATTAATAACTTCTGTACTATAATTTCGATAATTATTACTATCAAAGTTAGGACGACTAGCCATGGCAAGTATTTCTCCATTATTAGGATTCATTACCATAATAAGGGCATGTTCAGCATTATATTTACTTATTACATTATCTAGTTCATTTTCTACGGCTAATTGTAAATTTATATCTATAGTTAAATTGATATCTATACCAGCAGCACTAGGTTCATAAATCTCAGATAATTTTAAACGATTACCTTTTCCATCAGAAAAGTACTTTATTGCCCCATCACTACCAGTTAAATATTTATTATAATATAACTCTAATCCTGATAAACCTTGATTATCAATACCAACATAGCCTAGTACATGACTTAAAACGGTATTATAAGGATAATATCTTTTACTTTCTTTAACTAAATAAACCCCATCATAATTAAGATTATTTATTTTTTCAGCAGTTTCATAATTCAGCTGTCTTCCTTCCGGATGTACTCTTTCAATACTAGTTCTTTTTGTAACATGTGCTAACATATCATTATAATCACTTTGTAAAATATCAGATAAACTTTTAGCTACTTGTTCTGGATTTTTAATTTGATTAGGTATTACTACTAAAGATGTTGTAGTTTTATTAGTAGCTAGTTCTATTCCATTACGATCTCTAATAACTCCTCTATCTGCTGCGATTGGAAGTTCTCTACTCCATAATGAATTAGCTAAATTAGATAGTTTCTTATATTGAAATATTTGAATATAAAAAACTTTACCTATAATACAAATAAGAAAGATAACAATTATTATAAACACTACTCTAATACGACCATGTATTTTTCTAAAAAACATTGTATCACCATTAAATCTTATTAAAAATATTTGCTTTTAGAATAATTTTTTTACAATATTTTAAATATTTTTTTGTTTTTTAAGTATTTTTTGTTAAAAACACTTGCCAAATTACGAAAAAGACGATATACTTAAATAGTCTTATTGATTAAGACAGTGCCTGCCCAAGTGGCGGAATAGGTAGACGCACAGGACTTAAAATCCTGCGGGTGTTAAAGCCCGTGCCGGTTCAAGTCCGGCCTTGGGCACCAATATGAATTTAAACTCGAGCTATTAAGTTCGAGTTTTAAAATAAAATAATTTATTATGTTATGTAGGTGAAAGAAAATGGAAGAAAAAATAAAAGAATTAATAGAAGAACTACGTCCATACTTTAATGGTGATGGTGGCGATTTAGAATTTATAAAATACGAAGATAATTATGTTTATGTTAAACTATTAGGAGCTTGTAGTCATTGTGGATATCAAAGTGCTACTACTGAGGGCTTGGAAGAATATTTAAAAAATGAAATACCTGAAATAAAAGGAGTTATAAATGTTGTTTTATAACTCTTATTTTTTTATTAACCAATTTATTTTAGGTAGTTTAGTATATTTAGTAATTTCCAAATAAGCATCTTTTAAAAATTTTTCATAACTTTCATTTTTTTTAATAACATCTAATAACTTTTCTTCACTTTCTTCATTTAATATTACTTTTTCATATATATCAAAATAGTATGTAGGAAACAATAATCTTGCATATAGCATACCCAAACTATAACTAGAAAATATTTTAGTAGTTAAATAATATTGTAAATTAGATAATGCTAGTTCTTCATTACAAAAGAATAAAGATTTTAAATATTCAGCTATATCTCTAACTTCTAAATCTATATGTAAAGATAATGGATTATAAAAGTTTAAATTATAGTTTGGAACATATATTCTTCGATGTGTTATAGCTATATCATTGATATAACCATCATTAAAATTTTTATTAATAACATTAGCATAAGCTATTGCATTTTCCCCTAACCCTACATAATAGCTAAAAGAATCTAAAATAACATTTTTATTTTTACCAAGTTCATGGATTTGGTATTCCATATAATCAATTTTTTCACTCCATAATTCACACCAATTATTATGGTAAGACTTAGCATAGTTATCATTGATTTTTTTTGCTCTATTAAACTTAATTATATCTTTTATATTATATTCAATTTTTTCATCTTCATTAATTCTTAATAAAGCATACTTTTTATTATTATAATAAGTTAAATATTTGCCCTCTCTATTTAATACTATATTATGCAAATTAATACCACTACTCTTTAATTCATTACCTATTATTATTAAATAATCAATATCTTTTTCATTGCGATAATATGGTACAAAATAATAAGTATAGTTCTCATAAACAAAAGTATAGATTTCATTATCGTCTTTAATATTATCGATATCCATATTATAATTAAAGTTTATAACATTTTTCATAGTATATCACATTAAAATACTATGAAAATAATAAAAAAAAATACCATTAAGGTATTAATTATTTCATTTCAGTTAAAGCTTCAAATATCATTTCACAGCCTTTTAAGAATTTTTCTTTTGAACTACTATTATCAGTTGCTGAATTAACCGGTATGTTATTTACAGGATTATCCATTGGAATAATTGGATCAATAGTAGGAGCAACTTCAGTATTTATAACCGGAGCAGGTTCTATTGTAGGCATAACAGGATTTATTTCTGGAGTTATATCTGGCATTACCGGAACATCTGCTACTGGATTAACAATAGAAGGATTTATTTCTGGTGCTACATTTGGTTCAATTGCTGGAACACCAAGATTTATATCATTATTAACTACTGGATTAGCTATACCTAAATCAATTGGAGCATCAACTGCTACACTATTATCAGCTGCTGGAGTTGTTTCTACTGGTGTAGCACTATTTTCCAATGCAGCAAAGCTATTTTTAATAGCAGTTAAGTTATCATTAGATAAAGTTAGTTGTGTAAAATATATATCATCAGCAGGCATACTTAAACTTGGCATAAAGTATTCCATAGGTTGATTAGCTATAATTTCTTTTAAATAGCCTTTTACACTTTGCCACTCACTATCATCATTAATTTTAACTACTCTATCTCCAACTATTTTACAGACATAAATTATTGGCATTCCCATATTACCAACATTTTCTGCATCTAAAATTAAATATGAATTATTATTTTTATTAAAACAACTTAAAACAGGTTTTTCTACCATTCCAGTTGACAAATTTAAACTTATCTTTGCCATTTCTAAATCCCTCTCTATTCTAAAATAGATTATAACAAAGTTTTAATGTATTTTCAAGGTATTTTTAGACAAAAGAAAAAGCTCTAAAAAGAGCTTTAATTTTTTAATGGTGTTCCAGGGGAGATTCGAACTCTCGACCGTACGCTTAGAAGGCGTATGCTCTATCCAGCTGAGCTACTGGAACATCACTAATAAGAATTATATATCAACACCAACTATTTTGCAAGTATTTTTATGTTAAAACTAAAAAAAAGTACTAATTCGTGCTAATTTTTATTATCATTAGTACTTTTTATATTTCATTATTATCTACTATAATTGATAAGCTATCTATTCCGTAATTATCTTTAATTGATAAAGCTAAAGAATATTTAACTTCTTCTAAAATATTTGAATTATGTAAATCATCCAATAGATATTTATTAAAGCTTAACTTTATTTGGTTTTCTAATATTTCATAATCTTCTAATTCGCTACTAGCAGTTAAATAACTAATTAAATTGGGCTCACTTACACTATTACTTTTCAATTCATCTATTATTATTTCAATCTTTTCTTTATTATCATTATTAATTAATGTAACTGGAATATTGTAATAATTATCGCCATTCTTAGCTACATAATAAATTACTGTTTTAGTAGTTTCTTTTATTTTATCTAAATCAACTACCTTATTAATACCATAATCTCTTGTAAGAATAACTGGTAATTTTTTTCTGCTATTAGGTAATTCTAATAAATTATTTCCTTCAACAAATATCATTATTCTTTTTATATTATCTAACTCTGTTAATGAATATATTATTGATTCTAACATTTTTTCTTCAACTAATTCGTTAACAGTTAGTAAATCTTTTGTAAAATTAACTTTTAATAAATCATCTTCTATTGTTAAATCAATTACCCTAGTATTTTCTGGTATAATAGCTTTAAATCCACTAGGTATATAATCTTTATTTTTAGAATTAATTATTAATGAATCAATAATACTTTTAGCCTTATCTACTTGATTAAGCTCTTTTTTTAAAACTATTTTAGTTCTAGCTACTAAATTATTTGAATCTATAAAAAATATTGGTTGGCCTTCCACCTCTATATAATTAATATCATTTTCATTAACAACTTTATCTTTTTTACTTGGAAAATGATACACTATTAGCAATACAAATAAAGATAATGTTGCTATTATTATTCTTCTAGTAATAGATTTCTTAATCAAAATAATCACCTTAATTAATTATATTAATAATTAACATCTTTATAACTAAAATAGCAAAAGAAAAAAGCAAAATTTTTGCTTTATTTAAATACTTAATTCTCCTAGTTTTAATAACTCAACTACTGCTTGAGCTCTACCTTTTACTCCAAGTTTTTGCATGACATTCGATACATGGTTTCTTACGGTTTTTTCACTAATATCTAAAAAGTTAGCTATTTCTTTAGTTGATTTATTCATAACTAATAGTTCAAATACTTCTTTTTCACGATTAGTTAATATACTACTTTTCAAGTTAGTTCCCTCACTTTCAATTTTACTTACTTTCCATTTTATACTATGTGAAAATATTAAGAAAGTGTGGGTTTTATCTATTATTTTTCAAATTTTACAGTAATATACATTTTATTTTCAAATAGTTCTTGAACAGTTCTAATAATATTATTAGCTATTTCATTATCATGCTTATCACTTGATACAACTACATTTATTTGATTATCTTTTATTTTAGTAAAGCTATCTAAATTATAAGTTTGTTTTATTTTCTTATCTATTTCTTCTTCTTTGCCTTTATTATTATTTAATTGTTTTAGATTATCATAAGCATCATTTTTTTCTTCACTACTAGATTTTTCATCTAATAAAATATTTTGATACTCTTCCATTTTGGCAAGTACTTCTTCTTCATTTGCTACTTTCATAGATGCAAGGGCATTACTCTCTTCAATTTCTATAGTAGCTGCACTATTATCAACTGTTTCTTCCTTTAATACTGATAAAGTATCATCAGATAACGTAAAATAATAAATACTAAGTACAAGTATTAAACTAAATAAAGTTAAAAACCACAAATTTTGTTTATTAATCATATTATTCCTCCTAGTAAATCTATTTAAATATATGATATGTTTATTATTTTATTCATGAAAAAAAGAAGTATTAAACTTCTTTTACTTCAGTTATTTGTGTTTTATTTTTCTTTTTCATACATACTATAATTGCAACTATAACTACTATAACAGCTAATACTATTCCTACTGTTATATAAATGTTAGTCATATTGTATAGTGCAAATTCAAATTCAATAGTACTACTTCCAGTAGCAGCTAATGTCCAAGATAAATCTTTGTTATCATTGCTTGTTTTAGTTGCATTATTACTTTTAGCACTATATGGTAACTTAACATTGAAACTTAAATCCATATTAGCAGCACTATCTGAAAAATCAAAACTATCACTAAAATCTTCTTCATCATTTTCTTCATAGTTCCACTCTATATCTGTATCTTCATCTGTAGTTTCTTGTTCATCAATATTATAATCTTGTTCATCTTCAGTATCTGATTCATATTCTTCATCATCAGATGTAACTGAACTATCTTCTTGACTAAAATCAAATTTAGCAATATAAGTATTTTTGAATATTCCTTTCTTTACTTGGAATATAGGTGTATCTTTTTCTTCTTGCATTATTCCTGATAAACTATATTCTGTAGCATCTTTTTTACTAACTTCATCAATATTTTTAATACTTCTTGTTAGTTTAACACCTTTTAACTTATCTTCAGTATAATTCTCAACTTTATACCCTTGTTTTTCTAGTTCACTTTTACTGTCTTTATCAACAATATCAGCATCTCCAAAAATTGAAGTGTCCATTGCATAAATAATACTAAAGTCCATAGATTTATCTTTCTTAATATCCATGTTAGCATTAAATTTTATACATCCAGTTAAAAGAAAAGAAAACATAAATAACAATAATAAACTTTTTACTTTTTTCATTTTTTACTCCTTCTATAATAATTTTAATAATAATTCTTTCAAAGTATTATTATTTAATCAAATTATAACATATTATTTTATTTATTAAAGTAATAAAAAAGGCTATTAACATTCAATTGTCAATAACCTTTATATATTTATTATAAAATTGCTAGAATAACAATTAGTAATACAACTAACATTATTAAAACAAATTTCCAAATATATTTAATCCAACTTGAATAGTCAATATCTAAATATGATAATCCAAATGCAAGTAATATACTATTTGGAATAATGAAACTTAATAATCCATAAACTGATACATAAATAAATGTTAATGCTTCAATTTTATCTGGATATAAAGCTGTTAGATATGAACCAATACTATAACCTGTATAGCCTAGATCTATGTGGAACACATTAGTTAACATTGCTATTAAAGTAACTTTAATAGAACTAAATTTAGAACCTTCAACTAATATTTTACTTGTGATATATGGCATAATTGCTGAATTGTATACAATTGCAAATACAAAGTAACATAATGCAACTACACCTGTAGGTTTCATAAATTTCTTTAAACCTTCACCAAATGCTTCAATGAATTCACTAAATTTAACTTTATACATGAATGCTATTAAAATAACTGCTATTAAGAATACCATAGCTAAAGTTAATAAATCAAATGAACCAAATGCTTGGTTAGCTCCTCCTAAAATATTAGTAAATATTGCAAAATCATTTTTACCAAGAGTTACTCCTAGTACTTTTTCATGCATTTCATTAAACCATGAGATATTAAAGTTATTCCAATTAATAAATCCTAAGATTACTACTATGATAAATAGACATCCTACTATAATAATTGGGAATAATTTTGTTTTACCTTTAGGTTCAACTATTTCAAATACATCTTCTTCTTTAGTTTCATTAACTTCATTTTTCTTCTTATCTTTCTTAGTAACTTTTTTATTACCTAAAGATTTAATTATAAAGAAGTTTAATAAGAAGTATGCAATTAATAGTACACAAACCTTAATCCAAACTTTACTTACTAGTTCTCCACCTACATATTGGTTAAAGAATGTTAATCCTTCTGTTCCATAAATTGGAGCAATCATACCAACAATCATTGAACCAAAGATAGTAGCAAATGCTTGTAATTTAGTAGTTCCACTCCTTAATAAAACGCTTATTAAGAAAGGTACAAACACAAGTAATGCTAATGTTTGAGTAAGTAATGCAGTTAACACAACTATAATTAATGAGATAATAGGAATAAATATTTTCTTTTTATCTTCTATTTTTTTAGCTAAAGTAACTACTAATTTTTGATATCCAGTAGTTCTATTTAATACACCATAACATCCAGCTAAGAAAATTAAATAAACAATTTTATCTAAGCTGAAATATATAGCATAATATAGTAATACAGGTATATCACTAAATCCGATACGTTTTAAATCCATATCTTGAAAAGTTGTCCCACTAAATGATCCAGTATGGAATATCCATGTCATGATAATAGCAAGTATAGCTATAACACCAATGACTTTTACTAACTTATTTTTTTTCATATATTTCCTCCCTATTTAAAATTATAGCTCAAAAATCCCATAAAAAAAAGACTTTTCGTCTTTTAATAGGCATTTTTTGGCATTTTTTTAGCTAATTTTGTGGTTTCATTGTTGGGAATAATATAACATCTCTAATTGATGGTACATCATATGCAATCATCATTAATCTATCAATTCCAAAACCTAGTCCAGATATTGGAGGCATTCCTGTTTCCATAGCAAGAAGATAATCTTCATCTAAATCCATAGTTTCATCATCACCTTCAGCCTTAGCCTTTAATTGTTCTTCAAAAGTATTTCTTTGAATTTCTGGATTTACTAACTCAGAATAAGCATTACATATTTCACTACCACAAACTACTACTTGGAAACAATCTACTATATTACTATTATTATCGTTTCTTCTAGCTAATGGTTTTAACATAGCTGGATAATTATACATAATAGTTGGTTCTATAATATTAGCTCTAATTAACTTTTTATATAAGAAGTCAGTTAATTGAGATACAGATTTATATTCAATCATATCATTATAAGTAAATAATCCTTTATCTACTACTTTTTCCTTGTATTTATCAACATCTACTTCGTTTAAGAAATCAAATCCTAATATTTCAGTAAGCTTTTCAATGTAATTAATTCTATTATATTCACTTTTACCAAAATCTAGTTCATGTCCTTGATAATTTATAACAGTATTACCAGTTAAGAATTTAATTGATTCTGATAAGAATTTTTGAAAAAATTTAATATTATCCTCAAAATCCCAGTAAGATGCATACCACTCTACTTGGGTAAATTCAGGACTATGTTCAGTATCCATACCTTCATTTCTGAAACATTTAGATACTTCATATACACGATCAAATCCACCAGCAATACACTCTTTTAAATAACACTCTGGAGCAATTCTTAAATTACAATCTAAGTCAAGGGCATTATAATGAGTAAAAAAAGGTTTTGCAGTTGCACCAGATACACTAGTTTGAACAATTGGAGTTTCAACTTCTAAGAAGCCATTTTCTGCTAAATAATTACGTAAGAATAAGTAATATTTACTTCTTCCTAAAAAAACTTTACGAGATTCTTCATTAGTTATTAAATCAACATAACGTTCACGATACTTTAATTCAGTATCAGTTAAACCATGAAATTTTTCTGGAAGTGGTCTTAAAGCTTTACCTAAAAATTCAAATTCTTCTACTCTTAATGTCTTTTCACCAGTTTGAGTAGTAAATATTTCACCTTTAGCTCCAATAAAATCACCAGTATCTATTTGCTTTTTAAAGAAAGCATATTTTTCTTCACCTAGTAAATCTATTTTCATTTCTAATTGAAAATTATCTTCAATATCTCTGATTTTAACAAATGATAATTTTCCCATTTTACGGGCAAAAACTATTCTACCTGCTACTTTAACATCAGTAGTACCATCACTTAAATTTTTAGCTTCACTTAAAGTATGTGTTCTTTCATATTTAGCTGGATACGGATTACATACATTGCTAATTTCTTGTAATTTTTCTCTTCTTACTATTTCTTGTTCACTTAAATTTCTCATTGTTATTTTCCTTTCTATGCAATAAAGTAAGGCCTTTATACATCTAAAAATTATACTGACTATTTCGAAAAAGTCAATACTTGTTACTGAAAAACTTAAAAAAAGAAAGAACTATATTCTTCCTCTAATCTTTAGTACAAATACAAATCCTATTAATAGAATAAATAATACTATACCTAATAATATAATAATTGTATTTTTTATACTACTATTACTCGAGTTATTGCTTTCTTCTCTATTAGTATTATCTTCTGTTATAGTAGAACCACTCTTATCTTTATATTTCAAGTGAATACTACAATTATTTGGATTACTCTTATTAAAGTACCACATTAATGTATTATTTTCATTACGAGTTGCATTAGTTTCAACAACTTCATATTTATCAGCTAACTCTATTTTAATACTAACTGTATCTAAATTAGGAAATACTTCAAAACATTTAAATTTATTTAATGTACTGATATCAACTGTATTATCACTACTATTCATTGTATAATCTATACTTCCAATACATGAAGTAGTTATAAATCCTCTAGATAGTTCACTTATATCTAAAAATCTATGAGATGATTTAGTAACACTTTTATCACTAGTTACATCAACATAATCATAATAGTGTATTCCCTCAACTTTCTCAGTTACTTCACTTGGAGGTAACTCATCATAATATAAAGGTATGTTGTTATTACGATATTGATATAAATCTTCGCCATCACCAACATAATATAAAATTGATTCATCAAAATCATCATCTATTTTTAAACGATATTCAGCAGTACAACCAGTCAATATAAATAAAATACTAACTAAACATATTAATCTTTTCATTATAATATTCACCTATTTTCCATAATACTTTCTTAAATATTCATCCCAATCGACATTAGCTTCTACCAAATAAATCTTGGCATTGGTAAATCTCCCATAAGGAGGAAGTGATAAAGCACTTTTTTCTACTGGAGCATACACGTCAACTTGATTAGTTGCTAATCCTCCACCAGTATCACTAATATAGAAATATTTATTATTGGCATAAGTAGAAGAATCTGTTTCTATGTATATTACACTGCCATCTCCGACCCAACTACCTTTAGTAGCAACTTTACCTTTCTCAAGCAGTTCTCCATGCCGATCTAACTTACCACCTTCCATAGCTGAACCATCACCATTATAGTAAGTAATAATTCCCTGGTCAGTTAATAATCTAAAACCATCTTTATTCGGAGCACTTGCTTGTTCATACTTAAGTAATAAATCACCATAATTATTAACAATTACTGTTGTAATATCTTCTGCTATTTTATCTCTTTTATTAATGAAATTATTCATTGCAGTTCCATTATCATAAAATTCCGTTTCTAAATAAGTCATTGGTATACCCTTATCAATAAAGAACTTATAATCATCTAATCCACTAGGTTGATCTTGACACCCAATTTTACCATAACCAGTATTTTTAGTTACAGCACTGATTATTTCGTCATCTACAGAAAGGCGAGAATATCCTGGCGAATAGCATGTTGTAGTACCAGTAGCAGTATGATTACCACTAGCATTAAAATGCAGCTCCATTACATATGAATAATCATTCCAATTAATACTTTGAAAACTAGCAGTATTATTGACTCTTTCATTTCTAAATGAAGCACAATCACTACCATCATCACTTAATAATTCATTAGCAATATCAGCTTCTATTCCAGCATTTGCTAAAGCTTTTTGAATTGATTTTGCAAACTTTCTTGTTTCAACTTCTTCAGCATATCCACTAGAAGCTGTAACTCCACGACATTCACTTACTTGCGCTTGACCAGTAGATGTCGGTCCACCATCTTTTGTATGATTACAATAATTATCTTTACCATTACAAGTTCCATTAGATGAATGCCCTGCTATTAACAATACTTTAGACATAGCTGCTACTGAATTTGAGCAATTTGAATTTGAACTATTTCTTCTAATTGTTTCAACATCTACATTACTAACATCTACACCAGTTACAGCCGAAAATTCTGTTTTATAAGCTTGAACATCTATCATATTATCTTCATTAGTATAATAACTATCCATATTTACTATTCCGAAAGTTCTTCCCTTTTCAATAGAAGTGGGATTTTTAGCAGCACCAACATGTTTAGATACTAACAAACCATAAGTAAAATCTTGTTCTTCCGCTGTATAGATATCATCTCCATCAACACCTACTATTAACATAACGTGTCCGGTGCCTTGGGTTAGTACCAAATCTCCAGGCTTAGCGCTACAATTTGATGTACACCAATTATTAGAAAATTTAGTATACATTTCACTTGTCCCTTGACCAACATAGTTAAAACCACCATTTTTTAATGACCAAGACACAAAACCTGAACAATCCAAAGCTGAATTTTGGCCAGCCCAATTTGGATTAGCACCTAATTGTTGATATTTTCCTCCCCAATCATATTCTAAATTATATCCAGTAAGTTCTGGATAATAAACTGACAAAGCTAGTGCTGCAGCTACAACACCTTCTCGAGTTCCAATACCAGCACTTGCAACTTCATTAAATAGATAAGTATTAAATTCATTTAAACTTGAACCTTTATTTTCTAAAGCTTTTGCAAAAGTAGTAGTTCCATTAGTAACAGTATAATCTTTAGAACTTATAGTTCCAATATAATTACTAGATGATCCCATGGCAATAGTTGCACCACTACCACTAGAACTAGCATTAATTGAATAATACTCAATATCATTACCATAATAATATGATAATAATTCTTTATAATTCATACCTTTTTCCGTAGCAAGATAATAGGCTCCATATTGGCTCATACCTCGTCCATGTCCACCAGCCCCTACAGCTCTATAAGTAGCTGGTACATTATGTTCATTTACCCAACTAACTGGTATTTGTTGATCTTGTTGAGCCAAAGTATAAACAGCTGAATTAACTTCTTTTACATAAAATGCATCGTATTCTGTACTAATTAAAGACCCATTACGCATTAATACTACACCACTAGTTTCACGAGCAGCTGATAAAAAAGCTTCATCATTAGTAGCACTAAATACTTGAGTAGCAGTACTATTACCTATACTACAATCACTACCTACTCTATTTAAAACATAGGTACGAGCAGCAATAGCAAAAGCTTTTAAAGTATCCGGGGAATCACTAAATAATCCAACTTCACGTGATAAAACTCCTGCTACATAATCATCCATTTCATATCTAGAACCATCAACTGTAATTTCTTTACACTGAGCTTGATAATAGTTATAATTATTTGAACTACATCCATAATCATCAGCAAGTTCGTAACCTGACATAATTAATATCAACATAATTATAACTATTATTATAATAATAACAGCCAATACCCATGGATTAGCAGCAATAAATTTTAATAATGCCGATTTTGCTTTTTCTTCTACAACACTTTTTGCTTTATCAACCGCCATGTTTTTTGCAGAATCTGCATTATCTTGTGCTGTTTCATTTACTTGTTCTTTTTGATCGTTTTCAGTATTGTTAATATTTTCATCTTCTACAACATCATCAACTTGTTCATTTACTATTTCTTCTTCATTTTGTAATTCTTCATTTACATTATTTCCATATTCTTCATTAGTATCAGCAACTACTTTTTGTTGAATATCTTTATTTTTTCTAAAAAATTTAGGTGAAGTATTACTAGCCACTTCATCACGACGATTTATATCTCTACGACGATTTATTCTATCAATCGCATTTTTATTGTTTTGTGCCATAATACTTCACCACCTTTATTGCTTTCTAGAAGCCTCCTCCTGCTCCAAATGAATCTAATTCTTCAGCAGTAACTACTACATTTATTCTCATTCTTCTTGAACCACAAATGAATAATCCTTCACCTTGGTTATAATATTTTATACTATTCTTTTCACTATCATTTAAATCTATTAATCTTGCTAAATCATCTACTGCTTGTTTTTTTAATCCCATTACTAAGTAATAAGATGCATTATCAAATATTGCTTTACCATGAACTAAAACATTAGGTGCAGCAAAGTCAGTAGGTTGTTGTGTAATGATTATAGTACCAGTATTATACTTTCTACTACGTCTTTGTATTTGAGCTAAGAATTCAGCTCCAAGTTCATTTGCACCAGTAAGAAGTACGTGAGCTTCATCTACCATCATTACTGTATTAATACTTTTATCTAAGCACATACCCCAAGCATATTTTAAAATATTAAAGAATAAAGCATTTTTTATATTAACATCACTATTCATTAACTCTCTTATATTAAATACAACAAAGTTACTTTGAATATTTAGAGTTGTATGACCTGTAAAATAATATCTTAATTCATTTACTAATGGTCTTACTTTTAACTCTAATCTTTCCATTATATTTTTTTCTTGACTAGCCTCAGGCATAGCAAGTAAACGTCCCTTTATAGTAGCATATACGTCATCAAATGTAGGAAAGTCACTTGATTTAAATTGTGTAAAATCTGTATTAAAATCTATTTTAAATCTTTTATATGTATCTTGTACTACTTCACTGAACATTGTAAGTACATCTTCTTCAATACTTGGAACATAATACTTCATAAATGCTTTTAATTGTTGCAATGTTCTAGTAAGAATTGTATATCCTAAACCTTGAGCAATTTCTTCTTCATCAGCATCTACTACGATTTCAAGAGGATTGATAAGTCCAAAGTTACCGCCTTTACCTAAATCGATAAAGTCTCCTCGCATAATACGTGCCATATCTTCAAGTTCTCCCTCAGGGTCTATACAAATAACACGACATCCATTACGGATATGATTTCTTAAAAGAAGCTTAGCTGCTGTAGATTTACCACTACCACTTGAACCAAGTAATATCATATTAGCATTATTACGATTAAATTCCTTTTTTACTTGATACAAGAATTGATTAAATAAGATAACTCCACCAGAGAAATCAACACCAAATAATGTAGCATTGCCTGGATCTTTAATACTATCAAACACAAATGGATACATAGCTGCTACAGTAATTGAAGGTATTGGTGTTCCTACTCTATTTTCAATATCTTGTTTAGGAAATATTGGTATTATAGATTTAAGAACTTTTTCTTGTTCAAACATTAATGGAACTCCACGCATTCCCATACCATCTAAATAATTACGTACTTGAATTTTCTTTAAGTCTAATTCTTCTTTACTATCAGCAGTTATCATAACATGCATTTGAAAATCAAAAATTCTTGCTTGAGTAGCTGCTAATGTTTGAACAAATTTATCAATTGATTCGTAATCTTGGCGAATACGCTCTTGCATAGTTCTATCTTTTTCAGTTTGATATCTGTTTTTCAAATCAGCTATTTCTTTATTTAGCATTTTTTGAACTGTTGAAAAATCTATAGGAATATGCTTAGCAACTACTTTAACACCATTTATGCTAGTAATATCTGAAAGATATCCTACTGGAATACTTTTAGGATAACTAACTATAGATAAAATTGTACAATTTTTTCCACCTATAATAAATTCAGTTGGTTTAAAATCTAAACCTTTAGGTGCTACTTCACTTTTGAAAGCCATTATGCCATCACCGTCCCAAAATCAGTACTTACGCGATCATTAAAGAAATTATCCAATAACATTCTTAAATCATCATTGCTAACTTGACTTGAATTAAGTCCACAATTAGCTAAAGAGGAAATCATATTATGCAAATTCTTTTGGATTAATTCAGGTCTTTTTTCTTTAAATAGAATAAAGTATTCAGTATCAACTACATTATAAGCTGCAGTCATAAACATATTTGCTTTATTTATATCTTGCATAATGATTTTACGAGATACTGCATCTTGAGTATTATTATATAAAACTTGTAATTGAGAAATGTACATATTTATATCTACAGGTCTATCAGCAATAATTAGCCAAAACTCATAATCTATCATATTATAAAATGTTTGTAATTGATAAATTATATTATCTTGGGCACCTTGATCTAGTATAAATATATTTTTAGGTGCTACTTTAATACCAGTAACAAATTCACCATTTTCTAGTTCAATCATGCCATTAACAATTTGTTTTAGTGGTAGCCAATCTTCAGTATATGGGGAAGTTAAATTTTTATTTTTCTTCATGAATACTCCATCCTTTCCAATAATATCTTCTTCTTTCAATAAAGAATTTAATTATATTAGTAATTAATTGCATTACGTTATGATAATGAGGTACAGGTAGTACCAAAAAACCAGATATTAATGCTGGTGAAAGTATAAGAATAGCATTCCATATACTACTATTAACTCCACTAATTAATAATAACATTACAAATGTTAAGACTATACCAGTTCCAAATATAGCTAAGTCTATGCCAGTAAAGAAACCAAGTATTAGCATTTGTTTCTTTGAGTTAGCTGGTATTAAATAATCGTTATACACCTTTTTATTCCTCCTTTATTATTTTTTTTCATCAACTTTATTGTTCATTCTGTTCAAATCATCCATTTTTAAGGCATTTTTATTTGCAAATCTTTTTACAGCATTATTTTTACGTGCTTTACCAACAACTTTTTTTATTGCGTTACCACTTGCATCAACCATAATATTTCCATTTACATCGGTTTCTATCATTTCAATATTTTCTTCTTTATCCTTCATATAAGCTAAGCCATCAGAAACTTGACTATTTCTTGAAGTGATATAATCAACTCGTTTAATTCCAGATTTTACAATATCATTATGCTCTGACATAATATCAGTAGCAAGTGTTTGTGCAACAACTTTTGCATCATTCATAAGTGTTTGATATTTTTTCATTGCTACTGCATTACCTGCATTAACAGCCGCATCATATTCCCTCTTATAATCTCTATATTGCATAATAGCTGTTTTTGCTTTTTTGCCCAAATCAGCATCATAGCTTGTTCCATATGCTGCAATATTTTTATCCAAATTAGCTTCTATTTCATTATCTAAAACTCGATTGATTTCCGATAGAATTGTATTTTCTATAATATCATTTACTTCTGTCATATCTTTTCTAGTCTTATCAGATAATACTACAGTAGCACCACTCCATTGTTGGAATTTTTTTAAATTATCTTCACTAGAATTTGCAATTCTCGTAATTATATTTCCACTATATGTTCTTGCACCAGCCCTGTCAATTTGAGTTTGAGCGCCAGCACTTCCTTTAGAAAATCCTTCTCGGAATCCTTTAGCATCTTTAGCACTAATTCCTCCACGAATTCCACCATTTATTCCACTTGTTATAGTTCCGACTACTCCACCACCAACACCACTGACAATAGCAGCGGCTTTGCCAAGTGGGCTTTTTGCATTTTTCCATTTGTTATCAGCATTTCGCCCTGCTCTTGTCATAGCATTTGCGCCTGATCTAGCAGTTCCAGCAACAACACCAGCTGCAGTAAATGCTCCACCAGCAAGTAATTTATCTTTAATACCAAGAGACATATTCTTAGAATCAATACCAGTTATTTTAGAAATAAACTCTGGTAGTTTTTTCATAAATGTTACTATTCCCATTACGATTAATGCAATAGCAATAACTCTAAGTACTGGAGATAAATAATTAAGAGAATTCCATAAAGGTGTATCATTTTTTGTATCTCCTACTATTTTTAATGCATAAACACCAAAATTTATTGTTAATAATCTTATTATAACTTCAAAGTAAGTGGTTAATGTTATTTTTCCCCATTCGCTAAACATATTAGAAGCTTTTCCCGGTATCGCTTTAGCCATTATAGGAATCGGTGATATCAATTGATAAAAACCTAGTTTAACTAATCGAAGTGCCATATCTAAACTGAATGAAAAAACTAAATATAACATGAATAAACCTGCAATTAAAGTAAGTGGCCAACTATACTTAACACTTCCAACAACCATATCATCACTAAGCGTATTAAGTGAGCTTACTCTATTTGCTTTAACTTGTTCAAGTACTAAGCCATATGTTAAAAATCCTCCGTAATCAGAATTTGCAAAGTTATCTTGACTAGCCGCTTCATAATCACCTTTCACAATGTCTTTTCTATATTGTATATAATCTTTAAATGATTGATTTATATAGTCATCTCTTTCATTATTTTCTAATTGATTCATAGCATCAATAGCTGAATAACCAGATATTTTAAAAGTTTGAAATTTTTCTATAAGTGCTACTCCCCAAAATTCTCTAGCTGTTGAAGCTGTAGTTTTTTCTTCAACACCTGCTATGTAATATTCTGACTTGGCTGATTCATCATATCCATTATTCTTACAATAATTATCAGCTATTCCTATATCTTTCATAGTAGTTTCATCAATACCTAATAAGCATAATTCACATTCAATTGTTTGGCAGACTTTTCTTCCATTAAAATCATCGGTGTAAAGAAAAGCTCTAACTATTGGAGCAACAAACTCTCCTCCCGCATAACTTAGTTCATTTACTTTACTTGTATCAGTAGTACTATTAGATTTAAAAAACAGTTTGCCTATAACATTATTATTTAATATAGCTGATTGGAAATTATATGCAAAATTAAAAATTTGTGGTATAACTGCAACTAAAGCTAAACTGATTACTATATTCATAATAACTTTGGTTGGATTTTCCTTATTCTTACTTGCACCCTCAGGATCAATTATATTTCTAAGTAAAGAATAAGCAAGAACAAATAGCATAACAACACCTATTACCAGATATATACGGTAAAAAATCTTAGAAATCGAATCTTCACTAAATAATCTAGCATTAGCTAAAGAAACAAATATTTCATATATCCAAATTGTAAATTTATATATTACTTGATCTATTGTTAGCAAAAATGCATTTATATTTTCTTTAAACTCATCAAAAGCTGCAAGCATAAACAAATTACTCATATAATCACCTCAAACGATATATACTATACTATAAATTTTATCATTTTTTAATAATTAAGTAAATAGGTATTTACTAAAATTAAAAGTTATGTTAAAATCGATTATACATGTGAGCAAGGGAGGTTTTATGATGAATTTAATATATGCAAAGGATATCGAGCGAAAAGATATTCCAGTATTAGAAAGCGAAAATATAACTAAGTATTTATTAACTGTTGTTGGTAGTAGAACTGATGAATATAACAATACTATATTAGAGTATAATGTTGAAAATTATCCTATCTTTTATAAAGGTCATGAAAGATTAAAAGACATTGAAGCTTATAACTATAGTGAATTTCCTGGTTATCTAGCAGTTAAATACGAATGACAATCTATCAATTTAAAAAAAGATAACAATATATTTATTGAAGATAAAACTGTTGATGACATTAAAATATATAAGCCAAGAAAAAAAACATTAACAAAATAATCATAATCGCATTTAAAAATGTGATTTTTTTTAATTCTATTTCATGATATACTATTAATAGAAAGTAGTTGATGATATGGCAAGATATGCAATAATATCAGATATTCATGCAAATAAAGAAGCTTTAGATTTAATATTTAAAGATATTGAAAAAAGAAATTGTGATAAAATCATCTGTTTAGGAGATTTAGTTACTAAATACTACTACCCTGCTGAAGTAGTTGATGCAATAAGAGCTAATAGTGATATTGTAATAAAAGGTAACTGTGATAATTTAGTTGCTACTAATCCTAATTATAAATGGGCTAGAGGAAAATTAGGATTAGAAAGATTAGAATATTTAGATAATTTACCATTAAAAGAACAAATTGAAATAAATAAAGTTTTAATTAATTTATATCACTCTACTCCTGAAAGTTTAGAGCAAATGTTTAATCCCCTATTTACCCATAATGATAAGACACCTTATAAAGATAGAACTTTACCTACTAATGAATACAATAAAATGTTTATTGGTGATACTCCACAAGTATCATTTGTAGGTCATACTCATCAAGACTATGTTAGTGTTGAAAATGATAATAAATTAGATATTGTTAATTCCCCTATTACATTAACTAATCAAGATAAAGCAATAATTAATGTTGGTAGCATTGGAGAACACAATCATATGAAATTAAATGAAAATGGAGTTTATGTTCCTACTATTGATCCATATTTAACTTATGCAATAATAGATAGTAAAGCAAATGAAAATAGTATAAATGTTGAAATAGTCAGAGTACCTTATACCGAAACATTAAAAAGTGTCTACTTTGATATGTTAAAGAAAAAAGAAGATGGTACAGCTCCAGTATTCTCTGATGATTTAAATAAAGTTATTACTTCATTAGAAGAAATGAATCAGTTACCTAAATTAAAATAAGGAAGTGAAAAAATGTTTACTAAATTAAAACTAAATTATTATAATCAACAACATTTGCTAACATTTTATAATGAGTTGAATAATAATGAAAAGATTAATCTGTTAAATGATATAAAAAAAATAGATTTTAAATTAATGCATGATATATATGTTGAATCATATAAAGATGAGGATGTTAATGTTAACAATATAAGTCCTTTAAAATGTATTACTAATATTGATAATAAAAAAGATAATTATCAAATAATTGGTGAAGAGTTAATAAAGAATAATGAGTATGCAGTAGTTATCATGGCTGGAGGTAATGCTTCAAGACTAGGCATATCATATCCTAAAGGAAGTTTAGAATTAAATATTAATAATAAGAAAATTTCTTTGTTTGAAATGTATATTAATCAATTAAAAGAAATATACAATAAATATCAAATATATATTAATCTTTATATTATGACTAGTACTACTAATAATATGCAAACTATTACTTTTTTTAAAGAACACAATTATTTTGATTATCCTAAAGACAACATCCAATTCTTTATTCAAGATGACTTACCAATTTTAGATATTGAAGGTAAAGTATTATTAAAAGAAAAAGATAAAGTATTATTTGGACCTAATGGTAATGGAAATGTATTTAAATCATTATTAAACAGTGGTTATATTAATGATATGAAGAAAAAAAATATTAAATATGTTTTATTTTCTACAGTGGACAATGCTTTAACTAAACTAGTTGATATACCTTTTATTGGTTGTGTTTTAGATGAAAAATATAAGCTAGCTACTAAAACTATTACTAAACAAGATAGTAATGAAAAAGACTATATATTTTGTAAATATAATAATCATCCTTTTATGTTACCTACTGAGTTTATAACAGAAGAAATAACTAATAAAATTATCGATAACGAATATGTTTATAGAGAAAAGAATATTACATATCATTTAATATCTACTGATTTAGTTGAAAAATTTGCCCATATTAATTTAAGATATAATCGTGCTTATAAAAAATATAATTATATCGATTTAAAGACTGGTGAATTAGTAATTGCTAATAGCAATAACTCATTTAAGTTTGAAAGATTTATATTCGATGCTTTTTATTATGCTGATGATATGCTTTTATATCGCGTAGATACTAGTGAATTTTGTCCAATAAAAAAATATGAAGATATAGAAAAAGTTGAAAAAGAAGTTGTTAAAAGATTAATTCCTTAATAACAACTTCTTTTTATATCAAAAAAGTATAGTAATTACTATACTAATTTAAGTATTCTTCATTTATTTGTTCATCAATACTCTCTACTACATTATCAATTTGTTCGTCATCAATTATTTCTTCGTATTCGTCTTCCTCATCTTCAATACTAACTTTAATCATTGTATCTCCCACTATTTCTACTCCTAACTCTTTTTCAATAGTTAAATCAATATTACCATTAACAATTTTAACATCTGTAACTGATGGTTGTTTTAAAGATCTAACTATAATCTCCGATGCATCTGTTAAAGTTTGTTGATTTTTTAAATGAATATTCATCTTATCTACATAAGTAAATGTATGGTTACAAACACTCGTTTTAGTATCATTATCATGTGAATACCAAATATTAACATCATAAGAACCATTAACCTCTACTGTACCATGATTATTAACTCCTCTAAATGTATGATTAATTATCCAACAACCTAGTACAGTATCGGGAGTCTGTTCTGGTTTAACTTGAAATTTATTAACACTACTTTTTTTAGCTTTTCCAATAACCGCCTTTGTAACTATTTCTTTAAAATTAGCCATTTAATTCACCTCTCTAATTTAATCTATGCAAAATACCTAATAAAAGAAACAAATTATTTATTATTTATATTTATTTTTGTATAATATATATGAGGTGAATAATATGGATTGTTTATTTTGTAATATAATAAATGGAACTAAAGAAAGTAAGAAAATTTATGAAGATGATAAAGTTATAGGTATAATGGATGCATTTCCTAATGTAGATGGTCATGTTCTTCTAATTCCAAAAAAACACATAACTGATTTCAAAGAATTAGATAGTGATACTTTAAATCATATGTATGAAGTTAGTAAAACATTAACTGATAAACTTATGACTAAATTAGATAAGAAAGCTATAACATTACTTGTAAATTATGGTGAATCTCAAGTAATAAAACATTTGCACTTACATCTACTTCCTAACTATGGTAAAGAAATGGAAGCTAAATCTTCACCAGATGAAATTTATGACAAGCTAAAAAAATAACCAGTTTTAATTTACTGGTTATTTTTCAAATCCTGTAAATGATAGCATCAAACTACCACATCTACTACCCGAATGATTTGAATATCCATACTCACTAAATGTAAGAGGCATTATAAATGGAACACCATTACTAGCTTTTACTAAGTTAGTATGAACTTCATCTAATCTATCTGCTATAGCAATTTTTCTACCAACACTATGCATTAATATATAAGCTCCCGGCGAATTTAGTTTGGCTTTTACTTTTTCTATAGTTGTACCTGTTGATTTTATTAGATTATCCACTGATATAGACATTCCAATTATTGCAGTATTTTTTATAATTTGATTGCTAACTTTTACTGTTCCGTCATCATTGCCAAATAAAGGATGTCTTATTAAAGTAATATCTCCTAATACATCTTTTACACCAAATGGTCTTAATACAGATTCTCTTAACAATTTATTTCCTTTTAAATCGCTTTCCTTTTTATCAGTCCACTCAACATATTTATCTATAGCTGGGTCACCATCAATTTCGCTAAGTATATGTTTACCAACAACTTTAGAGATAACTCCGACATTATCAGTTTCTTCATATTCACTTGTAAAAATTGTTTCTATTGGTTTAGATGTGTAAAACAATGCTATTGCTACACCGTTATTAATTACTTTATCTTTAGATAGAATATTCCATTTACCTTCAATTGTATTATCAGCAGCACTACCACCAAACATTGGAATATCTCCAATTACATCTTGAATACCTTTAATATACTCTTCTTCATCTTCTATATTTGAAATCATCATATAATAATTTGGAGCATAGTCTTTATTAGCATTTTTTAAAGCTTCTAATGTAGCTTTACGTCCAACTTCTCTTAAATCTTTATCTTTACTTAAACAAGCAACTCCAACTTCTAAGTCAGGATCATCTATAACAAGCATTCCTCCAAAACCGTTTTCACTATTTATAATTCCGTCTGGTACAATTATTGCTTTAGATGAAGTACATCCAATTATTGGCATATTTTTAGTAACTGCCCTTATTCCACTTAATACTTTTTCTTGATTATAATCTACTGATGTAAATAAAAACCCTATTGTACCTGCTTTTAATCCACTTAACGCATTAGTAGCTATTTCTTTGCCGGCATTTACCGCATTATCTAAAGTACTATATCCTACACTAGCTTTTAACAAAACAATTCCTCCTTGCAATGTTACCCCTATTATAAATTTACCATTTCTTTGGAATAAAGTAAATATTTTTTCTTGTATATTACACACTTTTATGTTAATATCTACTCAAAGAAAGGTGGTATTTTTATGGTAACTAAAGAAAGAAATATAGCAGTTTGTATTTTATTAAGTTTTGTTACTTGTGGTATTTACAGTATTATTTGGTTTATTGAGATGACTGATGAAATGAGAGTTGCTAGTGGTGATGATAGTTTATCTGGAGGTAAAGATTTCTTACTTAGCTTAGTAACTTGTGGTATTTGGGGAGTTTATTGGGCTTATAAAATGGGTCAAGCTACTACTAAAGCACAAGAAAAACATAATTTAAATAAAACTGATAATTCTGTATTATATCTAATATTACAATTATTTGGTTTCAGCATTGTTAACTATTGCTTAATCCAAAATGATTTAAATGCAATAGCTCGTAGCAATTCAAATAATTAATTAAAAAGGAGTATAAAGAATTATATTCTTTTTTTTAATAAATGAAAAATAGATTAATTAAAATATTATTCTTTTTAATAAGTGGCATAATTTTATTATTGGTTTATAGATATTTATATATTAATTATGATTTCAAGATAGAATGTCCAATTCATAAAATTACCCATCTTTATTGTCCAGGTTGTGGAGTTACTAGAATGTTATTTGCTATACTAAAATTAGATTTTTATCAAGCATTTAGATATAATCCATTATTATTTATATTCTTACCATTTATTAGTATATGTATTATAGATTACTTAGTTGGATTCATTAGAAATAAAGATACTATTATTTATAAAAGAATTAATAATAAAATATGGTTTAGTTTAGTAATAATTTTTTTATTATTTGGAATAATAAGAAACATTCCTAAATTTAATTATTTAGCACCTACAGAAATACATAAAGAGACTTTAAAAAATTAAAGTCTCTTATTTTTATTCTTAGGTATTGGAAAATCAATCTTTTCTAATATATTAGAAGAATATAACTGTTTTAAATATTTAGTAATATCATTTTTTAACTTTATTTCTTCTAAATAAATAATATTATCGCTTTCATTATCCTTATTGATTAGAAAATCATTTTCAATATTCATTTGATTTAATACTTTAGAAAAAGTATTACTACAATTTACTCCAGTTTCTTTTTCTATATTCTTAATTAAATCTATAATAGCTTTTCTTTTTCTTAAATTAACTCTTGTAATATACATTTGCCAATTCTTCTCTAGTGATATCATTTGTTCTTCGATGGATTTTATTAAATCAATGTTAGCAAGTAAGTAATCAGCTAAAATAATGTCTTCTCTAGCTATATAATCTAGTATAAATTTTTTTATACCATACTTTTTTAAATCATCGTATTTTTTAAAATTTTTATGAACAATATCTGAAAAAGTATAATCTTGATTTTTAAAAAATATTTCACTTAAGAAATGATTTGCAAAGTATTTAATAACATCTTCACATTCATCAAAAGTATATAAAATATAACCAAAACCTTTACCTAACATTTTTTCTTCACTTTCAAATATAAATTCTTTTATACATCCATAAAATACTGCTATTTGTTCACGATAATAACTTATTTCAAAATTATATTTTCTATTAGTATTATTCTTAATTAATATATTTGAAAATTGGATATATATATCTATTAGATAAACATTTATACTATTCCTAGTAGATGCAAATAAAGAAATAACATCTTCTAAAAATTCAATATCATTGGAAAAAATATCTAATATATTTTTTATAAAATAGTAATCATTTTTAACGTCTATAGAAGCATAATCATAATACTTCTTATCTTGGGTAATTGATATAACTTTCATCATAAATTTAGGATCATTTTCTAACACTTTCTTTATATTCCCATCTAGATTACCAGTAATGTAATTATATATCATTAATCTATCTAATTTATAATTCTTCACATTTATCAACTCACTAGTAGCGTTTATTATAACAAATTATTTAAAATAATCAATTATTATTGTATATTAATCCTAGAGGAGAAATATGTATGAACGATATTATTTTATATAAATTAAGTAAATCTAAATATAGAAGTAGTTTTAAATTAAAGACTAAAGATATTGAATATGTCAAAGAAAAAGGTCTTGATTTAATCCGTAGTCATGCTTATGATTTTATAAAAATGAGACTTATTCCTAATAATCCTAAAGATGGTAAACAAACACCTTTTAAAGAACATCCTATTTTTATTGCTCAGCATGCATGTGCCTGTTGTTGTAGAGGTTGCTTAGAAAAATGGCATCATATCCCTAAAGATAAAGTCTTAAGTGAAAAAGAAATAGATTATGTAGTTAATTTATTAATAACATGGATTACAAAACAGTTATAGTTTTATTTTATTTCTTTTAATTTTTCCCATATTTTAACCATAGCATAAGTATCTAATTCACAATATTTAAGTAAATTATGTCTCATAACTTCTTGTTCTTCTTTACTTAAATTACTTAAGTTAGCATACGTATTCATAGCTTCACTACCATTATGTACTCCTTCTAGGTTGTGATAATCTAAACTTGGATCATCTTTAAATAAAGCAGGTAGTACATATTTAATTGAATAAGAACCATGCATATCTTTAGTATAGTATTCTCTATTTTTAAATGGAATCATTAAATCATACATATTATCATGAATGTTCATTAAATGTTTACTTAAGTCCGGATATATTCTAGCCAAATTTTTAATAACTGACTTTTCAAAGCTCATATTATAAGCAATTGTACATCCATCCATAGGTATATCATTAACTAAGCTTTCTGCTAATCTTCTTCTTGGATCAATACCTGCATCTGCTAAAAATTCTTTATGTTTTAAAGTACCATTTTCACTATCAATGTAATGAAGTGAATATTGAAATGGAACTTGCATATATGGTTTTATATAATCATATTCTGGTATTGATTGTTGATATGTTTCAAAATCTAAGAAATATAAAGGATAATATAGGGTATCTAAAAAATTTTTTATACTATCTTTATTTATATAATCATCTTTATCATATAGTTCATACTCTATTTGTTGTTTGTATTTAGAATCAATATCACTATTTAATAAATCATCATAGCTATATATTCCTTCACTATATAATTTGAATTTAGTAGAATTACGCATTAATCTTATATTAAATACATTATTTTTTGGTAAATGTTTACTACAATATTTAAAAAATGGACAATCATATGGTTTAACACAATTAATACTTATATCATTAGGTATTTCTTCTTTATTTTCCATATATTCATTTATTTCTTTTATTCTTGTTTTAACTTCTTCTTGTTTTAATATAATCTCATCAGTTACATCATTAATTTTAAATAGTTCTTGGAGATTTAAATCACCTATTCTTTCATAGAAAGGATTTATATGAACAATACATGCTTTAGTAACATTTAATCCTAAATTAGTTAAAACATAGTATTGATAAGCAATATCATCTTTATATATATCTTTTATTTCAGTAGAACTTTTAACTTCATATATTTCATAGTTATTATCATTCTTTTTTAAAATATCAACACTACAAAAATTATTATTATAATTAAAAGATGCTTCAGTAATAATACACTCTTTATTATTTAGTGCTTCTTTGGTATCACTTATCATTTTATTTAAGTTTTCATTAAATTCAATATCTATATACTCACCAAATAATTTTTTAGCATACTCTCCGACAAGAGATCCATTATCTAATACTGAATCGTTACTTACATCCATTTTTTCTTCTGGCTTATTCTTTTGTAACCATAACATTTTTTTACATTGGACACCATTACAATATTTCGATTTTGATAAATTCATAACTACACCTTCTTAAAAAGAGTATAACAAAAACTTTTGTTATACTCCATAGTTAATTTTGTCTCATACCTCTTCTTTGGCCACTTTGCATGTCTTGGTTATTACCACCATTTTGGTTACCTCGCATCATACCACCGCCTGGGCCACCTTGCATACCACCATTACCACTATTAGTTACATTATCAGTTACCTCTACAGTAGTTACAACTTCACCACCAATTTCTAAATCATAACTCTTACCAGTTTCTAACTTACTAGATGATATAATTATTGAATTATATTGTTTACTTGGTTTATAAGTAATACCACCAAAGGTAAATTCGTCACTATAGTAATTTGATAGATTAATTAAAACACTAACTTGATTTGCAGATGTAGCATTTTGAGACATGCCTGATGATCCAACAGCAATTAATGTTCCTCCAGTAATTTCCATAGTACCATTATAATCTAATGCTCCATTACCACTATTAGTTGGACCATCAACATATATTGTACCACCAGTTATTTTTATAGAACCATTACTATCTAAACCATCACCATCAGCATTTACCGATACATTACCACCATTAATAGTTAAATAACCATCTGTTGATGCAAACATATCCATTCTACCATTACCACCTGTATCATTACCACCAGATACGTTTACTCCATCATCACTAGCTTTTATATTAATAGTACCATCATTGATTGTAATATCAGTAGCTTCTATACCCTCATAAGATTTAATTATGTTAATAGTTCCATTATCAATAATTAACTTATCATCAGCATGAATACCATCATCACCACTACTTAACTCAAATGTACCATTAGTAATTGAAATACTAGCATTTGAATGAAGTGCATCATCTGTTGTATTTATAGTAAATGTACCATTTTCTATAACCATATTACTGGCAGCTTTTATACCTTTAGTACTTATTGTTGTATCAGTATTACTTGTTTTTAAATTAAATGTTCCTCCACTAATTTTTAATGTACTGATACTATCAATAGCATCACCTTTACTAGTAATATTGATATTACCATCTATTATAGTAATAGAACCTTTTTCTTCTTCATTAGTAGTTTTAATTCCATCACCATCACTAGTAATACTTATATTACCATCATTAATTGTAATACTATCTTTTCCTCTAATTCCATCATCACTTGTTATAATATTTAATGTACCACTATTAACTACTAAGTCATCTTTTGATACTATACCATCATAGTTACTTGTTAAATTAAGTGTGCCATCTCCTTCAATTAATAAATTATCTTTCGAATAAATTGCTCCATCTAATTCTTCAGTAGTTGTTGATACTATTTTATTATTACCAACTAAATTAATATAAACATTTTTAGCATTTTCTACATTAATAGCAGGTCCACTACTATTCGTAATAGAAACATTATCAAGTATTAATTTAACATTATCACTAGTATTAATAGTTATACTACCATTTTTTAAAGTACCAGTTATTGTATAAACACCTGCTTTAGTTATTGATGTATTATCACTATCTAAATTAATAGAATATTTTTCATAACTAGACCAATCAATATTTACATCCATTTCATTATTGTTACTAACTGATTCGCTTATGCTAGTTGATGTATTTTCATCATTACTATCCTTTTTAAATATAGTAAAATATAATATTCCAGTTAAACATATAATAGCTAAAATTACTATTATAATTATTAAACTTTTTTTATTATTATTCATTATAATTCTTGTTCAACTAAAGGATGAGTGATAGATATTTTTAAGTTACCATTTTTTACTCTTAATTTATCTATAAACTCTTTTTCCTTTATACCTTTCTTAACATTAATATTGTATGTAAGTTCAAACATCGAACCCATATTAGTTGTTTTAGCTTGAATTAATTCATATTCATTTAAATATTTATTAAACTCATCTTTAAAACAATCTTCATAATCTAAATTTTCTGGAATTATTATTTTTAATACTTTAGTATCTATTTTACTAGCTCCATAATTTGTAACATGTAATATCAATATCATTAAAGATACTGCTAGAGTAAATGCAACTGCAAAGCCTATATAACCTGTACCTACTGCTAGACCTACTGCCATAGCAAAGAAGACATCCATTATTTCTTTAGAATTACCTGGAATACTTCTAAATCTAACTAAAGAAAATGCTCCGACAATTGCTACTGATGTACCTAAATTACCATTTACAAGTAGTATTACCATTGTAACTAATGTAGGTAAAATAAATAATGTACTAATAAAATTTTTATTTGATCTTGTTGTTCTCATATGTAAGAACGATATTATAAATCCTAAGATTAATGCTGTAACAATGCATATTGCAAAATTACTTAATGATAATGTTGTATCTAATATACTATTAAACATATACTTCCTCCTTTTTGTTTTTCATGTATATTTTTCCAATTTTTGAAAACGATGTTGGATATATCTTTAACTCTGACAAAATGTTAGTAAACCATAATGGTAATGCTCCTAAAGATTTAATTTCCATTATATATGTATTATTCTTAAAGTATTCATCTCCACTATTTCCATAATCTAATCTTAAATTATCTGTTCTACTAATCAATTTTTTATCAAAAGTTATTCTTAAATCTTTATTATCTTTATCATAATAAGAATTTCGATTATAACTTACAAAAAATTTTGGTTTTAAATCATATTTTTTAAAACAATAATCTATTTCATTCATTATCTGTTCATCTTTAATAGGTATTATTCCTTTTTCAAAATAGTCATAAAATTCTTGTAGTGTTATTTCTATTCTTCTTTTATTAACAATATCGTTATATTTCTTTTTTATTTCTAAAAAGACAGTATCGTTTAATGATGGTATGCCATAACTTCTTAATCTTATTTTTTCTTTATATATAGGTTTTTCTATAGAATTAATTATTAAATCATAATTATCATTATCAAAATATATATTATTGATATTACTCTCAAAATAAGCATCTTTTTCTAAATGTTCATCAATACTATTCATTAAACTTTGATATTGTTCTTCATTTAAAAGATATTTCTTCTCTATTCTTTTAAATATATTTATATTAATATACAATACCTCCCTTCGTTTCAATAAGAATATAATCTATAAACATTGAAGTTTTATTGAAATTTTTTAAAACTATTTAATCACTCCTTCTTCATTTGATAATTGAAGTATATTAAAGAAAGATTAAAATAAAATTGAAATTAAAAAAAATTATTCTTTTTTAGAATAACTTTTAAATTGTTAATTTATATGGTTTATTTGCTGAACCATTTGAATTTGGTCCAGCTACTATTTTAACTGTTGATTTAAGGTATGCTACTGGACGAATGTCGAATAAATAATATGATGAAGTATCGTAAATATGCCCTAAAGTATTAATATAAATTATATTAGTTGTATAATTAGCAGCTGATGTCATTGTCCATTGATGCCAACTTGAATCTAATAACCAATCACTATTTCTGCAAGGTTCATTTGTACTACTATCCCAATTACGAAGTGCTATTGTTCTACAACTATTTCCTGATACTATTCCGCTACTTGCATAACCATAATCACTTGGATACATTAAACCTAAATTACCTGACCATGTTATCAAATTATTGTTACCAACATTTGTTCTTTCTGCTTCATACCATTTTGAGTTTATCATTGTTGTACCATCAAAACTTCCATTGTTATTCCATGTATATCCTCCTAGATAATATGTTGCACTTTCTATTAAGTTTTTAGATATATTATTTAAACCATTAGTTGTAAAGTCAATTGCAGAGGTTGGATAATCTCGACCTTGTCCTGTAGCATATCCATGATATGCAGCATGAGTTCCATTATTGTAATAATTTGTTAATACTTCATTAATTGTACTATTTGGCCAATTATTATTATATCTTCTAGATGAACATGTATATGTTCCATCTCCATTATCTGTCCAGTTTTCATCTGCACAACTATCATAGAAAGGGAAGTTTCCTAAGCTTTCAGCTCTAATAAGTTTTACTCTACTAGCCCCATCTCCTGATACTTCTCCACCATCTATATTATTCATTACACCAATAATGCGCCATAGTTCATTATTAAACTTAACATAATTATTCGGATTCGCTCCCATATATCTTATATTTTCATCTGGTGTATCATCTATAAACATTGTATCAGGGTTATCTTCAACTATACTTGTTAAATACTCTACGGCATTAACTGGTTCTACTACTTTACCATTTATCATTTCATAGCTATCACTTACTACTTCAAATTTAGCATAACTGTTGTATAGTTTTATTCCAATTACAATTAATGTTAATAAACATATACTTACTAACAATGTATTTCTTTTACGATTATCTTTTATTCGATAATCAAATCTATGTAGGCGACTCATTGTTGTTCACCTACTAAAGTATTAGAAAGGCATCTTATTTTATTATAAAGATACCCCCCCCCTATTGCTTAAAATCATATTTAACAACACCTTTCACTTTAAAATTCGTATATTTTTTTACACACAAATTCTATTTTTATCTAAAATAATAATATCATTACTCTCAACAAAAAACAACAAAAAAAGATATTGCAATGAGTGAATATCTTTTATATAATTATATTAGTAGAACGTTTAGGTTTCAACTAGACGGCTACATTTTGTGACCATCTAATCTAGATGGTTTTTGCAATTAATAGGATAATTATAGCTAGTAGTGCAGTCTCTAGCAACTTATGATAGAATTTATCGCTCATAAGTATCCCTCCTCTCATCAAGAAAAGTTAGGTATTACCAAAACCACCCTGAATAAGAGTAACCATCAACTAAATGTTCTGATGTTCTATTATAGATAAAATATTGTGAATTTCAACCGATTCGACAAATGTTGTAATCATAAAAAAAGAAATAGCAATTGCTATCTCTTAGATATTATTCTTCAACTTATTTAATCTAAATCATTAAACATAATTGAAGGAAAAAATATGTACTAAATAATACCTGTGTACATATTAATATTATTTACTATTATCTTCTTTAAATTCTTCCTTTTTTTGGTAGTTAATCTCTTCACTATTAATAGCTATACCAACGGTTAAAGCAATTGATAATAAATAGAACCAGATCATTAATACTACAATTGTAGCTAAACTTCCATAATAAATAGAATATCTGGCGTAATGTGTTACATAGAATGAATAAATAGCTGAAATTAATACCCATGCAAATGTTGTAAATATTGCACCCTTATTCATTTTACTACTTGGAATAGGTTCATCCGGAGCCATTGTAAATATAGTTTTAATAACAAAAAACGTTACTAGCCAATAAACAGGACCTTTTAAAATATGTAATAGCACTTGGATATGAGTAGTAATCTCTGCTCCACCATTAACATATTTTATTAATTCTAATATTTTATTACCAAAGACTGGCACTATTAACATAAATACCAGTAACATTATAATTATAAATATCATAAACATAGATTTAATCTTACGATATATAAAGGGTTTTTGTTCTATTTTATATAAAGTATTAGAGGTAACTATTATACTAGATGCAGCTTTACTAGCTATATAATAAGCTATTATCATTGTAATAACTATACTCGTACTTACTCCGTTACCAAACCCTTTAGATATAAATAAGCTAGCAATATCTTCATTAAACATTTTTGTAATAAAATTATACACAAAATCCATAGATAAGTGAAATAAAGAAGCAATATAAGAAAGCAAAGATATAGTAGGAACAATAGATAATATTAAGAAAAACGCAATTTGTCCTGGTAAAACTATCATCTCTGGTCTTTTTAAGATTTTATATAACTTTTTTATTACTTCTTTAATTTTTTTCTTCATCTTTACTCTCTTTAGTTAATTTTTTTTGACTACGCATTTCTTCTACTGCTTCATTAATAGCATCTTCAATAGTTTTAGCATTATCATTTATCATACTATAACCTAATGCTACACCATATTCGTAGTCTAATTTATTAAATTCTTTATTTAATTTATGTAAATAGTTAGTTACTTGTTTTTGACTATAACCAATCATATATACTAAGAATTCATTTCCATCAGTACGCATAATATCTGTATTATCTATTTGAGTTCTAATAAGAATGTTAGCAACTGATTTAATTATTTCATCACCTTGTTCATAGCCTAAGGTATCATTAATCTTTTGTAAATCATTAATATCTACTATTAAAGTAGCTTGAGGATATATATTATTATTATTCCAATTAGTTATGTTTTCATTTAAATAATTTCTATTTTTTAAACTTGTTAATTGGTCAATGAATTTCATTTTATCTTCTTTTTTTATTTTTTTAGCTATTTTAATTTTTTTACTCTTATAATACAAGTACATTAGAATTAAACCAACTATAATAATTACTATGATTAAATATTTTGCAATTGTTCCTAATACAGTTCCGCTTTCAACTGTTTGGTTATGATTTTCAACGCCTTTATAAACTAAAGTTTTATGATCTAATGTTGAAATATATGCTCCAAATAATTTATTGAATGCATTATCATATTTAGTTTTAAACACATATTCTTTATTAGCATAATCACTAAATCTTAAACTATAATTACTTAGTATGTTAGTTGAATAATATTCATAAGCATTATTATCCATGATTATTATTTCATGTTTTCTAGCTAATTTCTTTAAATCACTATTATCTTCATAAGTATTTAATTTTAAATAACCATATTGTTTTAAGAATGATTCTAGTACACTATCTTTTTGTACATATACTTCTACATCGGATAAAGCTTTTAAACTGTTAACAACCTTAAAATCACTAGTGTCTGCTACTACATCAAATTTAATAGGAATATTGGATTTAATAGCATTATATTCATTAGAAGTATTAAAATAATCAAAATATAAATCTATATCTTTATCTTCAATATCATTATTAAACTTCTTTAAACTACTATATTTATTAAAATCTATTTCTACACCACTAAAATCACTAAAATATTTTAAATATACTGCCGTTATACCACCATAATTACCACTTATTAATACTTCATATGGACTATTGTTAATAAAACCATATTGATAATCAATACTAACCATAGCATCTAGTTCAGTTTGGCTAATATTTAATTCGTTTAAGAACAACTTTAGTTCTTGTTCATCTATACTTTTTGATAGATTATTCTCTTTCCAAACATTCAAAAATTTTCTTAATACACTACTAAAGTAATCATCACTAGTATTAAGTACATAATGTCTTTCAATATCACTAAAATGATATACTATAGAATAATTATTTTTTAATATTACATCCATGTATTCAATTAATGGAACAATAATATAATTAATATCTTTTTGTTTGCTAAAGGCGTCAAGTAAAGCATCTTTACTGTCATATTCTGCAAATACTAAATTAGAAACATTTGTTAAATAATCACTTACATATGATAAATTACTGTTTAATAAACCAATCTTTTTACCATTAATATTTCTTTCTTCGTTAATTAGCTCATATTCCTTACTTACTAAAACATAATGGTCATTATAAAACTCGTATTGATTATCATTGATTTCATTTACTACAGATAATCCAACACCATCACTAGACTCTCCGTTATTAAATGTTACAGGATTTAAATCTAGACTGTATTCTTTTTCAAAATCTTCTATAAAAGTATAGAAAACACCAACACCTTCATTGCCAAATATGTTTTCGTTATTTAAAACATTTATATTTTGAACTTTAGCACTGTTGTCAGTTATCCATCTTTTTTCTGCTGATGTTATTTTATTTTCATCACTTAATACATTATAAATAATTATACCAACAATTATAATAAATACCATAGATATTATTGATATTATTTTTGTTTTTTTATTATTTTTCATAAACTATCACTACTCATTTTCCTCGGTTTTAACTGGAGTATTATTATTCCATACAATACTAGAGCGACCTTTATTCTTTGCTCCCATAATTGTAAAACCATCATTATCATCTTTCTTTTCTTCTATTAAAGTAAAGTTGATATCATATGTTTTTTGAATCTTTTCACTAATCTTTTCAATAGATTGCAATGCTTTACTTTGAGCTTCTACTAAACTAATATTTTTAAAAGTTAATCTGATATAAATGATTTTTCCAGTTACACTTATTTTAACTTCACTTACATTTTCATCATTTTTAAAGAACTCTTGATATTCTTTTTTATCTTTATCAGATACTTTTACCTTCTTAGTTATTTCTAATCTATCACCATAACTTGATTTGTTATTACCAATAAAGTATTTTGCTCCAATTCCCATAATGATAATAAAACAAACTATTAAAATGACAAATAATACAAATAAAACTCGATTATTCTTCCAAGCATTTATTATTTTATTTTTCATAAACTATCTCCTAACTAAACGTAAATATTATACTACATTAAATTATACTTTGCAATTTACTAAATATTAACAACAAAGTCAGTATAGAAAACATCAAATAAATGTAAAAAAGATAATACCTTTATAGATATTATCTTTAATTTAAATCTTGAAATTCTTGATTTAATGTTTTTACTTTTTCATTTATCTTAGTAGTTCCGGCTTTTTCTAAAACATACCAACCATTTCTAAACATTAATTCAAATGTATCTCTTTGATCTTCTATTATAGTGTCAAATATTTTTTTATATTCTTTATATAATTCTTCATTAGATGCTTCAGTTAAAGCTACTGTCATATCTTTACTTAAATATTTTAAAGCTACTAATAGTTTTTCAATACAATCCTTATCATTAAGTGCTATACCAGTTGGTACTTCAACTTTTGGATTATTAACTTTATTATTCATTTTGTCCCCCTTTTTCTAATAAATCTAATACAGTATTCATATAATCATAAAAGTTATTACTGCATTTTTTCATTTGTTTTTTAATTTCATTATCATTAACTATTGTTAAATCATTTTCAACACATTTATATGCATCATAAAACCATTTAAACATATCTGCTAGATAATCTAAATCTTTACCAGTAATTATATCTGGTACTTTTTTATAATTTTGTTCCATATAATCAATTCCTTTCATATTTAGTATGAAAAATTTTTAATTAATTATACTAAAGCTATAAAAAAACTGAGTAATATCATATATTCTCAGTTTAATAACATTATATTTTTTCAATGTCACAAGCCACTTCATGATCATTAACATTTAACTTGTTAAAATTGTTATCACTCTTAATTATTTCAGTAGCTAATGTTTCACTAGATACAAGTTCACCAAATTTACTAATCATTTCGTCAAATTCACTATCAGAGTTATAATGAATTTTAATTCTATCTGCTACATTGAATTCTTTTTCTTTACGCATATTTTGAATTTTAGAAATGAATTCACGAGCTAAACCTTCTAATATTAATTCTTTAGTTCTTTCAGTATTCAATATAACAAATTTATTATTTTCTTCTGCTACATCAAATCCTTCTTTAGATTCTATACGTATATCAACCATTTCTAAATTGATATCATAATCTACTCCAGCTATATTCATTTTAATAGTTTCATTGTTTTCTAATGCTTTAATATCATCATTAGATAATTCTAATAATTTTTGTTGATATTCCTTAATATTTGGACCAAATACTTTACCAACCACTTTGAAATTAGGCTTAACATTAAAATTCATATACTTACTTAAATCATCAATAAATACTACATTTTTAACATTTAATTCTTCTTTAATTAAGTTAATAAAATCAGTTATCTTATTTTGTAATTTTCCATCTAATAATACTTCTTTTAATGGCTCTCTTACTTTAATTTTTACTTCTTCGCGAATATTACGTCCAATACTAATTAAATCACGAACTAAATCCATTTTTTCCTCTAACTCTTCATCAATTAATTCTACATTATATTTAGGGAAATCACTCAAATGAACTGAATCTTCTTTAGTTAATTTCTTATACATTTCTTCACTTAAGAAAGGCACTATAGGTGCTATCATTTGAGATAATCCAACTAATACTTCATAAGTAGTTATATATACACTCTTTTTAGAATTATCTAAAGTATTACCCCAGAAACGATTACGATTACGACGAATATACCAGTTAGATAAATCTTCACTTACAAAGTTAGTAATACTTCTTACTACTTTATTTAAATCATATTCTTCGTAACTTTCTGTTACATATTTAAGCAATTTATTGTATTTACTTATTAACCAACGATCTATATCTTCACGCTCTTTAACTAATACATTACACTCATTAATATCAATATTATCTGTATTAGCATATAGACTAAAGAAATTATAAGTATTTTTTAACGGATTAAAGAATTTAGAATATACTTCTTTAAGGCCATTAATATCAAAACGTAATGGAGTCCATACAGGTGAAGCATAGAACATATACCATCTAACATTATCTGCTCCGTACTCACTTAAAGCTTTAATTGGATCAATAATATTACCAACTGATTTACTCATCTTTTTACCATTACCATCAAGTACCATATCATTAACAACTACATTTTTAAAACTAGATTCACCACTTATAATAGTTGAAATTACTAGTAATACATAGAACCAACCTCTTGTTTGGTCAACTCCTTCTGCTATGAAATCAGCTGGAAATTGGCTCTCAAATAATTCTTTATTTTCAAATGGATAATGGAACTCAGCATAAGGCATTGCACCACTATCAAACCATACATCTAATACATCAGTTACACGAGTTAAAGTATCTCCTGTTTTAGGTGATTTAATATGAACATTATCAATATATGGACGATGTAATTCCATGTTATAAACATCAATATCTTCAATAGCAAGTTTTTGTAATTCTTCACGTGATTCTACTACATAGACTTCCCCAGTCTCTTCATTAGTCCATACAGGTAGAGGACATCCCCAATAACGATTTCTAGATATTCCCCAATCTACCATATTTTCAAGCCAGTTATTAAATCTCTTTTCACCAACATAAGATGGATACCAGTTTACTTTTGAATTAGCTTCAATTATTTTATCTTTATATTCAGTTGTTTTAACATACCAAGCTGGTTTAGGATAACTAATTAATGCTGAATGACATCTCCAACAATGTGGATAATCATGAGTAATCTTTAATTTTTTAAATAGTTTATCATTCTCTTTTAACCATTTAATAATATCAATTTCTAAGTCTTTATCAGTAACAAGTCTACCTTTCCATGGACCTTCTGTATAGCAACCATCTAATCCAACTGGGTTGATAAATCCAATACCATTTTTTTGACATACACGGTTATCATCATCACCAAAGGCTGGAGCAATATGAACGATACCTGTACCATCACTTGCAGTTACATATTCATCAGCAATAACTTCATGACATTTTCCTTCAACACTAACAAATGGCATTAATTGTTCATATTTTTCTCCAACTAAATCTTTACCTTTATAAGTTTCTAATACTTTATAATCTTCTCCTAATACCTTATCAGCTAAACTTTCTGCTAAAATAAATTTATTACCAAGAGATTCAGCTTTTATATAAGTTAATTCAGGATTAACACAAATAGCTACGTTAGCAATTAAAGTCCATGGTGTTGTAGTCCATGCTAAAAAGTATACATCTTCATCTACTTTTTTTAGTGGTACTATTACTGTATTAACACTAGTTTCTTCATATCCTTGACTAACTTCATTAGCAGATAGTTCTGTACCACATCTAGGACAATACCAAAGTACTTTATTTCCATGGTATAAAAGACCCTTTTCATAGATTTGTTTAATTAACCACCATTCAGTTTCAATATATTCATTACTACAAGTTATGTATGGATGATCTGTATCTATAAATTGCCCCATCATATCAGTTACTTTATTAACTTCATCTATATTTTCAGCAGTAGATTTATTACATTCTTTACAAAAATTTTCTACTCCAAAATTTTCAATATCAGCTTTAGTTTTAAAGCCTAATTTTTTTTCAACATTAACTTCTATTGGAAGTCCATGAGTATCTAAGCCAATTTTGCGTAATACTCTATACCCTTGCATAGTCTTATACTTGCAAAAACTATCTTTAATAGATTTAGCAAGTACATGGTGAATACCCGGTTTAGCATTAGCATAAATAGGTCCATCGTAGAATACAAAATCTTCACAATCTTTTCTATTCTCAATTGTTTTTTCTAAAATATTCTCTTCTTTCCATCTTTTAGCAATTTCTGATTCAACTTCATTAGTATTTCTCTTATCTAGCTCTTCAAACATCTTTTTTCCTCCTTCAAAATAAAAAGATGATACCAAAAAGGACGAAATTATCCGTGGTACCACCTTTATTTATACTCTTTTTGTTAACGCAGTAGACCTGCGAGACTTTCTTACTAAATTTCAGAAATCCAACTCCCAAGTGATTTTCTATTAACCAATTTATCTATTTCCACCAACCATAGACTCTCTATTAAATTCAAATTAATATACTCTTCTTGCTCATAATTTTTTAAAATTATAAACCTATTATAGTATTAAAATATGCAAAATGCAAATTAAATTTCTTCAATCTTCATTAAGTTAGTATGAGCATCATTAGGGAAACCACCTACTACGGCAATTAAATCCCCCTTAGATAATCCTAATAATTCTTTAGCAGTTTCAATACCAATCTTAATAAAGTTATCTGCATCATCAGTAGCCGCAGCCACTTTAGAATAAACTCCCCATTTTAATGCTAAACATTTAGCTACTTTCTCATTTGGAGTAATAGCTACAATGTCACAAGTTGGTCTAAGTGATGAAATATCTTCTGCAGTTTTACCTGTTGCAGTAGATACAACTATAGCTTTAATAGGTAAATCACGTGAAGCTGTAACTACACATTTAGCTATAGTGTTATGAATTTCAGTTCCTTTTAATTTAAAGTCAACTGTTTCATATTTAGTAATTTTTTCAGTACTATTACAAATATTAGCCATAGTTTGGATAGTTTCAACTGGATGTTCACCCATAGTTGTTTCATCACTAGTCATAATAGCATCACAACCACGTAATACAGCATTAGATACATCTGTAACTTCTGCATTAGTTGGACGAATATTCTTTTTCATAGAATACATCATTTGAGTAGCCATAACTACACCTTTACCTTGTTTATGACATTCATCAATCATCATTTGTTGATATAAAGGTAAATTTTCATAACCAGTTTCAATACCTAAATCTCCACGAGCTATCATTATGTAATCTGAAGCTTCAACTATTGACGCTAAGTTATCCATAGCATATTGAGTCTCAACCTTAGATATAATTAACATATCATCTCTACCACATTTTTTACATAAATCTCTAACAGCTTGAACATCTTCTGCAGTATTAACAAATGAAATTGCTAAATAATCTCCATCATGTTCACAAGCATATTTAATATCTTCTTCATCTTGTTTAGAAATATATGGAACATCTAATTTAATACCTGGAATACAAACTCCACGACGACTTGTAATAGTTCCGCTATTTTTAATTTCACAAGTTACTCCATCTGATTCAACAGAAATAACTTCTAATCTATAGAATCCATCATCTAAAAGTACAGTAGATCCTACTTTTAAGTCTTTAACAATATTTCTGTAATTGAAAGAAATCTTTTCGGCGTCGCCTTCACTGCCTAAATCTTCTTCTACAATTCTAATTTTATTACCTGCTACTAATTCAATAACATCATTTTTAAAAGTACAAGTTCTTAAATCTGGTCCCTTAGTATCAAATAATATAGCAATATTTGCTCCTAATTCTTCTCTTGCTCTTTTAACTAAACTTTCATCTAAAGCTCTTTCTTCCATAGTAGCATGAGAGAAATTAATACGAGCTACATTCATACCAGCATCTACAATGCCTTTAAAGTTTTCCCAAACTTGTGTTTTTGGGCCAATACTACAAATAATTTTTGTTTTTTTCATAATACACACTTCCTTCTTAAATTTCTACTACTTTTGTCTTACATATTTTATCATGAAGACCTAGTCCATCTTTGCGGATTAATACTGTTAAAAGAATTATGATAACCATTATATTAGATAATAAGCTTATTACTCCATTGGCTATTAAGAAGTTTTTACTACTAAATGTATAAACACTTATACAAGTCAATGCTACAAATATTAAATTATATAATATAACACTTCTAATTATTGTTTTACCTAACGTTAACTTACCACTACTAGATTCCAGTTTAATATTTTGCCATTTCTTACCTAGCGTTTGACCACCTTTTTGATATTGGTATACACCTAAATAAGCAATTATAATAGCAATTTTAACTACATCATAAACTACACCATATTTAATAACATAGTAGCTATAATCAGTTAATTCGTCTAACGATGCTTTTTCAGGATTCTTTACATATTCAGTATATGCATCCATATATTTTTCTGAATACTTTAAATATTCCTTATGGGTTGGATTAATAAAACTAATAGTAGATATAACATTAATTAAAAGAGTTATAATTATATAATCTACAATATAAGCTAATATACGCTTTTTTCTTAATGATTTCATTAATTCACTTCTTTCCACATAAGTGATTATATCAAAAAACTAAACGAAAAAAAAGTAGTAATTACTACTTTAGTTAGGTATCCAGTTAGCAGTATAAGTTCTATTACCTGTACTACCTTGTGGTATTGTTACAGAAGTTTGTTTATCTATATATGGTTCCCAATCAGTTGCAATATCTCCTTCTTCTAGTTGAATTCTATATACTCCTTCATAACTTTTTATCATTATTCCTATATTATTTGACTCTGATAATGTGAATGTTCTTGTAACATTTTCCATATTAAATATAGGTACAGCTAATATATGATTATTATTAAAATCATAGAAATTTATTCCTCCATATTTAGAGACCAACTCACTAGATGGAATTGTAATAAAATTTAAAGATAATGTATAGTCACCTTGAGACAATCCTACTTTACCATTATTTCTATCATAACTCCAACCACGATCATCACTACCATTAGGTGTACTACGATAAACATATCCATTTTCATCTACTTCATATCCAACATTTACTGCACTGGTGCTTAATTCATTATAATTCAACAAGTTCTTACCACCACTCCATCCTGCAAAGGTGTATCCTTCTTTAGTTGGATTACTTATGCTAAATGTTGTATCGTTTTCATCATATTCATTTCTATTTATTTTGGTAAGTATTCCTCCATCTAAATCATACGTTATATGCCATTTAGTTGGATTACTATTTTCTGGTTCATTAACATTGTTTATTTCTATCTTACTTTCAAATGTTTTATTATTAATATCTTCATAAGGTGTATCTTCATCTATCCATAAATATAGATTATATTCTTTGGTAGTGTTTCCATCTATCTTTTCTATCTCTAATTTCTTAGCAGTATTATATCCATCTATATTTATTTCATTACTATCTGATAATTCACTTATTTGTGATGGCCATACTATATAATCATTATCACTTATTAAAGATAATCTTAAATTGTTTGTTAATAATGTATTACTACTTTTCATATCTAATTGAATACTAACATATTCATCTTCACTACAATTATTAGTTATTTTAAATGTGTATGGTACTTGTTCTAGGGCTTCATGATCACTTAGTTGATAAGAATTAACTAAGTTTATTGGTTTATTATCGTTAACTACTAAATCTAAACAGCTAATATTTACTTGATTGAAACCTTCTTGTTCTTCTGTAGCAGACCATAAAGCGTAACTATAACTGCTTATAATTATTACAAGTATAGCTACTATTATTGTACTTATTATTATCTTTTTATTTTTATTATTCTTTTTTAAATAAAGATTTTTACCCCTGATTGTCATAGGTTTTCACCTACTAAAGTTTTAGAAAGGCTTATATTGTTATTACAAAGCCCCCCCCCGATTTTGATTTTTAGCCATAATTCAACAACACCTTTCATTTTTAAAATTTGTGATTTATTTTACCCACAAATTCTATTTTTATCTAAAATAATAATATCATTACTCTCAACAAAAAACAACAAAAAAAGCTATTGCAATAAATGAATAACTTTTATATAATTATATTGATAGAACGCAAGTTTTTCAGCGGCTATCGAAATGTTTGATATCCACCTATTAGGTGGTTTTTATTTAGTATAATATTAGTAAAACTATTATTATAAAAAACAAGACAATTATAAATACTGGATTAATATCTTTCTTCAGTACCATCACCTGCACTTTCCATTGAATTATAAAACCCCCTGAAAAGCCGGAAAGCCGCCTAAGGCTTGCGTTCTGATGCTCTATAATATATAAAAAAAATTGGAATTTCAACTGATTCGACAAAAGTTGTCAAAACTTATCAAATAACGACAAGTTTTTATGTTAAATACTAATTAACACTATTACTCATGCTTATTTTTGTTGACATTTTTTATTTAACAAAAAAAGTTATTGCAATTAATCAATAAATTTTATATAATTATGTTGATAGAACGCAAGTTTTTCAGCGGCTATCCGATTTGGATATACCACCTATTAGGTGGTTTTTATTTAGTATAATATTAGTAAAACTATTATTATAAAAAACAAGACAATTATAAATACCGGATTAATATCTTTCTTCATAACTATCACCTGCACTTTCCATTGAATTATATAACCCCCTGAAAAGCCGGAAAGCCGCCTAAGGCTTGCGTTCTGATGTTCTATTATAAGTATAAAAATCTAAATTTCAACCGATTCGACAAATGTTGCCAAAACTTGTCAATTATCGATGTTTATTAATTAACTCTTTTGATTTTTGATATTGATTTTCAAATCTATGACATAACTCATGATGACATAAATCATATTCAACTTCCGGATCATTTTCATCATATATAAAATCAGCATCAATGATAACGATATCGCCTTTTTTTAATTGTTCACCACCAATATATGGTTGCAATCCTAATGACCCATCAGATACTGGTAGATTTTTTCTCCAGTATCTTTTATTATCTTTTAATAAAATACCAACATTATCTAGTAATACATCAGTCCATATTAAACCAATATCTCTTACCTTTTTATAAATCTCATATAAATCATTTTCATCTATTTTAGTATTCGTATCAACTCTTTCGCAAACTTCAATAAATATACTATTTAAATCGTCTATTTCTATTTTCTTACGCAATAGAGGTGCTACTATATATGGATTATTAGAAAATGTATCATTATTTCTATTAACTCCAAATTTAAAAACTTTTTCACCAATTAATAAAGCTGTTGAAAAACTTCCATCACCAATTTGTTTGATATCTGTAATATCTATATTTTCATTGGCACATATATCTTTGATAACTAAATAAATTATTTCAATACTGGAATTAATAGTATTTTTTTCTAATTCACTAAAAGAATGATAATCTAAACGATTTAGCAAGCATTTATTAACAAGTGCTGTTATTCTTAGTTTAGAATTAATAGTTATTTCATTATTTATAATATCTTTGTAATCTTCTCCTAATAAATCTTTTAAATAGAATAAATCTATTGTATTAGTTTGTAATATTAAATCAAGATTATCTTTAAATAAATATGTATAATCATGGGTATTTATTATAGAATTAATATATTCTAAAGTTGAATTGGTGTATTTTTTATTAGTTAGTAAAGAAATTAACATAGTTGGAATATAGTCTTTATAATTATCAAAAATTATTAAATATAAATAATTAATTACACATATATTGGTATAATTATAATTAAGATTTAATATTTTATTTAATAATTTAATACATTCTTCATTAGTAAGCTTATATACAGATATCACCTTAAGTATATTATATATACATTTTTCTAAAGAACTTGCTGGTATTTTATCTAAATTATCAATAAATACATTTAAAATATCTTTATTATTAAATAGTTTTGATATTTCATTTATCCAAGGATAACTAAATACTCCAGTTAATTCACACATTAAAGGAATATTTTCTATTATTTGTTCATATTGATGTTCTTCTATTGCTTGTTTTAAAGCACCTGTTATAGAATAATAGTTATTATTTCCAGCTTTAATTCTAGTTCTTAATATTTCCTTTCTTAAATTCATAAAAAAACACCCCTTCTTTATATATGGGTGTTATTATAACATAATTATTATTTATTGCAAGTTAACTTGTCTTTAATAGAGATAAACTCACCTTTTGTTTATCAACATGTATTTCATCAACATAACAATCAACTATATCTCCAACACTTAATACATCACTAGGATGTTTAATATATTTATCAGTTATTTTAGATATATGAACTAAACCATCATTATGTAATCCTATGTCAATAAATGCTCCAAAATCTACAACATTACGAACTGTACCTTGTAATTTCATACCAACTTTTAAATCTTCAATGGATAATACATCACTTTTAAGTAGTGGTTGAGGCATTTCATCACGAGGGTCTCTATTAGGGCTTATTAATGATTTAATAATGTCTTCTAAAGTATATATATCTGTATTAAGTTTTTTAGAATATTCATTAATATCAATGTTTTCTAACTTTTTCTTTAAAGTATCAGTACCAATATCTTTTAAAGTTAAATCTAATTCTTTTAATAAATTAAGTGTTACTTCATAACTTTCAGGATGGATTCCTGTTTCATCTAATATATTAGTACCTTCAGTAATTCTAAGAAAACCTATAGCTTGTTCAAAAACTTTATCACTAAGTAATTTTTTCTTCTTAATTTCATCTCTTGAGTTAATACGTCCATGTTCTTCACGATAATTAATAATCTTCTCGATATTTTTCTTAGTAATACCTGCTACATAAGAAAGTAACGAAGTTGAAGCAGTATTTATATTTACTCCAACACTATTAACAGTTTTACTAACAACAAAATCTAAACTTTCTTTTAAATTTTTTGCAGATACATCATGTTGATATAATCCAACACCAATTCCTTCTGGTGGTATCTTAACTAGTTCTGATAATGGATCTTGTAATCTTCTACCAATGCTTACAGCACTACGTTTCTCTACTTCTAAATCTGGGAATTCTGAAATTGCTAATTTAGAGGCACTATAAATAGATGCTCCGGCTTCACTAACAATAACATATTTACAATTCAAATTATATTCTTTTATTAATTCACTACAGAATTTCTCACTTTCACGAGATGCAGTACCATTACCAATAGCAATTAAATCAACATGATATTTATTAATTAATGCTACTATTTCCATTTTATATCTTTTTAGTAAATCATCATTTATATTTTTCAAGAAAGGTTTAATTACGGTTGAATCTAAATACTTACCATTCTTATCAACTACTGCTATTTTACAACCATTAACAAAACCAGGGTCAAACGCAAGAACAATCTTTTCTTTCATTGGAGGTTGTAAAAGTAAACTTTCTAAATTCTTACTGAAATTAGCTATTGCAACTTCATCAGCCTTCTCTTTTAGTTCTGCTCTAATCTCTCTTTCTATACTTGGATATATTAACCTAATTAAACTATCAGCTATAGCATCTTTAATCATCTCATTACATTCACTATTATCATGTTTAATTACTTTTTCATTTAAAAAATCAATTATCTTATCTTTATCTACATCAATACTAATTGATAATACATTTTCTTTTTCACCACGATTCATTGCTAGTATTCTGTGAGATTTAACATATTTAACAGGTTCTTGATAAGAATAATACATCTCATAAGTCTTATTTTCATCATTAGCATTCTTTTTTATTTTAGATTCAATCACACCATTTTTATAAACGTAACCTCTTATCCATTTACGATAATAAGAATTATCAGATACATATTCACTAATAATATATTTAGCACCAGTTAGCGCCTCTTCTATTGTTGGTACTTTATCATTTATATATTTACTAGCAATAGTTTTAATATTGTCTTTACCAGCCATTATTTGTTTAGCTAAAGGCTCTAATCCATTGTTAATAGCTTCAGTAGCTTTAGTCTTTTTCTTTTCTTTATATGGACGATATATATCTTCTATTTCAACCAACTTTTGGCATTTTAAAATACTATTTTTAATTTCATCAGTTAACATACCCTTTTCATCGATTAACCTTATTACGTCTTCTTTTCTTTTTTGTAAATTAACTTGATAATCATATACCTCTCCTATTTTACGTATTTGTTCTTCATCTAGATTACCAGTAGCATCTTTTCGATAACGTGCTATAAAAGGAATAGTATCACCATCTGCAAGCATTTTTAATGTAGTTTCTACTTGCTTGGCACTAACTCCTAACTCTTTACTTATTTCTATAATAATATCATTGTTCACTTTGCACACCTACTCTATAAATTTCATACTTATTTAGTATAATTGATTGAAAAGTAGTTGTCAATTAACTATCACAAAAATTAAATATTAACAAACTATTTTGTTGCAAATGCAACACCAAGTGTTTTTTTGTTATAATGCTATTCCATTTATTATTTTTAGTGGTATACTATTAAAATGGAGGTAGTAAAATATGAAGTATAATGAATGGAACAATTTTAAAGAAGGTAAATGGTGTAATGAAATAAACGTTAGTGACTTTATTTTAAATAACTATACTCCTTATAAAGGGGACGAAACCTTTTTAAGCAATAAAACTAATAAAACTGATAAAGTATGGAAAAAGTGTGAGACTTTATTAAAAGAGGAATTAAAAAAACATGTATTAGATATTGATGTAGATACAATGTCTGGTATTAATGCTTTTAAACCTGGATATATAGATAAAGAAAATGAAGTTATTTTTGGACTTCAAACCGATGCTCCACTAAAAAGAATAATTAATCCTTATGGTGGAACTAGAATGGTTTACCAAGAATTAGAAGCTTATGGTTATAAACTTAATCCAGATGTAGATAAGTATTTTAATACATTTAGAAAAACTCATAATCAAGGTGTATTTGATGCTTATACTAATGATATTAGAGCTGCTAGACACGTAGGATTATTAACTGGTTTACCAGATGCTTATGGCCGTGGACGTATCATTGGTGATTATCGTCGTATTGCTTTATATGGTATTGATTACTTAATGGAGCAAAAAAAGAATGAATGGGATAACGAAGTAATTGTTGAAATGAGTGAAGAAATCATTCGTAAACGTGAAGAGTTATCTATGCAATACAAAGCTTTAGATGAAATAAAGAAAATGGCAGCTGGTTATGGATTTGATATTTCTAAACCTGCTAAAAACTCATTTGAAGCTGTTCAATGGACTTATTTTGGGTATTTAGCAGCTGTTAAAGAAAATAATGGTGCTGCTGAAAGTATTGGTCGTGTTGATGCATTCTTTGATATTTATTTTGAAAGAGATTTAGCAAATGGTGTAATTACTGAAGAACAAATCCAAGAATTAATCGATCAATTTGTAATTAAATTAAGACTAATTAGACATTTAAGAACTCCAGAATATGATGAATTATTCTCAGGAGATCCTACTTGGGTTACTTGTAGTTTAGGTGGTATGGCTTGTAATGGTGAAACTTTAGTTAATAAAACATCTTATAGAATATTACATACACTAACTAACTTAGATCCTGCTCCAGAGCCTAACATGACAGTATTATATAGTGTTGATTTACCAGAAAATTACAAAAAATATTGTGCTAAAATGTCAATTAATACAGATGCTGTACAATATGAAAATGATGATTTAATGCGCCCTATTTATGGTGATGATTATGCTATAGCTTGTTGTGTATCAGCAATGCGTGTAGGTCGTGATATGCAATTTTTTGGAGCACGTTGTAATTTAGCTAAAGCACTACTTTATGCTATTAACGGTGGAGTTGATGAAGTTAAAGGCGGAGTTATCTTAAAAGATATTCCTAAAATAGAAGATGATATTTTAGATTATGAAAAAGTAAAAGACGCATATTTTAAAGTATTAGAGCGTGTTGCTAAAGTATATAGTGATGCAATGAATATAATTCACTATATGCATGATAAATATGCTTATGAAGCAAGCCAAATGGCTTTACACGATACTGATGTTCATAGATATATGGCTTATGGTGTAGCTGGCTTATCTGTAGCAGCAGACTCTCTTTCAGCCATTAAACATGCTAAGGTTAAACCTATTCGTAACGAAGAAGGTATTGCAATAGATTTTCAAGTTGAAGGAGATTATCCTAAATATGGTAATGATGATGATCGTGTAGATAATATTGCAAAAGAAATTTTAGAAAAGATGGTAACTGAATTAAGAAAGCACAAAACATATCGTAATGCTGAAGTTACTATGTCTGTTCTAACTATTACTTCAAATGTAGTTTATGGTAGTAAAACTGGTTCTACTCCAGATGGTAGAAAAAAAGGTGTTGCATTTGCTCCAGGTGCTAATCCAATGCATGGTAGAGATGCTAGTGGTGCACTTGCTAGCTTAAATTCAGTAGCTAAACTTGATTACGCTAATTGTTGTAAAGATGGTATATCTAATACTTTCTCTATAGTTCCTACTACATTAGGTACTGATATGCCAAATAGAATTGACAATTTAGTTGGATTACTAGATGGTTATTTTTCTCAAGGTGCACATCACTTAAATGTTAATGTTTTAAATCGTGAAACTTTAATTGATGCAATGAATAACCCCGATAAATACCCACTACTTACAATAAGAGTATCTGGATACTCTGTAAGATTTAATCGTTTAACTAGAAAACAACAAGAAGAAGTTATAGCAAGAACCTTCCATGAAAAGATGTAATTATGAAAGGTAGTATTGCTTCGATTGAAACCTTTGGGCTTGTAGATGGTCCAGGTATTAGAACTGTCGTATTCTTAAATGGTTGTACACTTCGCTGTAAATATTGTCATAATCCAGAAATGTTTGCTATGCAACAAATGAACTATACTTCAGAAGAATTAGTAGAAAAGATTTTACGTTTTAAACCATATTTTAAAAGAAATAATGGTGGAGTTACTTTCTCCGGAGGAGAAGCTCTATTACAAGTTGATTTTCTGATTGAAGTATGTAAATTATTAAAAAAAGAAAATATTCATATTGCTTTAGATACCGCCGGAGTTGGTGTTGGCAAATATGAAGAATTACTTAAATACATAGATTTAATTTTATTTGATGTTAAACATACTGACCACGATAAATATAAAGAACTAACTGGTCGTGATGATAGTGAAAGTTTCAAGTTTTTGAGTGTTGCTAACAAACTTAATAAAGATTTTTGGATTAGGCAAGTAATTGTACCAGGTCTTATGGATAACCATGAATATTTAATTAGTTTAAATGAATATTTAAATAAGAATATTAAAAATGTAAAAAGAGTTGACTTTCTACCCTATCACAAATTAGGTAGTGAAAAATATGAAAAATTAGGCATACCATACCCTTATAAAGATAAACCTGAAATGGATAAAGATAAATGCAATAAGCTATATGAAGATTTTATGAAAATCTATAAAAATAACTAGTTCAAAAATGAACTAGTTATTTTATTTGTTAATACATATATTTATAAATAAAGAATACTACTAAGATGAGAATCACTAATATAGATATAATAGCAAGTATTGCTCCTATACTACTTTGTTTATCATGATTTTCATAATTATAATTTTGATTATATATTTTATTAACAGGATTAATATTGTTATCTTTATTAAATTGTTTTTGAAATTCTATTTGATCTTGACTCATCATTGCACCACAACCGCGACATATATAACTATTATTTGGTAATGCAGCACCACACTTCTTACATTGCATTTATTTTACTCCTTTTCAGCTTTTAAATAATTTATTTTTATACCTTTACTACTAAACTTATCTTCATATTCCGTAGTTTCATTATCAATCTCACTATTAGCTAAATCTAAAGATATTTCAGTTATTTTATATCCCGCTTGATTTAAATTTACTATACTACTCTCAAATAACCCAACATTATCAGTTTTTTGTCTTATAATCTTTTTATCAACAAATATATTTTCATAGCTTTTTAAATAAGTACCACTAGTTAATCTTCTTTCACTGTGTCTAGTTTTAGGCCATGGATCTGAAAAATTAAGATATAAACAACTTATATTATGATTAAATATTTTACTAACATCAATAGCATCCATGTTAATAACTCTAATATTATTAATCTCATAATCATTAATTTTATTAATTGCCCTTGCTAAAACATTTTCATATTTTTCAATACCAATAAAATTTATATTAGGATATTTCATTGCCATTTTAATTAAAAATTGCCCTTTGCCCATACCTATTTCTAAATGAATTGGATTATCATTATCAAATAGTGTACAAACATCTAAATTATCTATATCTTTAATTAAATAATTGCAATTACTAATTATTTCATCTTTATTTTTTAAATTTCTAAGTCGCATAAACAATCACTACTTTCTTAAAATAAACATATAATAGAATTGTAAGGGAGGAAATCTCATGAAGAAGAATCGTAATGCTTTCTTTAGTGAAGCACAAATGAGTACACAAAGTTATTATCCGCAACAACCTATTATGATGAACCAAGCTGCACCTTATCAAGCAGCACAATCAAGTCAAAGTTTCTATGCTGGACCTAGCATACCAGCTAATTACAATAATCAACCTAACAATACTAATTATGGTTATGATTATTCTACTACAAATGATATAGAAACTAGATTATCTAAGATTGAGCGCCAGCTAAATAGAATAGATGCCAGATTAAATAAACTTGAATCTAATACATATTATACTACAGATATAACTGAAAACTCAAATACTTCATTATATATGGTCTAACTTACTTTAAGGTAAGTTTTTTTAACTATAGATTATCATAGCTGAAAAACAATATATTTGTTCTTCACTAAACATTGAAATAGATACTTGATATTTAATATCTATAACTTCTCCACTTAACTTTGATAGGAACTCATTTATTTTTTGTTCTAGATCTTTTTCATGACTTTCATCAAATATTTTAACTTTCATTATAATCACCAATTATATTGTAATACATGAGTATTAAAAAAAATGTCGAATTAAGACATTTTAGTTAAAATTAAATGAATTTAATATTATTTCATTATCATTTTCACAGTTACTTTCATTTTGATAATCAAATTCATAGAAATACAATTTATCATTATGAACTGATGTATAGTATTTCTTATTAGTATATTTTTCACTAGTTAGGTTAGTGTTATACCAAGTAATACTATTATAATCAACTGTAGTAATATCACTACTTTTATAATAATCTTCATTATTATCAGTGTAACTTTGTAACCAACTAGTTGCAGCATTATCTGTAAATACTGGATAACTACTAATATTAAATGAACAAGAATTATTTTTAGTTCGATAATATTTAAAATTTTTAATACTACTATTATAGATAGTATATCCAGCAGGTACTTTATAGTTTAACTCATCTATTTTAGCATCCTCTTCACTAGTTTTGTATTCATCATCATAATCATCATCGTAATCATCATCGTAATCGTAATCATATTCTATACCGTATTTGTTAAGGTAATCTTCTATTTTTTTACTAGAAGATGAATTGTAACCATCTATAATACCAACTGTAAACAAAAATACTAAGAAAACAATTATTAAAATAATAAATACCATCCATAAAACGCCAAGAATAACAGGAGCTGCTATATTAGTACCACCCTTTTTAGCACAAATACTCTCTAGTTCGCTTGTTGGTAATCCGTGATTACTATTTTTTATTTGATTTACTCTATTCTTTACTTGGTTTAAATAAATATCTTTAAATTTAATACTAATAACTAAATGTAAAACAAATATTGCTAATGTACCCATTCCTCCAAATAACAATGCAAAAAATGGAATTACTATCATTATTAGGAATGCAAACAAATATAGCTTACGATACAAGAAGTAAAATCCTCTTAAGAAAAAATATGGTACTGAAAAAGATGTATTCATTATTTTTTCATAGTTAGGACCTATATAAGCTTTAATTAATCTTTCATCATCAGTTAAATAATCATTACTAGTTTGTGGATTATTATTAATTTCTTTATCTTCTACTTTTACTTCACTAGTTATATTCTCATACATTAAATTAGCTCCACAATTTTGACAGAATTTATCTCCGGGTTTTATATTTTCATTATCACAATATCGACATTTCATCACTAATACCTCTTTCTCTTTTAATATAATATCATACTTTTTAAAATATATGAAAAAAACATAATAAATAGAAAAAGAGATTATCAATAATCTCTATTTAACTACTATATTAACTATTTTCTTAGGAACATAAATAAATTTGACAATATTTAATCCCTCAGTGTATTTAGTTACATTTTCTAATTTTAATACTTTTTCTTTAACAGTTTCACTATCATCGTCATCATTAACTTCAATTTCTGCTCTTAATTTACCATTGACTTGAACTCCAACTGTAACTACTGTATCTATAGTTTTGTCTTCATCATAAGTTGGCCATGGTTCATTAACTATTGAATTGTTATGCCCTAATTTTTCCCATATTTCTTCAGTAATAAATGGTGTAATTGGATTTAATAATTTAACAAAACCTTCAGCATAATCCCTTGGTAATACTTCTTCTTTGTAAACAGCATTAATAAAAATCATTAACTGACTAATAGCGGTATTAAAACTTAACTTTTCAAAATCTTCAGTAACTTTTTTAACTGTTTGATGATATACCTTTTCTAAATTTTTATTTTCTTTATCTTGAATTTTATCACTTTCATATACACGCCATACTCTTTCCAAGAACTTTTTAGAGGCTTCTACCCCTTCATCACTCCATGGTTTATCAGCTTCAATAGGCCCCATAAACATTTCATATAATCTTAAAGTATCAGCACCATAATCTCTAATAATATCACTTGGATTTATACAATATTTAGGGAATCTTTTACCCATTTTAATACCATTTGCTCCTAAAATCATTCCTTGATGAACTAATTTTTGGAATGGTTCTTCTACTGGAGAAATTCCTTTTTCATATAAGTATTTATTCCACATTCTAGAATATAGTAAGTGTCCTACTGCATGTTCAGGTCCACCCATATACAAATCTACTGGCATCCAATATTTAAGTAATTCTTTATCAGCTAACTCTTCGTTATTATGAGGATCAATATATCTTAAGAAATACCAGCTTGACCCTGCTGAACCAGGCATTGTAGATGTTTCTCTTTTTCCTTTTTTACCGTTGTAAGTAATATTAACCCAATCTAGAGCTTTAGATAAAGGAGAAGAACCGGTCTTACTTGGTGAATAGTCTTGTAATTCTGGTAATACTAATGGTAAATCTTTATCATCTAATACTCCAATAGTACCATCTTCATAATGAATTATAGGAATAGGTTCACCCCAATATCTTTGACGAGCAAATATCCAATCTCTTAAACGATAATTATTCTTTTTACGACCTACTCTTAAATCAATTACTTTATTAGTAATAGCCTCTTTAGCGTCTAGTACATTCATTCCACTAAATTCTTCTGAATTAATTAATTTATAGTTTTTATTTAAATAATCTTGCTTTTCAAAGGCATGTTCTTCTATAGACTCACCATCAATTACTTGAATTATTGGAATATTATAAACTTTAGCATACTCATAATCTCTTTGATCATGCGCAGGTACAGCCATAACTGCCCCTGTTCCGTAACTAGCTAAAACAAAGTCACCAATATAAATAGGTACTTCTTTATTATTAACTGGATTAATAGCATAAATACCTTTTAAAGGACATCCTGTTTTTTCTTTATTAAGTTCAGTACGATCTAAATCAGATTTTTTAGCAGTTTCTTCACGATATTTTACTACCTCATCCCAGTTTTCGATTCTATCTTTTAATTCATCAATAAGCTTATTTTCTGGAGCTAATACCATAAATGTAATACCATAGATGGTTTCTATACAAGTTGTAAAAATTGAGAAGGAACCTCCACCAACAATATTAAAATCAACCTCTACTCCAGTAGATTTACCTATCCAATTTCTTTGGATTTCTTTAGTAGATTCTGGCCAATCAAGACTATCTAATCCTTCTAATAATTTATCAGCATATCTTGGTATATCTATTACCCATTGCTTCATATTTTTACGAACTACAGGAAATCCTCCACGTTCACTTTTACCATCAATTATTTCATCATTAGCTAGTACTGTACCTAATTCTTCACACCAGTTAACTGGCATATCTTTATATTCTGCTAAACCATCTTCATATAATTTTTTAAATATCCATTGTGTCCATTTATAATAATTAGGTTCACAAGTTGATACTTCTTTATCCCAATCATAAGATAAACCTACTTCTCTTAGTTGACGTTTAAAAGTTTTTATATTGTCAATTGTAAAGCCACTTGGATGGTTACCAGTTTTAATAGCATATTGTTCTGCAGGTAACCCAAATGAATCAAATCCCATTGGATGTAATACATTGTATCCTTGCATTCTTTTCATTCTAGCAATTATATCAGTAGCAGTATATCCTTCAATATGACCACAATGTAAAGCTACCCCTGATGGATAAGGAAACATATCTAAAACATAGTATTTAGGTTTGCTAAAATCATGGACATCAGTTCTAAAAGCATCTATTTCTTCCCATTTATTTTTCCATTTATCTTCTATTTCTTTGTAATTATACACTATTTATCCTTCTTTCTTTTTGTTGTTTTCTTGATTTTCTTTTCTTCTTTTTTCTCATATCCTTTACTTATTAAGATATTACCATATATATCATATATAGCGTAAATGAGTAAGAAAAGTAATACAAATCCAATAGACAGTTGCCATAGGATATGTAAATTAACAAAATTAATTACTGTAGATACTGTTGCAATAATGATTGAATCTAATGTAGCAATAATAATCATATGCTTCTTATTAAGTAATTTAGATTTATCAATATTTTTACGAACAGTTAAATAATTAACTTCCATTATTTCATATTCTTTTTTATTTCTTTTACTCTTATTTTTCAGTATTTTATTTAATTTATTACAATATATAATGTAAATTGCGATAAAAAGTATAATAAATACTATTAAGAAAAAATAAATATTAAATTCTACAGTGTTATCCATAAAGTAACCTTCTTTCTAAAATAAAAACACGACATAACTCATCTTAAGGACGAAAGGACGAATTAGCCGTGGTACCACCTTATTTTCTAGTATGAACTAGCTCTATTCTCTTATAAGGGTGAGAAACCCAGAACAATCCAAAAGCAAGTTCATAAATTCTTTATTGTTAATTTCCACCAACCATTAACTCTCTTTAAATAAATCCTTTACTAATACTCTTTTTTCATCTGCCATTAAATGTATTATAATTGATTTATTAAGAAAATACAAGAGTGTTTTAGATTGTTAATTTATATGGTTTACTTGCAGAACCATCTGAATTAGGTCCAGCAACTATTTTGACATTTGATTTTAGGTATGCTACTGGTGTTAAGCTGAAGCTATAATCTGAACCGCTATTGCCAACATACCCGCTATCGTTTACATATGCACCGCCATTAAAGTTATCAGCGCGTGGAGTCATTGTCCATTGCCATGATGAACCATTTAATAACCAATCGTTATTCACACAGGGTGTATTTGCAGTTGTATTCCATGTATATAAAGCTATATTTCTACATCTATTATCCGATACAGAACCGTTGCTTGCGTAACCATAATCGCTTGTATACATTAATCCTAAATTACCTGTCCATGTCAAATTATTATTTGAACCGGTATTTGTTCTCTCAGCTGCATACCATTTTGAGGATATTATAGTTGCGTAGAAAAATTGATTACCCTCTGTTGTAGTAAAGCCGCCTAAATAATATGTTGCTGGTTCTATTAAATTTTTAGCAACACTATTTAAACCATTACTGGAAAAATCTATTGGAGATGTTGGAGTATCTACCCAATTACTATTTACATACTTTTTCCCATGATATGCAGCATGTGTACCATTATTATAATATGTTGTTAATATTTCATTTGCTGTACTATTTGGCCAATTATTATTATACCTTGGAGAAGAACATGTATACGTTCCATCTCCATTATCTGTCCAATTTTCGTCTGCACAACTATCATAATATGGAAAATTACCCAAACTTTCAGCTCTTATAAGCTTTACTCTACTAGCTCCATCTCCTGAAACTTCTCCACCATCTATATTATTCATTACACCAATAATGCGCCATAGTTCATTATTAAATTTAACATAGTTATTAGGGTCAGCTCCCATATATCTTATATTTTCATCTGGTGTATCATCTATAAACATAGTATCTTGGTTATCATCAACTATACTTGTTAAATATTCTACAGCATTAACTGGCTCTACTACTTTACCATTTATCATTTCATAACTATCACTTACTACTTCAAATTTAGCATAGCTATTATATAATTTTATTCCAATAACAACAATTGTTAATAAACATATACTTACTAACAATATATTTCTTTTACGATTATCTTTAATTCGATAATCAAATTTATGTAAGCGACTCATAGTTTGTCACCTACTAAAAAAGTTTTAGAAAGGTATCTTATTTTATTGTAAAGATACCCCCCCCCTATTTGCTATTTTCATATTTCCACTACCTTTCAGATTATATACTAATTTTACCATATTTTTATATTCATTCAATAAAAAAATTGTCTTAATAGACAACTTTTAATTAACGATAATATCCATAACCGTAATTGTAACCATAACTATATGGAGCATAGCCATAAGGTCTTGGTCCATAGTAACCATAATTAGGATAAGCATTAATTATTGGTCTTGGTCTAGTTAAACCAATAGCAGCTCCTCCAACTAAAGCACCTGTTAAAAATGGAAATATAAATCTATCGCCATTATTGTTATATGGATTTCTAAAATTATTTGGATATTGATACATATAAATCCCCTCTCATCACTATATATTATGAGAGATAAATATAATGCTAATTATAAATACCTAGATAATAATTCTTTTTACCTTTTTTTATTATAATAACTTTTTGATCAATAGCATCCTTTTTAGATACTACATATTCTAAATCATTTATCTTAGTATTATTTAAACTAATTGCATTACCACTAATCATTTCTCTAGCTTCTCTTTTGCTTGAACAGATATTATTATTTACTAATATATCAATTAACGAAATATCTTTTGTTATATCAAATTTAGTTATATCAGTTAAACTATCAATAATATCTTCACTAGATAATTCCCAAACTTTATCACTAAATAACGATTCACTAATCATCTTAGCTTTTTCATATTCATCATGGCCATGTAAGAAAGTAATTACTTCTTCAGCTAATCTTTTTTGAGCTAAACGTTCTTCTGGTTTTTCATTTTGATAAGCCATAATACTATCTACTTCTTCTTTATTTAAGAAAGTATATCTTTTTAAATAATCTTCCATCATGACATCTTCAAAATTCAAAATATATTGATATAACTCATAGCTAGATGTTTTATTTTTATCTAACCACAAAGCATTACCATAAGATTTACCTAATTTTTTACCAGTTGAATCTACTACAAGAGGCATTGAAAAAGCATATACTTCTTCATTATTCATTTTTCTAATAAGCTCAATACCTGTAGTTAAATTACCCCATTGATCTGAACCACCAAATTGTAAAGTTACACCATACTTATCATGTAGATATTTAAAATCATAACCTTGGATTAACATATAAGAAAATTCTGCATATGAAATGCCTATGTCAAGTTGACGTTTTATTAGATCTTTATTTATCATATAGTTTACATTAATCAATTTACCAACTTCTCTTAAAAACTCAATATAGTTCATATCTTTAAACCAATCATAATTATTAACTGATACTATATCTTCCCCAAATAACTTCTTCATTTGAGCTTGGATTTTAACAAAGTTAGATTCAATTACTTTAGCATCGGCTTTATCTCTTTCACCAGTTCCTCTAGGGTCGCCGACTAATCCAGTAGCTCCTCCAACTAGAACCATTGGTTTATGACCAGCTCTTTTCATTCTTTCAATCATTAAAAATGATGGTAATTGTCCAATATGTAAACTATCAGCAGTAGGATCAGCCCCTATATAGCATACTAATCCTCCCTTATTTAACTTTTCTTCTAATTCTGGACTTGAAATATCTTTAATAAGTCCTCTCCATACTAATTCATCATAAAATTTCATAATTCTTCCTCCCAAAATAAAACGCGACAAGCTCACCCTAAGGACGAACTAGCCGCGGTACCACCTTAATTCATGAATAATCATGCTCTTTAATAACTATAACGCGTTACCGTTTTAACTCCAAGTGTATAACTTTTTAAATATCTAGCTTTGTTTACACCAACCACAAAGTCTCTATATTAACCAATATTTAATACTTCACTCTTCTTTGTTAAATTTCATTAATCGTTAACTACTTTAACATAGTTTTATTATTAAAGCAAATTATTTTTGTACTTTTACTGATGCTTCATCTAATTTAGTTGATGCATTTTTAAGTAAATCTGAAACTCTGCTTCTTAATTCATTAGCAGCTTTTTCTACTACTGGAGTACATTTTTCTTTAGTCATTTCAACTAATTCATCTAAATCTTGCTTAATCTTTTTAGCCTCAGTTTTAGCCATCTTAGCAACTTTTTCTTTATCTAAATCTTTAACTTCTTTTTTTATTTTATTTACTTTCTTAACAATAGCTTCTTTAGTTTCATCAATATCAATATTTTTTACTTTTTCCATTAATTCATCAAATTTAGCCATTAAATCATCTCTTGTTTCTTTTCCACTTTTTGGAGCAAAAAGCATTCCAAGTCCTACACCTACTGCAGCTCCTGCTAAAAATTTACCTACACCTTTACTCATCTTCATCATTTCCTTCCTCTTTATTTTTTCTTTTGAAAAATTTTCTTGTAAATAATCCTGATATAGCTCCCACTACTGTATCAGTAAGGCCAGCTATTTTGTCAGAAGCAAAATCAATTATATTAAAGAAAAAATTAAGTGATTGAACTTTTTCATTAACATCATCTACCATTTTATCAACTTTAGATAATGTTCCAATTGACTTTACTCCTATTATTATAGCTACTATTAATAAAACAATTAGTAGTATATATATAATTATAGGCAAAAATGAGCTCAAAAATTCCATTTACTATTCTCCCTTTCTATCCTCATACATTGAATCTATTAAATTAAATAAATCATTTTCTAATGTATCTTCTACATCTTTTTCTTTAGTTTTATTATCTAATACTTCTAGAGATTTTTCTTCTTCGTATCTAGGAATTTCTTTTACTTCTTCTCTTACAACTTTTCTTTCTTCTCTTTGCGGTTTTACATCTATTTCTTCATCACTACTTTCCATAAGTAGCTCATCAATAGTTTTACCTTTTAACTCGTTGTATCTTTCTTTTTCCGCAATAATTTCTTCCTTAATTGCTTCTTTAGGCTCACTAAATGTTAATTCAATATCATCTTCTAACTCCCCAAAAGCTTTTTTACGTACTCTATCTACATCTAACTCACGGCGAGTAAATTTCTTTTCTTCTTTTCTTCTTGGCATAATATCTTCTAATTTATAATCTTTATCTAAAATACCATAAACCGGAGATATATTTGGAGAAGGTTTAAATTTTTTCTTATTATCTTCTCTTGGTAATTCATAACTACTTTTTACTTCACTAGTATTATATTTACTAGTATAGCTATAGTTTTTAACCTCAGGTATTTCTTGCTTACGAGGCTCTTTCTTTTCTTCTTTTTTTACATTATTTACTTGAGGAATAAAGTTATCAAATTCATCTTCATCAAAAGATGGAAAATCAAATTGAATATCATTAAAATCTGTTGCATTTGTATCATCTTCAATAATTGCATCATCTTCTAAATCAGTAAATGACGGATATTCAGGTTCAATTTCTATTTTCTTTGGTTCCTCACGTTTTACAACCGGTTTTTCTTCCTTTTTTATTACTGGTATTTCTACTTCTTCTTCCTCAAATAATATATTTTTAATTTTATTAATAAATCCCATTAGCGAGCACAATCCTTTCTACTTAATTAAATCGTTGTCTCTTAACTCATCATCTTTGTCATTATATTTATCGTATTCTTCTAGATAAAATAAATATTTACTTTCATTCTTTGACTTAGAGAATATATCAAATTCTTCTTCACTAAAAGATAAGACATCTTCCTCTAACAAATTTGAAATAACACTATCATTATACTTAATAGAATTTAAAATGCTTAATGAATAAGTTAGCACCTCATTAATATCATCTTTTTCTACTATTACTTCTATTTTAGCATAATTATACATAATTTCAATTAAATATTTTTCATTATCTGATAAATTTATCTCAATATACCCTTTTTTACCATTATATTCTAAAGATTTTGTAAAGTAAGGTTCAATACTTGTTTCATATACTAATTCTTTTTTATTATAATAACTTACTACATCTACATATAAATATAATTGATAACTCTTATAATTAATAACTTCATTATAATCAGTTTTATCTTTAACTCTTAGACCTTGAGGTAAATAGTATTTATATCCTTTACGATATGTATTTGATTTCTTTATGTCTTTTATAGCTATTTCATTAGTTAAAGTATCTATATTACTAGATCTTATAACAGTACATCCACTTATAAACAGTACAACTATAAGTAGTAATGGAATTTTTTTCATTCGATCACCCTATTTTTAATCTATAAATTCGATATCCTTTAATATTTTATCATATATTTTGTAATCTTGATAATATTTTTTTTCAATAAACTCTTTACTATCCTCTTTTGCTTGTAATAGTATTTTATAATCTCTATTTAAATCTGCCATATTAAAGTGCATTTCACCACTTTGTTTAACCCCAAATAAATCACCATGGCCTCGTAGTTCAAAATCCTTTTCACTAATATAAAATCCATCATTACTTTCTGTTAGGCAAGTTAATCTTTCTTTAGTTTTGTCATTATCTTTATCAGTGATTAAACTGCAATAACTTTGTAAGTTGCTTCGACCAACTCTTCCCCTTAATTGATGGAGTGTTGATAAACCAAATCTCTCAGCATTAAAAATAACCATCATCGTAGCATTAGCTACATCTACACCTACTTCAATAACCGTAGTAGATACTAATATGTTTATTTTATTATTTTTAAAGTCATTTAATATTTTATCTTTTTCATCATTAGACATTCTGCTATGTAATATTTCTACATTGATTTTATTGTTAAAAGCAAGTAAGAATTTATTTTTTAACTCTTCTACTCCTTTTAAATCTAATTCCTCATTATTTTCAATTATTGGAGATACTACATATATTTGATGATTAAGTTTTATTTCTTCATATATTTGATGTAATACATCTTTAATTTGTGAATTATTATAAATGGTAGTAATTACCTCTTTTCGACCAGCTGGTTTTGTTTTTATGGTTGATACATCTAAATCGCCATAAATTGTTAAAGCATAAGTACGAGGTATTGGTGTAGCACTCATATATAAGATATCAACATTTTCTCCTTTGTTATGTAGCATTGTCCTTTGAAGTACACCAAAACGATGTTGTTCATCAGTTATAACTAAACCAAGACATGAGAATTCTACATTATCTGTAAATAATGCATGTGTACCTACTATTAAATCTATTTCTTTATTTTTAAGTTTTTCTATAACGGTATTCTTTTCTTTTTTAGTCATACTACCAGTAAGTAAGGCAATATTAATATCATAATCTTTAAATATATTTTTTAAATTATTATAATGTTGAGTTGCTAAAACCTCAGTAGGTGCCATCATTGCACTTTGATACCCAGCTAGAAAGCAAGCATACATAGCTATTTGGCCAACTATTGTCTTACCACTACCTACATCACCAATTACAATACGATTCATTCTTTTATCGCTTTTTAAATCACTAATTATATCATCAACACATTTTAATTGATCAGTTGTTAACTTAAATGGTAAATTAGTTATTAAATTATTAACTTTTTCTATATCTATATTCTTAACTGGTTTTAATATCTTTTGCTTATTATTCTTTAACATTTGTACTTTAAACATAAAAGTAAATAATTCTTCATAAATTAAATGTAATTTTGCTTGTTTTAAAATATTTATATTACTAGGTTTATGGATTTCTTTTATAGCAGTATATTTATCAATAAACTTATATTTTTCAAGTAGATATGTTGGTATATATTCATCTACTTTTAATTCCATATGTAATGCTTCATCTATATATTTACATAGATTAGCATATTTAAGTCCATTTATTAAATGATATACTGGTTCAATTTTTATTTTATCAAAATCTTTAAACTTGATATCACTAGCGACAAAGGTATTTTTTTTAGGATTATACTTACCTATTAAAATAATATCTCTACCTATAGTTATATTCTTTTTTAAAAATGCCCTATTAAAAATAGTTACATTAAATACTCGATTATTGTTAACAGCTTTAAATGTTAAACGATTAAAATTTTTCTTAATATAAAAAACATTAGCATTGCTTTCAACTTTAGCTTTTATACTTATTTGTAAACTTTCATCTATATCATTAGTTATATCAATCAAGTTATAAACATTATATCTAAATGGATAATAATTTACTAAATCATTAATTGTATATATTCCTAATTCATTTAAGATATTTTTAGTAGTTGCTCCTACTCCTTTTAAAACTTCTATATTCATAATTACCACAAAACTATTATATCAAATATCCTAAAAATAGACATAATATTTAACAAAATTATCCAATATAAAAGTTTTTTTAAATTTTTTAAATTTTTTTTCAAAAAGTTGTTGACAAAATTAACTTTATCCATTAGTATAACAACTACCAATTCACTTATTGGCGAATTGGTGCTAGTATCACACTAGTCAACCCCTTTTTATTCTTTGAAGCTGTCTTCAGGGGGCAGCTTCTATTTTTTTTTGACATAAAATTAAACTATGATAATATGTATTTAGCAAGAGAACTTGCATAAAATGAAAAAGGGAAACATTCAGTTTTGCAATGTTGAATGTCTCCCCGTTTAAATTGGTAAACATTTTAATTCTTATAGAATTAAAGTGTCTTTTTATTTGCTAATAATTATTAGCAGTATTACGAAACCTAAAAAGGCTGAGGTAGATACTCAACAACTGATATTTCCTTTTAAATTACAATATACTGATTTTATTTGACATTAACTATAAATAGTGTATAATATGAATTGCGATTACAAGTGGCAGTATTATTTATAGATATAATGTGTTTATTACCTACTTGGGTTCATAGTATTTAGGACTGCCCTAAAGAAAGATTTAAATAAACTCCCTATATTTTGTAAATAATAAACCTTTGTTAAAGCAATATTTAAGAAAGGAGAAAAAATTATGGCAAGATATACTGGTCCTATCTACAAAAAAGCTAGAAGACTTAACTTTTCTGTTTTAGAAAATGGTAAAGAATTAGCTAAACGTCCTTATGCTCCTGGAGCTCATGGAACTGATCGTAGAAGAAAACTAAGTGAATATGGAATCCAATTACAAGAAAAACAAAAAGTTAGATTCATGTATGGATTAAATGAAAAACAATTCGAAAAAGTTTTTGAAAAAGCTTCAAAAATGAAAGGAATTGCTGGTGAAAACTTACTTAAACTTCTTGAAAGTCGTTTAGATAATTTAGTTTATCGTATGGGTCTTGCTAATACTAGACGTGGAGCTCGTCAACTTGTTAACCATGGACATATTACTGTTAATGGTAGAAAAGTTAACATTCCATCTTTCCAAGTTAAAGTTGGAAGTACAATTGCTGTTAAAGAACAATCTTTAGAACATCCAGCAATTAAAGCAGCTTTAGAAGCTAATATTAGTCGTCCAGCATTTGTAGAATTTGATAGTAAAAAAATGGCAGGTACTTATTTAAGATTACCTGATAGAAGTGAACTTAATCAAGAAATTAATGAATCACTTATCGTTGAATACTACAACAGATAATAGAAAATACTTCTCAGAATTGAGAAGTATTTTTATTTATTTGGAACCATATTAACTACAACTAGATTTTTTAAATCAATATTTTCTATTAACTTTTCGATATCACTAAGCTTAATTGATTTATAAATATCTTTATAATCAGTTATAACTTTTCCATTATCTATTATTGAATAAGCAAGATTATCATTAACAATTTCTATATCATCATAATCTAATACTAAAGTGGCTATATTGGCTTTTATAATGCGATTTAATTCTTGTTCAGTTACCACTAAATTATTAAGTTTATCTTTTATTAGTTTAGTAACTTCTTCTGGGTACTTAGTTTGACAAGTTACTTGTAAAAGTACTATTCCATCTTTACAAAATACAGATGAATCAATAGCAGTGATTAATTCTTTTTCTAATAAGTCATTTCTAAATTCACTAGTTAAACCAAAGTTAATATTAAGTACAGTACCTAACATTACTTTAAGTTTAATATCACTATTAATCTTAAATCTAGCTTTATTTAACTTTATACCAATCTTAATTTTAGCTTCTCCAATATTACCTTCTATTTCTTCATAAGGTTTTACTACACTAATTGGTTCTTTATCATAAATTATTTCTGGATTAGCATATGAAGCAAATTCCTTATTCTTTTGATTTTCTTTAATCAAAGCACTAGCTTCATAAGGATTAAAGTTACCAGTAATAACAATAAACATATTTTTAGGATGATAAAAAGTATCAAAAACTAACTGTAAATCTTTAGCAGTTATTTTTTTTATTTCACTATTTTCCCCTATTACTAAATTACGATAATTTAAATTTTTAAAAATATTCTTAAAAAAAGTAAATTGTAAATCTTGATAAGGATTATCATGACCCATATTAGCTTCTTCTAATATTATTCCTCTTTCTTTATCTACTAACTTCTTAGTAATACATGGTGTCATAACATAATCTAGTAAATGATTTATATTTTCTTTAAAGAAAGATGATGCATATACTTGATATGTAGTATATTCAAATGTTGTAAAAGCATTTATGTAGCTGCCTAATTTAGCAAAGTATTCATGTGCAGTAGTACCATCTGGTTCATTAAACTTAATATGTTCCATATAATGAGCAGTTCCACTTGGTACTTCATAAATTTTATTTTTGCCATTTAATTTAAACTTAGTATGATTAGAGCCATACTTAACTGATAAAGTAGCATAAAAACTTTTAACATCTTTCTTTGGCCACATAAATATTTGTAAACCATTATCGCACTCATCATAATATAGTGTTTCTAAGGAATCTTTTAATTCAATTTCTTTCATCTAATTTCCTCCTTTAACAACACTATATACAGTGTTTAACTTTATTTTTTTAGCTACTTTAACTACTTCTTGTTTAGTTACAGTTTTTATATTCTTCTTAATATCTTCAAGTAATGGTGTATTATCATATATATTAAAAATATAATTATTAAATATACTATTTTGACTATCTAAAGAAACATCTAATGAAGAAGTCATCGCCTTAATTGCTTCATCGATATCTAAATCACTAAACTCTCCTTTAATCATTTCATTTAAAGCTTTATTAATATCTTTTACTGCAAGATCAATACTATCTTGATCTAAAGATAATTGAACCATTAATATATTATCTCTTTTTAAATACATACTGGATACACCATAACAAATATTATTCTCTTCTCTTAAATATTTCATTAATTTAGAATTCAATGCTCCATCTCCAAAAATATAATTAAAAATTCTAAAAACATAATCGCTTTCTCTTTGAGTTAAATTGTTTAAATTAAATATTTCAACTAAATTAGCTTGAACATAATTAGCTTGTTCTTGTTGTACTAAGGCTTTTTTCCTTGTTTTATTTTCTACAGTGTATTTAAAACTATTGTTGTTAATAGCTCTTAATTTAAAATTAGCTCCAATTGATTTAGATACTTTATCCATATCTAAATCACCAATTATAAAAATATCACATACACTATTATCCATAAATTTCTTATACGTTTTATATAATGAACTAGGAGTTATATCTTCTAACATATCTAAGTTGCCTAACATCCTAAAAGAGGTTATTGAATCTTCGTCCATCGCTTTTAAGGCATGATTAATAGTTAACTTAGTAGGATTTTCTTTAATATTCTCAATATCAGTTCTTATTCTATTTTTAACAATATTAAAAGCTGTTATATTAAATTCATCGTTTTCAACATATGGATTCATTATTACTTCAATTGGAAACTTTAAGACATTATTTAAATAATCATCTTCCAAAGCATATTTAGGATTTAAAAAGTCAAAAACAAATGAAGTAAATAAAGTGCTTCCAACTTTTTGAGTAGCACCATAAAAACTAGCCCGATATAAATCCTCTAATTTAATGCTCATATCTTTTCTATTTTTATATTTATTACTACAATCGCTCATTAAATCTACTAAAAAAGTATTATTTAACAAATCTTGTTCACTATTAATATTACTTCTAAATATAATTTCCATATGGCAATTCTTAAATTTATCAGTCTTTATAGTATATATATTATATGATTGTTTCTCAAATTTCTTATATTTCATAAATAGCTCCTTTAATTGTATTATACCACGCAATTAAAATTAAATACTTCTTTGATATTGTTTATAAAAATATTCATCAGTCATACCCGCTATAAAATCAATTACTATTGCAACATCAGTATTGTTCTCAATATAAGATGCATCCATATCATTTAGATAATCAGTATAAATAACAGACTTTTTATTATCATTTCTAATATCTGATAAATATTTTTCAAATAACTTTTCAAACATTAACTCATATTTCTTTATAGAATTTTCATCATTAGCTTTCATATAAATATGTTCATAATTAAATCTCTTTAAAGCTACTATAGCATCAAAAACCTCTTTGCTTAATTTAATATAAGGTTTATCTAAACTATTATTAATAGCATCCAATATTAAAGTATTTACTATCTCTTGATTAGTACTTCCTAACACATCCACAATACTTTTAGGAATATCATCTTTCTTTATAACTCCTAAAAGAATAGCATCTTCAATATCTCTACCAATATATGCTACTACATCACAAAGTCTAACAACACATCCCTCAAGTGTCATTGGTCTAAAAGTACTACATATATCTTTAATTTTATAAGAGCTATTATATTCTTCTAAAAATTCTTCTAATGATTTATTTTTAGGATAGTACTCACCTAAAACCATTTCACCATTATGACACATAATAGCATCTAAGGTTTGAACGTTTAAATTAATTCCTTTTCCATTATTTTCTATATACATTAATGTTCTTACACTATGAATATTATGATTAAAATAGCCATTATTATTTTTTATGCTTATCTTATTTAAAATACTTTCTCCTAAATGGCCAATCGGTACATGTCCTAAATCATGAGCTAAAGCTGCCGCTTCAATTAAATCTTCATTTAATCTCAATGCCCTACCAATCGTTCTAGCTGCTTTACTAACTAATTGGACATGTAACATCCGATTAGTTACATGATCATTGTCTATATAAGAAAACACTTGAGTTTTATTTTCATATCTTAAATATGAATGTGAATAAATAATTCTATCAATATCTCTAAAAAATGGTGGTCTAATATCTTCTTTTTCTTGTGTTATGCGATATGCATTATCATCACTACATGCATATTTGCTTAAATTTTTTTTACTCATATTTTTTTCTACTTTTTTATCCATACTTGTTAACATCTCCATACCAATGATAGCAAACATATGTTCTTTAGTCAACATTTTTCAATAAAAAAGCAAAAAATGTAAGTTATAAACCTACATTATTGCTCTATTCTTTCAATATTTGTAACTTGACCATTCTCATAGTCTATTTTAAATACATCAAAATTTGTTCTTGTTCCATCAATAATTGGATTATCATTATAATTAAGTATAAGACGATTATCCAAATTAAACCCTTTTTCACAATATAAACTAAGTAAACTAATAATTGCTACATGATGAGTAAATATTGCAACATCTTTTCCGCATTCTTTTAATTTATTAATCATTTTTAATAATCTATAACGACAATCATTTAAAGATTCACCGTTTTCTAATTTATAATCAAAATTATGTTCTTGCATTTCTCTAAATAAAGACATGTTTTCGTTAAGTGTTCCAACTTTTCTTTCACCAAATATTTTAGTAACTTCAATATCTAAATTAAGCTTATTAGCTAAATAACGACTTGTTTCCATAGCACTAACATAATTAGAAGATAAAATCATCTCTACATTTTCTAAACATTTTAAATCTGCTATGGTTTTACTATTTTCTATTCCATCAACACTTAGTATTCTTTTTTCTCTTTTGTTTTCTATATCATCATTATAATTAATTTTTAAATTATTACTTAAATCATTATTACAAATTAAATAAATACTTGTCATTTAAAACACCTTACCTAAAATTCCATATGATACTAATAGCATAATTAATCCTGCTGTAATAACGCCTAATATAGCTGCGATTAATGATTTCTTTTTATCTAAATTAAGAAGTGCTGCAATTAAACAACCAGTCCATGCTCCTGTTCCAGGAAGCGGAATAGCTACAAATAAATATAAGCCAATATATTTTAATCTTTCTATTTTATCTTTTTTAGAATTAGCTTTATCTTCGCACCACTTAACTATCTTACCTAATCTTTTTCTTTTACTCATCCATCTAAATACGGGATTAATTAACCAAAGTATAAAAGGTATAGGAATAATATTACCAATAAAACATATAAGATAACTCATCCACATTGGTAAATCTAGTAAACTAGCAGCAATTAGTCCTCCCCTTAACTCTAAAATAGGTATCATAGATATAATAAATATTACTAAATATTTACCGAATAAAGTTCCTGTAATACCTCCAAAAATTCCAACAAACCATTTAGCAAGTTTCTCTGCCAATATTAACACCTCTTTACAATTATATTAGTACAATAATAATATCATACTTTTAATTCATTTCCAAAAAAATTCCAAAAAAAAACTTATTTTCATAAGTTATTTTAAGAATAATACTAATGATACTACAAAAAATACTATTCCTAAAATCAATGTTAATCTAGTTATTACTAGTTCTAATCCTCTTTCTTTCATATTTTGAAATAAAGCATCGTTTCCACCAGTAATAATTTGACTAGAATCACTAGCTTTATTTCCTTGTAAAAGTACTAAAGCAATAATTAACACTGATACTACTAATAAAATTGTTTCTAACATATATATCACTTCCAATACAAGTAATTTACCATAAATACTTATAAAAAGCAAGCTATTTGCTTGCTAATTCTTCTTCTATTCTAAGTAATCGATTATATTTAGCTATTCTTTCTCCTCTAGATAAAGAACCGGTTTTAATATATGGTATATTCATACCTACAGCTAAATCAGATATAAATGTATCTTCTGTTTCACCACTACGATGAGAAATAATCATACGATAATTATTCTTTCTAGCAGTCATTATTGTTTTAGTCATTTCAGTAATTGTACCTACTTGGTTAGCTTTAAGAAGTATTGCATTACCAGCTTGCATCTCTATTCCCTTTAATAAATATTGTTCATTAGTAACGAAAAAATCATCTCCAACTAACATTACTTGATCACCAATTTCGCTTGTTAATTTTGCTAATGATTCAAAATCATCTTCATCAAAAGGATCTTCTATGCTTATAATAGGATAACTCTCTACTAAATATTTATAATAATTAATTAATTCATCACTTGATAAAGCAGAATCATCTATTTTATATGTCATAGTCTCTGCATCATATATCTCACTGGCAGCTACATCTAAAGCTAGATAAACATCTTTACCAGGAATATAATTACTTCTATTAATAGCTTCCATAATTAAATCTAAAGCTATGCCATTGTAAGACAAGTTAGGAGCAAATCCACCTTCATCTCCTACTCCAGTATTTAGGTTTTGTTCTTTTAATATATCTTTTAATGTATGAAATATTTCAGAACCTGCTCTTAATTTTTCTTTAAAGCTTTTCATAACTGGTACTATCATAAATTCTTGGATATTTAATCCATTATCCGCATGTTTACCACCATTGATAATATTCATCATTGGGATTGGTAATGATACTTTTCCAGTTGTAACATATTCATACAATTCTTTTTTATCTTGTTTAGCTAAAGCTTTTAATGATGCAAGTGATACTGCTAATGTAGCATTAGCTCCTAATATACTTTTATTTTGTGTATTATCTAGTTTAAGGAGTATTTCATCTACAGCCACTTGATTTAATTCAACACCTAATAAATGTGGTTTAATATATTCATTTATATTAGCTACAGCTAGAGTTACTCCCTTACCATGATAACGATTATTATCTTTATCTCTAAGTTCCAAAGCTTCTCTAGAGCCAGTAGATGCTCCACTTGGTACTGATGCAGTTGCTTTAATACCATTTTCTAGCAATATATCACATTCTACAGTAGGATTACCTCTACTATCTAATATTTCTCTTGCTTTTAAATCTATTATTCGAGCCATATGAATACCACCTTTATTATTCTATTAATATTATAGCCAAAACAAAAAAAAATAGCAACAAGAAATTTTGTTGCTACATATTTTTAAAACTTATTATTTATTCAAACTTATAGCTGTTCCACTTAATGATTGATCAGTTATATCAACAAAATGATCTATAGTTACAATTAATGATTGAACTTGACGAATAGCTTCATTTAATATTTCTTTAATTTCATTTGAATAAGATGCTAAATTAGCATAAATTGTTTCGTTACCAGATCTTCTATAAAGATCCATAATTCTATGAAGATTATCAACTATAGTACTATTCCATACTTGTAAAATATTAGAAAAACCTTCTTTCATATAATCTAAATAAACTTTACCTTGGCCAACTCTAAATGCATACTTTGGTTCTGCAACTAAATACTTTTGATCAAATGATCTTGTTGAAATATTAACTCTTTCACATTCTTCATATATAGTTGGACGTACTTGACTTCTATCAACAAAATTATAATAAATATTATCATTTGCTGCTTTTACTAAGTTAATATATTGTGAAAAGTCTCCTACTACTCCTATTAAATTCATCCAAGTTTGTAACACTTCTTGATAATGTGGAATTAAATCATTTGTAAGTACAGATTTAACCAAATCAGTGAAATTAGTACCAATTTGTTCATTTAAACCCTCTATACTACCACTTCCGCCTTGGATAGCTTGTAAAACAGAATCACAACATTCATTAACAAAGTTTCTAGTACTTAAATCATACTCTTCAAAATTACTTTCTGTAGCCCCTACAGTTATTCTTGTATTTGCCATATATCTTTCCTCCTCTACTTTTTACAAATTAACTATAACATACCCCCCCCCTTGTCAATTTTTAAAAGTAAAGTTTACACTTTAATGACACTTGTGCTTTCATCTGAATTTGTAACCTATTTCATTTATTTTATTTAATATATGGATTATTCTTAACTGGAATTTAGTTGCACCATTATAATTCTTTAAATAATATTCTTGGCTTTTTTTTAGTATTCTATACTTATTAACATTATTTACGCTTTTATTAATAGACACACTATGTTCATGCATAACTTCTATTCTATTATCAACTACACTTTTTTTCTTAATAGCTTGTAATTTCCTAGCCATAATATTTTCTTCATAATACAGAAATGTATTTTCATCATAGAACCCTACTTGTTTTAAAATAGCACTATCAATTATAAAGAATGAACCATGTATAACATCTACTACGCTATATTCTGTACCAAAATAACCTTCAGGATACTCTAAAAATTTGTGTTTATATAATCTATTTATTAAAGGTATATTACAAAGAATAGTCTCTTTAGTTGTACATAACTTCCAGCATCTTTTATATACTCCCCATTCATTGATAGTTGGAGCTACCATAGCTACATCTTCTATTTCAAAATGCTTTAATAAATTCTTTATATCTTCTTCACTTTTTACAACGATATCTGCATTAGATACAATAATGTAACAATTCCTTAATTGTTGCATTAAATACTTACTACCCAAATTAATTGCTGAAGCATACCCTTTATTTTCATAATTAACTAAAATAGTTACTTTATCGCTCTTATATTTTTTTAATATCTTAGCTGATTTATCAGTAGATTTATTATCAACAATAACTATTTTATCAATTAATTCATAATCTTTAACATTATTTAATAGTTTAATTGTAGTTTCACTATCATTATAGTTAACAATTATCATTCCAACTTTTTTCATATTTTATCTCCTATTACAATTATAAAAAGGATTGGCTAAAAGGTCAATAAAAGAAAAAAATAAGTATCATATTAATACTTATTTCTTAAATACAAATATTTTACTAAACACATAGTTAGCTATTGTAACAACTACTTGAACTATTAATTTAGCAACTAAATCATTCATTTGCATTAATGTTACACAAATATACATTATTACCATATCCATTAATAATGTTAGTACTCTAGCTGATACAAAACTAGTAAACTCTTTTAATTTATTATTGTTCTTACTTTTAAAGACAAATATTCTATTAGTAACATATGCAAATAATACAGCACATATCCATGAAATAATATTAGCTATTTGTAATTCAGTAGCATGAGTTGCATCTAAAAAAGTATGAACACATATATAATATGAAAGTATGCTAACTACTGTAGTTAATCCCCCTACCACCAAATAATTAATTATCTCTTGATATTTTTTATAATACTTTTTAATCATACTAACCACTTTCTTTGAATTATGAACTATATTATAATCTTTGTTATTTACAAATTCTATTTTACCTATTTCAGCAAAAATTAATACTAAATATAAAGATAAATAAATACTAACTGCTGGACTTGATAATACATGCCCTGCAAGAAGGGATATACCTAAAGTTAATAATATAATCATTAAATGTTTAACTAATTCAAAATTATCTTTTCTATTTTTTATTATATACTTAAGTACGCTAAATAAACAATATAATATAGGCATAATTATGATAATAAATCCAACTATACCATAATGGAATAATATATCTACTGGATCCATTTCAACTGTGTATGATATAAAATGATTGTTTATGATATCTCTATTTGAAAATCCAATTCCAAATAATTTTTCATTAAATGAAGTTTTTTTATAAATATTATACATTCTTTCGGCCTTTAACTCTCTACCACTCAAAGCCATATTAAGTAATTTATAATATTTAAAATCATATATTTTTAACTTTTCTTCATCATCTGGCATGTAACACATTATTTCAATTTCATCATTAGCTTTCTTTTCAATATTATTTAAAGCTGGAGTTAACATTGAAAACATTATTATAAAGAAAAATATTGATAAATATGCATAATTATGTATTGATTTGATTTTTCTATGTTTCAAGTTATCTACTATAAACAAAATAATAGAAGTAACTATTACACCAAGTAATGTAACTTTAGTCCCTATACTTAAGATGCCATATACAATAATAAAAATACTTAAATATAACCATTTATACTTTTTATCATTATTAATAAAAAGAAATGCAAATGGTAAAAGCATCATTATAACTGCACTAACTTCATTAGCTGAATAAAACCAACCAATGTTTCCAGCTAGATTTGGATTATCATAAGTATTAAATCCTGTCTTTGTTAGCATTGGTATAATTAAAAACAATATATAGCATAACAATGTATAAATTAATATTGCATAAATTTTATTTTTACTTATTTTATTATCATCAAATACGTTTAATAAACCAGTAAAAGTTAATGGATAGTAAAAGAACTTAAAAAACATATTAGCTTCTTTGATTAGAAAAGAAGTATGCCATATACCTTGTTTAGTTATTAAATATAGTATTCCATATATTCCTATTGTAAATAAATATATTATAGATATTTTCCGATATTTAGATTTAGAAAAAAACAATATATATATCATTAATATAGAAATAAATAGTACTTTAACTAATATTCCAGGACTAATAATATGTATTTGTAATCTTTCTATTAAAGCAGTTACTACATCTAAAATAGGAAATATCAAAAATAAAATATATATTAAATTGATAAATCTTTTTTGTTTCATTACTACTTCTCCTAATTAGTATAGTGTTAAATATAAAACATATTTAATCATATTTGTATTATTTGAAATATTTATTCTTTTTAATTCGTATTTATTATCTTTTACTTTTACTTTACCATATGGATTACTAATGAAAGCCATATCAAAGCCAGCCTCTTTTACTAATTTTTCATATTTTTCATTAATTCCAGGAAAAGGATAACTAAATACATTTGAATTTATTATCTCTTTAGATTTTAATAAATCATGTAAGATTTCTTCTCTACTATAAACATCATATATTTCTTTGCCATTTACTTTAGAATGCATAGCATTAGTATGACTACCTATTTGCATTAAAGGATGATTATTCTTTATATCTTCAAGCATATCTTTACTCATAAATTGTAATACACTTGGATTCCATTCTTGAGTAAATTCAGTAATTCTTGATGTTATAACAAAAGTTACAGCATTAAATCCATATTTTTCAAGTATTGGTAATGCATATTTATAAACACTTACATTACCATCATCAAAAGTTATTAAAACAGATTTATTATCCAATTTACAAGTGTTTTCTACATAACATTTTAACTCATCTATGGTAATAGGATGATATTTATGATCATATAAATATTTAATTTGTTTTTCAAAATTTTCTACAGTAATAACAGAATTATTATCCTTAAAGTAGTGTTCTTTCTCACTTTCAGTTAACATATGATTATAAGAAAGTACTATAACCTTTTTACTATTGTTATATATAGCAATAACAATAAATAAAATCATAAATAGAATGAATACCACAAATCCTCTAATTATTCTCTTTACTCTAGTGTTATCTTTTATATCTTTTACAGAATTAAATAAGATATTAGTTTTTAATACAACATATAATAACATTAACATTAGTAAACCATAAATAACCATAGCAAACGAAGTATCTCCTAAAACAAAGAAGATAGTTACTGTTGCAAATAAGATATCAATTGCATAGATAATTAAAATAGATGATCTCGTTGAAAAACGCATTTTTAATAATTGATGATGAAAATGTTCTTTATCAGCTTTACCAATAGATTCACCTTTTAAAAATCTTCTAATTATTGCTGCTATAATATCAAAAATAGGTATAGATAAAATTAATATAGGAATTATGAAACTAGTTAAAGTAGTAGCTTTAAACCCTAGTAATGATATAACTGCCATAATAAATCCTAAGAATAAACTACCACTATCACCCATAAATATTTTAGCAGGAGGAAAGTTATAAACTAAAAATCCTAATGTTGCTCCTAACATAATAAGAGCTAAAGTAACATCTAATCCTCCTAATTTATTTAAGATAAAAGCAATAATTGCAATTGTAGCAAAATATATTGAAGATATACCTCCAGCTAAACCATCTAAACCATCTATTAAATTAATAGCATTAGTAATAGCTACTATAAAGAATAAAGTTACTATATAGTTAATAGGTGTTGGAAAATTAATTACAAAACCTAAAAATGTTATTTCTTTTAAATAAATATGACCATAAAAAACAACTACACTAGCTGCAATCATTTGCATTATAAATTTATAACTAGCTTTATCAATAGGTTTAATATCGTCAATTACTCCTAATAATATAATAATAAAGCTACCTATAAGAATTGATAACATCTCCGTAGAGTTATTACCGTATAACATATAGCCTAATAAAAATGAAAAGTATATTGCTAAGCCACCAAGCCTTGGCATTGGTTTTTTGTGAACTTTTCTTTCATTTGGTATATCCATAGCTCCTAAAAAACCTGCAATTATCTTGGCTAAAGGGACTAAAATCACACTAGCTAAAAATGTTACTAAAATAATCATAAAGACATTATGTCCATTAACTTCATAATTCATAATCATTCTTCCTCTTTATGTTATTATAACCCATAAATACAAAAAAAGAAAATAAAAAACTTTCTACTCTAGAAAGTCTTTTCCAATTTTATTTTTTTCTTTTTTAGTTTTTTCTACAACTTCTTCTTTTTTCTTGCTTTGTCTATTTTTAACTGCTAACATTTTCTTTTGTTTTTTATTTAATGAAACCATTAATACAAGTAGTAAGAAGAACATAGCGCAAAGTACGCCAAGAGCTATCATGATATAATAATTATATTCAATATCATTATTTAATTTATCAATATATTCTGTATTATACAGTTGTAATGTATGATTTTTTATATCATATGAATAATAATCATCTTTACCAGTTAATAAATTAGTACCATATATTAATACAAATTTACTATCATTAGATAATTTTAAACATTCAATTTCTTGTTCATTTATCTTAACAGTACTTTTTTTATAATTATCTAATATAGTACCTATACTTAATGGATATAAATTTACTCCATCAAAATTAAGCTCTATATATTTAACATAAGTATTCTTTTCATTATCATATTTATATAAATTAATATTACCTGTTTCGTCTTTTAAACCTACTAAAGTAAAATTATTTGATTCATTAACTAATGCTGGTACATCAACATCATTTATTTTAATAGTAGTTAATTGATAACCATTAGGTATCGTAAGATTGCCTGCTCTTTTAACTATACTTAATTTTTGATTACCAACAGTAACTTCTATTGGATTTAAATCTTCAACATTAATAGTAACTTTATAAGTTTTAGTTGTACCATTTTGAGCTGTTACTACTATTTCTACAGTATTGCTTCCTTCAGATAAATCTACTTCACCAGTTCCAGTCATAGTAGCAGCACTATCATTCTTTTCTGCACTAACATTAACTTTAGTAACATCAGCCGGAACTGTTACTGTATATTCAGTTGTATCTTTATTAAATGCTGGGGATAATTCATAGCTATCTACTGTAATACTTTTTAAATTATTATCTTTACTATAACTTGCTTCTAACTCTTCTTGAGTAATTATACTAATTGTTTTACTGCCTCCTGATACACTCATTACGCTTTCATCAAAAGCATATACTGAATAGTTTCCAACGCTAACAGTTGCATTTCCACTTTTTAAAGCTTTAAATTTAAATGTATAGCTTTTACTTTTAGTTGAACTATTTGAGACGTATCCAACCATCTTTGTTCCTCCACCTTCAGCAGATGAACTAGTAAGTTGTAAATGACTATTATCATAACTAAGTAACATATCCCAGCTACCTAAAGCTTGACCACTCGATAGAGTAACTGTTACTGTAATAGTGTTTCCTACTACTGCTTTACCACTACTTGAGACTCCAATACTTGCGCTTACAGCTTTTACGCTTGGAATAAATAGAAATAAAGATAATATAAACATTAATAATTTTTTCTTCATAATCTAACTCCTTTTTATTGTGCTATTTTAGCAGAACCTAAAATATGTTTTTGAACCTTTAATAAATTTAAAGCATTAATGTTAGTTGATGAAATATCCATACTAGCTGCTTGGGCTTGTGAACCACTTAATTTAGCAGAACCTAATATATGTTTTTGAATCTTTAATAAATCCAAAGAATTTATAACTCCATCACCTGAAACATCGCCAAATATAATTATTGTAAAATCTTGATTATCACTAGCACTTATACTTACTGTATAACCAGTTGCAACATTACCGTCATTAATAGCTTGACCTTGGTTATTCTTAATAGTTACTGCATTACTTCCACTAATACTTTCTAAGTTGCCTTTTAACTGTCCAACACTTGTACCAGGATTAATTCCATAAATGTTATTACCACTCACTTTATATCCAGCACTTGTTGCTACAGTACCTGCTGCTATAGTTGTTTTAGGCTGTTCAGTTGAAGTACTTGAACTACTTGAACTGGATGAACTATTATCAACCACTACACCACTGCTAGAATTAGTAACTGTATTATCCATATTATTAAATACTGGTATGTAGAAAACAAATGCCAAATCTATTAATCCTAATTTTTTATATGTATTATAAGTTGTTACTGATTCACTACTTGGTGAAGCTACATTAGTCATATATTGATGAGTATATCTTGCACTTACATTATTTGGGTTTACATTATATTTTTGTAAATACAATGTATTTTGGCCAATTGATATATAATTATTAGCTAACTTAGTAGCAGCACCTTTAATAGCATTATATGGACTATTCCAACCATTATTTTTAGCATATGTAAGTCCACAATAAGCAGCACCATAAGTAGTAGCACATGTATCATTAACACCATAGTTAAAGAAATTGTAGTATCCTTCATAACCTGCATAAGTACCACTATATAAATTTCTTTCACTAGTTCCATTTCCTAATTCTTGTAACATTCTATTAGCTAAGAATATAGGACTTACATCAGAATCTCGACCGGCATCATTAATTGTATTATGTAAATTTTGATGAACTGCATAGAAATCACTATTTTTTATTATTGACTGAGCTCCAGTTGGATAGTAGCCAGAAACTGAACTATCATATTGTAAATATTCAAATTGAAACATATATTTTTCTGTTAACCAATTTCTAGGATCTAAATATTTAGCTACTGCTGTTTTGCTAGCTGGATACCACGATGATTTATATGGATTATAACAAGATGTATCTATATTTTCACTAGCACTACTTTCAATAAAACTATTACCGCAACTGCTTTCTTTATTTACTGCTTCATTCCAATCTACTCCTGTATTGATACTTTTAAATGTCCAATTAGGATGAGTAGTTTTTAAATCACATAATTTATCAATATAACTATCAGGGAATCCTGCTGCTTGCATATTAGCTTTACAATCACTACTTACAGCAATTATTTCAACATTTAAATATTTAGCACAGATATATCCTTCAGTAGTACCATAACTTATTTTATACCAACCATTACTACATCCACCTTCATTAGCAAATAGTTGATCACTAACTAAATAATAAGTTTCACCAGATGATACTGATCCAACTTTACCATACCCTGTACCAGGTCCACTTCTTAAATTTACTCCATTACCAGTAACAATACCTTTACTAGCTGCATTACCTTGTATAGAAAAAGCAAAAATAGATAATACTACTAATAGTGTAAATATACTCTTACGCCTCATCTAATCTCGCCTCCTATTTTATCAATATAAATTATATCACTTAAACTAAAAAAAACCAAATAATTTATCGAGAAATGGAATTAATTGTCAGCTTATGTCAATTTTAGTTTTTAAACATTGAGTTAAATATTAAATTATTATATAATTGATAATATAGGTGTTGATGATATGAAAGTGTTATTAAAAAAATTAAAAAAAATAAGTAAAGTAAAAAGAATATTATATTATATAAGTTTAATCTTATATTTAGTTACATTTATTCTACTAGTTAAAAATATATTAGGTTTAGCTGGTATAGAAACATTTATAAGAGTAATAATTATTATCTTATTAACTATATGGTTAATTGCTTACCCATTATGGAATTTAATTAATATGTTAACAAATAGAAAGAAAACTTATGTAGTTTGTTTAATTATTACAATTATTCTTTCTATAGTATCTGGTGTAGGTTCATATTATATAAACTTTGGTCTTGATACAGTATCTAAGTTAACTGAACAAGAATATGTAACATATACTACTAACTTAATTGTCCTTAAAGGTAATCAATTAAGTGGCTCTGATACTATAGGCATGATTAAAAATAGTAAAGATATTGAAGGTAATGTTCTTGCTAAAGAATTAATAAAAAAGGAAAAGCTTACTAACGAAATAAAATATTATGAAGATTATTATGATATGTTAAGCGATTTATATGCTGGTAATGTTAAGGCTGTTTTTGTATCCAATAACTATCCTATATTATTCTCTAATGAAGAAACATTCCAAAATATAGCTGATGAAACTGAAGTATTATATGAATTTAGTAAAGAAATGCCTAACCAAGATGTAGAGTTGACATCTACTAAAAGGTTAGATGAACCATTTACCGTATTAATAATGGGAGTTGATAGTGAAAAAGAAGGTCTTAATGCAAATGCTGCATTTAATGGCGATACATTAATGGTTATTACATTTAATCCTAATACTTTAACTGCTACTATGTTTAGTATTCCAAGAGATATGTATGTACCAATAGCTTGTAGAAATAATGCCTATAACAAAATTAATTCATCAGCAGCATATGGTACCAGTTGTGTAATATCAACAGTCGAGAAGTTTACTGATATAAAAATAGATTATTATGCTAAGATTAATTTTAAAGGTGTAGTTCATTTAGTTGATGCTCTAGGAGGAGTTACTGTAGATGTTGGTAAAGATTTCTGTGAACAAAACTCTAATCGTAATCGTGAAAATGGCAATGAAATATGTTTAAAAGCCGGTGAACAAAACCTAAATGGTGAACAAGCCCTAGCCTTTGCTAGACATAGAAAGACTCTTTTAAGAGGAGATATTGATAGAGGTCAAAATCAACAAATGGTTGTTCAAGCATTAGCACAAAAAGTATTACAATTAAAAGATTATAATGATTTTAAAAAGGTATTAGATACTGTATCAAATAATATAGCAACTAACATGAATACTAATAGTATTTTATCATTCTATAATGTACTAAAAGATATGTTAAGTAAGTCACTTAATGATGAAGAATTTATATCTATTAAGAAAACTTATCTAGAGTATTATAGCTTACCAGTTTATCTAAAATCTTCTAATATGTACACAGCAGCTTTAGGTTACTATCCTGATAGCTTAGAAGCAATCAAAAAAGCTATGAAAGTTAATTTAGAATTAGAAAAAGAAGAAATGATTAAAACATTTAGTTATTCAATTAATGAAGATTATACTGGCAAGGTAATTGGTAAAGGTATATATGGTGGTAATAAGGAAGGATTAGTTCCAAGCTTTATAGGTAAGAGTTTATCAGCAGCACAAAATTGGGCATCTAGTAACGGTATTAGATTAGAAAGTGTTACTGTTAATAGTGGTGATGCTAAATTTGATAGTAGTTTATCAACAGGATTAATTACAAGCCAAAGTGTACATGAAGGTTCATTTGTTAAAGATATTAGTTCAATTACAGTATATGTAAATGGTGTTAATAATAATGTAGTTACTAACAACTCTGCTACTAAAGTAGAAGATAATATTAATGAAGAAGAAGATAATAATTACGTTGTAAAACAAAAAGAAGATAAAAAGGAAGAAACTGCTACAGAAACTACTGAAAAAGATGATAATACAAAAAAAGAAGATGAACAAGAAACAAAAGTAGATCCTAATATTGAAGATATGTTAAATGATAATAAGGAAGAATAATTAATTTTATTCTTTTTTATTGTATTAAAAGTTATTTCACATTTGAGAAATTAATATTTGCTTTTAAAAAGTTATTTCTTGTTTGCGAAATAACTTGACTAAACATATAAATAGATTTATAATTATAAACAAGGTGATTTATATGTTAAAAAGGGAAATATATTTAAAAAGGATACGAGGTTTTTATGATAGTGATCTTATAAAAATTCTGGTTGGTATTAGAAGATGTGGTAAATCAGTAATTCTAAGACAAATAATGCAAGAAATAAAAGAAAAGAATGTTGACGATAATCATATTATCTATATTAATCTTGAACTAATTGAGTATAATGATTTATTAGATTATAAAAAACTAAATTCATATATTAAAGAAAGAATAAAAGATAATAAAAAGTATTATGTATTTTTAGATGAAATACAAAAAGTTGAACATTTTGAAGATGTAATAAATTCTTTAAGAGTTTCTATTAAAAATATAAGTATATTCATTACTGGTTCAAATAGTAAATTATTATCAAATGAATTATCATCAGTATTATCTGGCCGATATGTCTTATTTAATATATATCCATTAAGTTATAAAGAATTTATAGAATTAACAAATAAAGATGCAAAAAGTGAAGAAACATTTTGGGATTATGTTAAATGGGGAGGACTCCCTAATAGAACTGAATTTACTGATGAGATTAATATAAAGGATTATCTTCATAGTGTTTTTGATTCTATTATTTTAAGAGATGTTATTGAAAGATTAGGATTGAAGGATACTCTCCTATTTAATTTATTATTACAATATATTGTTGATACCACTGGTAGACAATTTTCAGCAGAAAATGTAATTAATTATCTAAAAAATGAAGGAAAATCAATTTCATCTGAAACATTATATCTATATTTAGATGCTTTATGTAAAGCATTAATTATAAAAAAAATATATAGATATGATATTCATGGAAAAGCTATCCTTAAAACCTTAAATAAATACTATATGACTGATTTAGGCATAGCTCAAATTAAGAACAATAACTTTGAGATAACTAAAAGTTTTGCAGTTGAAAATGTTATATTTAATGAACTTTTAGTAAGAGGATACGAAGTTTATATAGGTAAAACAAAAGATGGAGAAATAGATTTTATAGCAACTAAAAATGATGAACAATTATATTTTCAAGTAACTTATTTACTAACTGATGATAAAGTTATTGAAAGAGAATTTGGTGCTTATAAAGAAATAAATGATAACTATCCTAAATATGTTTTATCATTAGATAAGACAGATTTTTCAAAGCAAGGTATTATACACAAAAATATAATTGATTGGCTATTAGAGAATAATTAATTTTATTCTTTTTTATTTACTTAATTTATGTCAACAAATCTACTAATAACTAGTATTACAATAAAATGAGTGTTAAACTTGTAATAGAAAAGAGGTATATTATGGATTATCAATTACCCAAGAAAAATATTTTAGAAGGACATACGCAAGGTTTAGAAAGAAAGTATTATAACTTAAGCAAATTAGTTAAAGATAAAGAATTTAATACTAATAATACAGTCATTCCTTTAGGAATAGATAATAATAAAGAAAAATATTATATCGATATTAATAATAAATCTGGTATATTAATTAGTGGTGAAACTGGTAGTGGTAAATCTTTATACTTAAATTCAATTATTATTAGTTTACTATTAAAAAATAAACCAGAATATTTAAAGTTTATTATGATAGATTATCGTAATGTTGAATTAAATATTTATAATAACTTACCTAGTATGTATACAAATGTTATAACTAATGAATATGATACAACTAAAATATTAGATGAATTAAGCAATCATTTAGATAAAAGAATCAAATTATTTGAAACTAGCAAAGTAAAAGATATAGTAGAATACAATTCTATATATTCTTCTACCCTACCTAGATTAGTTATTATTATTGACGAAGCATTTGATATTTTAGAAAAATATAATAATAAATCTATGATAACTACTATTTTAGAAAATGGATCTAAATATGGATTACATATAATATTAGCCACTAGTTCTTATTTAAAAAATGATTATGATAAATCATTCATAACTTTATTTGATTACATACTTTCTTTTGATTTAGCTAATAAAGAACAAGCTAAATTAATTAATATAAAAGATGCTGATTTATTAACTGTTTATGGAGAAGCACTGATAAAAACAAAAAATAAATTATACAATGTTCAAACTCCTTATGTATCTGAAGATGATATAAAAAATATTATAAATGAAATTGTAAACTAAAAAGATTACTTTTATTAACAAAGTAATCTTTTTTAAAATAAAAAAAGAAAGCAGAAATACATCTACCCTCTTTTATTTGTTAATTACTCAACGATTTCAGATACTACACCAGCACCTACAGTACGTCCACCTTCACGAATTGAGAATTTAGTACCTTGTTCAAGTGCTACTGGAGCAATTAATTCTACAGACATATCAACATTGTCACCAGGCATAACCATTTCAACACCAGCAGGTAATTCGATTACTCCTGTAACGTCAGTTGTACGGAAATAGAATTGTGGTCTGTAATTTGAGAAGAATGGAGTATGACGTCCGCCTTCTTCTTTACTTAATACATAAACGCTTGCTTTGAATTTGTGATGTGGAGTAACACTTCCTGGTTTAGCAAGTACTTGTCCACGTTCAACGTCTTCACGAGCAATACCACGAAGTAATGCACCAGCGTTGTCACCAGCTTGAGCGAAGTCAAGTGATTTTCTGAACATTTCGATTCCTGTAACAACAGTTTTCTTAGTTTCTTTTAATCCAACGATTTCAACTTCATCATTTAGATTTAATACACCACGTTCAACACGTCCTGTAACAACAGTTCCACGTCCTGAAATAGTGAATACGTCTTCAATACTCATTAAGAATGGTTTATCAGTATCTCTTACTGGAGATGGGATATATTCATCAACAGCAGCCATTAAGTCTTTAATAGATTGAACAGCAGCTTCATCACCTTCAAGAGCTTTAAGAGCAGAACCACGAATAATAGGACAATCTGCATCATATTCATATTCAGCTAATAATTCTCTGATTTCCATTTCTACTAAGTCTAATAATTCTGGATCATCAACTTGATCACATTTGTTCATGTAAACAACAATTCTAGGTACACCAACTTGACGTGATAATAGAATGTGTTCACGAGTTTGAGCCATAGGTCCATCAGTTGCAGCAATAACTAAGATTGCTCCATCCATTTGTGCTGCACCAGTAATCATGTTTTTAACGTAGTCAGCATGGCCTGGACAGTCAACGTGAGCATAATGACGTTTTTCAGTTTCATACTCAACGTGAGCAGTATTGATTGTAATACCTCTTTCTCTTTCTTCAGGAGCTTTATCGATATCAGCATAATCAACAAAGTCACCAAAATATTTTGTAATAGCAGCAGTTAATGTTGTTTTACCATGGTCAACGTGTCCAATAGTACCAATATTAACATGCTCTTTAGAACGGTCAAATTTTGCTTTTGCCATTTTTAATTTCCTCCTTTTTCTTTACTTTACTTTTATATTTTATCTAATGCTTGAAAATTAATCAAGTATTATTTGTTATTCAGCGCTGTTTTTCTTAATAATTTCTTCAGCGATACTTTTTGGAACTTCTTCATAATGATCTAATTCCATAACGAAGTTTCCACGTCCTTGTGTATTTGAACGTAATGTTGTAGCATAACCAAACATTTCAGCTAGTGGAACCATAGCAGTAATTTGTAATGCATTACCACGAGATTCTTGTCCTAGAGGACGTCCACGACGACTTGTTAAATCACCCATAACATTACCCATGTATTCATCTGGAATAGTTACTGAAACTTTCATAACTGGTTCTAATAACACAGGATTACATTTCTTTTTAGCTTCTTTAAGGGCTAAACTAGCAGCAACCTTAAATGCCATTTCACTTGAGTCTACATCATGGTAAGAACCATCAAATAATGTAGCTTTAACATCTACCATAGGATATCCAGCAAGAATTCCACCAAGCATAGCTTCTTGTAATCCTTTATCTGTTACTGGAATATATTCACGAGGAACAACTCCACCTACGATAGCATCAACGAATTCATAACCTTTTTCAGGATTTGGTTCAAATCTAACCCAAACATGTCCGTATTGTCCACGTCCACCTGATTGTTTAATATACTTACCTTCACATTCAGCAGCTGTCTTAATTGTTTCACGATAAGCAACTTGAGGACGACCAACGTTACAGTCAACATTGAATTCTCTTCTCATTCTTTCAACTTGAACTTCTAGGTGTAATTCACCCATACCACTAATGATAGTTTGTCCTGTTTCATGGTCAGTTTTATATTTAAATGTTGGGTCTTCTTCACTTAATTTTTGTAAAGCGATTGCCATTTTATCTTGATCAGCTTTTGATTTTGGTTCAATAGCTTCATCGATAACTGGTAATGGGAATTCCATACCTTTCATAACTACTGGACTCTTTTCATCACATAATGTATCTGCTGTAGTAGTATCTTTAAGACCTACTGCTGCTGCTATTTCGCCGCAATATACTTCAGTAATTTCTTTACGGTTATTAGCATGCATTTGTAAAATACGTCCAATTCTTTCTTTTTCGCCTTTTGTACTATTTAGTACATAAGAACCACTTGTTAAATGTCCTGAATAAACACGGAAGAATGCTAAACGACCTACATATGGGTCTGTCATTATTTTGAAAGCCATAGCTGTAAATGGTTCATTATCACTTGGTTTTCTAAATACATCTTCTCCTGTTTTAGGATTGAAACATTCAATTGCTTCAACATCAGTTGGAGCTGGGAAGTAATCAATTACTGCATCTAGTGCTAATTTAACACCAATATTAAAGTGAGCAGTACCACACATGACTGGGAAGAATTTAGCGCTAAGTACTCCTTTACGGATAGCACTCTTAATTTCTTCAACAGTTAATTCTTCTCCCATTAAATATTTTTCCATTAAAGCATCATCAAATTCAACTGCTTTTTCAACTAATTCTAATCTCTTAGTATCAGCTATATCTTTTAAATCTGTAGGAATTTCAATTTCAACTGGTTCTTCTTTAGGGTCTCTATCATATTTATATGCTTTCATAGAAACCAAATCGATAATTCCATTGAATTCACTTTCTGCACCAATTGGCCATTGAATTGGAGCATAATTAACACCTAATCTATCTTCAATAGTTTTTAAAGTGTATTCAAAATCTGCTCCTAATTTGTCCATTTTGTTTGCAAAGAACATTCTTGGAACTTTATATTCGTCAGCTTGTCTCCAAACTGTTTCTGTTTGAGGTTCAACACCTGATTGGGCATCCAATAGTGCTATAGAACCATCTAATACTTTTAAACTTCTTTGTACTTCAACTGTGAAGTCTACGTGACCTGGAGTATCGATTATATTTAAACGATATCCTTTCCAATGTGCTGTAGTTGCAGCACTAGTAATTGTAATACCACGCTCTTTTTCTTGGTCCATCCAGTCCATTTGAGATTCACCATCGTGAGTTTCTCCAATTTTATGAGTTATACCTGTATGAAACAATACTCTTTCGGTAAAAGTTGTTTTACCAGCATCGATGTGAGCCATGATACCAATATTTCTTAAATTTTCAATTTTAACGTCTCTTGCCATAAACTTGTCCTACCATTTATAATGAGCAAATGCTTTATTTGCTTCAGCCATTTTATGAGTGTCTTCACGTTTTTTTACAGCAGCTCCAACACCTTTACTAGCATTTAATATTTCATTTGCTAATTTATCGGCCATTCCCTTTCCATTTCCATTTTTTGCATATTGTACTAACCAACGCAAAGCAAGTGTTTGAGCTCTTTCTTCACTAACTTCCATTGGAACTTGGTAATTTGAACCACCTACACGACGAGATTTAACTTCTAATGCTGGAGATATATTTTCCATTGCTTCGTTAAATACTTCCATTGCAGGTCTTTTTGTTTCACTTTCGATTTTTTCAAAAGCACTATACAAAATGTTTTGAGCTGTACTCTTTTTACCATCTTGCATAATTTGGTTAATTAACTTAGTAACAACTTTTGATTTGTAAATTGGATCTGGTAAAACATCTCTTTTTATTGCTCTTCTCTTACGCATAATTTTCTCCTTTCTTTTGTTTTATTTAATTTAATTAATTCTTAGGTCTCTTTGTACCATATTTACTACGTCCTTGACGTCTATTTTGAACTCCTTGAGTATCAAGTGTACCACGTATTACATGATAACGAACACCGATTAAGTCTTTTACACGACCACCACGTATTAATACTACGCTATGTTCTTGTAAGTTATGGCCTTCACCTGGTATATAAGTATCAACTTCTTTACCATTTGAAAGTCTTACTCTGGCATATTTACGTAATGCTGAGTTTGGTTTCTTTGGTGTCTTAGTTCCAACACGAGTACATACTCCTCTTTTTTGTGGACTATTTTGATCAGTAGTTTTTCTTTCAAGTGTATTATATCCCACATTTAATGCTGGAGATTTACCCTTACGAGTTTTACTTTTTCTCTTCTTGTTAACTAATTGATTAATAGTTGGCATAATATCCTCCTTCCATATAAACACATCCTGGTGTATCAAATTATTATTTAACTTAGGTTTTATCGCAGAAAAACCCAAATTAAAATGCAACCATAATATAACACTTATGTACATTATAAGTCAAGCACTTTTTTTGTTTTTTTAAAAGAAAAATAGCTATGTATTTTAAAAAATGAAGTGCACAAGAGTTGTGCAATAATATTTAGAAACTGATATAATACCTTCCAAGCAATTTATTTGTCATATATAGGAGGTATATAAAGTTATGGCAAATTATTGTCATCTATCTTATGAAGATA
>JAFUTX010000010.1 GCA_017484065.1 Bacilli bacterium
TAAGAATTAAAAAAATATAAAAATATATTGTTATCAGCCGAAAAAAATGATAGCAAAAAAATTGAACACCAAAATAGTGTTCAATCCCTTTATTTATCTAATGACTTTTAAAAATTACTCCCCACTAAATCGCGGAGAACCTAAGTTTTAGAATCAGTATCTTTTTTCTTGACTTAATGTTTTATCAACTTATATAATATTCTCTATGAAAAAGAAAAATTATTTAAAATGGTATCAATATAATTTAAAAAGAGTGATATTAGAAATTTATGGTTTCAAAAAAGAATTAATAAAGCCAATAGATCGATATATTATTAATAAATTGAATGATGTTTATTGTAATAATATACCAGTATCATTGCTTTTAACTACACCACAAATATGTAATGGTAATTGTGAGCTTTTTAGTATGTTGCTAATTCAAGGATTAGGTAAATCTAATTATCAACTAGTTTATGCTACAATAAATGATTTAGCACTTAATCCTAATTATAAAGAGGGTAATTATACTCATTGTTTTATTGAATTAAAAGATATTAATAATAAGGAATGGGTTTATGATACATCAACTGGTTTAAAATATGATAAAGAATTATATTATTTAATTGAGAATCCTGTGGCATATAAAATATTAACCAAAGACACTATAAAAGTAAATGAATTATATAATCTAATTATTAATGATAAGATAGATCTAGGTTATAGTATTGAAGAAATAATGAATCTAAATAGCAAAAGTAAAGAACTAAATAAAAGGTAAAAATGTATAATATAAAATATATGTCTATTTTAATAATAATTAGCTTAGTTAGCTAGTTATTTTTTTTAACTTATGATATACTTTAATTAAAGTAGGTGGATATGATGAATAAAAAAGGATTTACATTAGTAGAAATATTAGCTGTAATAGTTATACTTGCTATTATTACAACTATAGCTACAGTTACATTTTCATCTGTTAAGAAGAAAAGTTTACAAAGACAATATGATGCACAAGTAACTAACATCCAATTGCAATCTGAAAAATATGCTTCAAATAAGTTTTTGAGTAGTGATAAACCTGCAATTATTATGGTTAATGATTTAGTATTAGCTGGATTATTAGAAAGTGAAAATGGAAATGTAAAGGATCCTTATGGTAATATAATTAATTGTTATGATATTTGTTTAGTGAAAGATAAATATACTAATAATTATGTTGCCACTATGCAATATAATCATGGAGACAATATAGGAGATACTAGGTGTAATAAAGGCAGTGATGACGATTGTGACTATGTTGGACTAACTCCAAATGGCTTAGGAGCTTATGGTTGGGATGATATTAAAAAGGTATGTGAGAAAAAATAATTATGTCTAATAAAAGAAGAAAGAAAAAGTACTATCATTTTAGAGCTATTAAACTAGTTATTATTTTATTATTAATTAGTTACTTTAGCATTGTCTTATTCTTTTGGTATAAGAATAAAGGTGTAGAAAAAGAGATAGTTGAACCTGAGGTAAAAGAAGATTATTCATCTAATCAAGCTATTATAAATACTTTTGCGGCATATTTAGAACGTATACCAAAAAAAAATGATTATAAAAATATTGATACAATAATTTATTCTAAATTTTTTAATTTCAAGAAAGATATCTTTTGTTTAGAAGCTGGTTATAATTCAGATGATTCAGTTTATTTAAATAAATGTTATATAGATAATAATTTAGTTGAAGAACACTATGGTGAGAATAAGGATATAAAGAAATCTATTGTATTCTTTGATAATGAACAAATATTATCTGCTAGTAATATGAAAAATGAATATAAATTGGTGAATAACTTAAATCAAGTAATTGACATTAGTATAACTGAAGATGGAAAATTAAGGTATTATAATTATAATACCTTAGAAGATAAGATTTTATGGCAAAGTAATTCAGTTAAAATTACTGGATTAGTTTGGTATTTTAAAGATTGTTCATCAACTAGTGGGTTTGCATTTTTAACAGATTCTAATACTTCTTATGTTGCCTTAGCTGATTTATTAGAAACTTCAGATGTTGAATTTAAAAAGGTGAATGTATATAGTCCAATTACTGAGATAGCAGCACTTGAAGATAGATCTCCAACTGGATGTAAAAGAGTAGAATTTTATGTTAAGACTAATGATATATTTTATGCTTTAGATGATCATTATTTTCTAGCACAAAGATACAATGATATAGTTGATTATAAAAGTGAAATAGGTAAAAATGGTGACACCTTATATATATTTGAAAATAATGAAGTAGCATATTTTGTTAATTTAGGTTTTGGAACAAATGAATTCAATTATGTTTTAGATGAACATGGTAATAGAATTGTAATGGATAATATTTTTACTAAATACTCCGATAATGAAACTGAGTTTTATATATTAACTAAAGATAAATTATATTTATCTAAACTAATCAATCATAAATTACAAAATATTAGTTTAGTAAGCGGCCTAGTTAAGGATTATAAAGTTAATGGTAATAAAGTAATATTTAATAATACAGATAATACTAAAGTGGAATTAGAAGTAAGTGAAGTTTATAAAAAGTAACTAATAAAATAGTTACTTTTTGTACTTTGTAAATAAGGATAATATATAAAATATTATTAATATAATAGGTAAGTATTGGTATATTAATAAACCATATATATTTTTATTAATAGTTGATAATGATACAACTAATAAGCATGATATTAATATACCTCCTAATAATAATTTATTATTTTTGTTTGGTAGTTTTGCCTTTAAAACATTTGTAGCAAGTGCAGAAGTTATAAAAATATCAAAGATAAAAATAATAGATACAATATTTTCGATGTTTTCAATAAAGTTAAATATTTTAACTCGTTTTAGTATCATGTATTCTGGAGCTCTATAGATTATTGATAGTTTATTACCTAATATAGTTATAGCTAAGAAAATAGTAATAAGTAAAGTAAGACAAGTTAATAAATATGATTTAACTATATCTTTATTAGTATCTTCTATTTCATATATTAATATATTAGGAATAGCACTCATAAAAGCAAAGTATAAAGATGATAATAAAACTTTATGTATTGGTGTAGATAATACTGGAGTTATATTACTAAAATCACTATAGAAGAATAAAGCAATAAATACAATAATAGAAATGATAATACTTATAACAAAAAACAATTGACCTAATCTATATATAGAACTGTATTTATATTTGTTTATATAATAAACTAAAAAAATAAATGGTATATTAATCACTAAATTAGGTGTTTTAATTAAATAAAAATTAGAAGTAAATGTTTGTAAAATAAATAGAGTAGTTAGTATCATAAAAATAGAATATAAAGCGATAATAACTCTATTAATAAGATTATTACTTTTAAAATGTTGATAAATAATTATTAAAATAGTACCAATAATTGTGCCACAAATTACACTTATCCATGAATCACTACCACTAGTATTTAAAATAAGGGAGTAACCAACAATAAGAAATAAACTTCTAGTTAAGAAAAATGAATTAAATATTGCATGATTTTTAATTTTCATAATTCACCTCGAATATTGATCCTTCTTTATTAATTTTTAAATCAACATTAATTTTATAATTTAATAATCTAAAGTCTATATCATGGCGATGTTTATTATAATAGACTTTATTTAGTCCTAATATATCAGTATTATCATTCATTAACTTTACAATAAGTTTATTAACTTTATCTTTAAGTAGTTTATTAAATTTACTTTCTAGTTCTTCAATAGTATGGCTATTCTTTAAATCATAAGCACAATCATTATAGATAACATCTGCTCCTAAATTTAAATCTATATTAATTCTATTATTTTTATATTGTATTTTACTATTTGAATCATAAATATTTATAGTAAATATATTATTATTACATTGATAACTAAATAGAGCATTATTACCTTTATTAACAAATAAATTATAAGTAATAGATTCCTCATTAGTTAATATATTTTGCATTTTAAAATCTTTGAATGTAGCTAATCCGCCAAACTTAAGGTTATCTTCTTCTTTATATACTGTTGTTAATACAATATCTTTTTTATTATTTAAAAGAGTGTTCATGTTTTTTTCAAATAATAAAGTACTAGTTATATTTTTATTATTATAATCTTTTTCTAACATAGATACTAAGCGGTTAGCTACCACTGGGTAATCTTCTTGTTGACTAGTAATTATATCTTCACTACTAGTATCAACTGCTACTAGCAAATAAAATTGATCTCTAATTTCTTGATTACGTAAAATATAATCAGCTATATCTTTAATATGATTTTTAGCTATCTCTTCACTAATAATAACTACTTTTGTATGAGGATAAAAAGCTTGTTTATCAAGTTTTTCATTAACGTTAGTAAAAGCTTGAGCAATATTTGTACCATCACTACTTATTGTATAAGCTTCTAAACTACTTGAAATAGATTCTTTTTTATCATTAAGTATTTCTAATGTTACATTATACTTATCATCTTTATAATCAATAGCTATTCCTGTAACTATTCCTAAATTATTTAATTCTTGGTAATCGTAGCATCCAGTTATAAATAGTAAAAATAATAGTAATATAATTATTTTTCTTTTCATTTGTTTATTCCTTTTCTAATATTTTTTGTTAATAATTTGCTTCTTTTTAAATCGTTTATTTTTTCTTTTTTTCTCACACTTTTTTCAAAATATACTTTATCGAAAGGTATGATAGGGAAGAAGTAAGGTTCATTATAGGATTTTAAACTAATAAGTCTAATCATTAAGAAAATAAAAGCATAAACCATACCAATAATTCCTAAAAAGGCTGCACAAAATAAGAAGATAAAACGATAAAACCTAATAGCACTATTCATATCTTTTTCTGGAAACATTAAGCTCGTTATAAAAGTAATAGATATAACAATTATCATAATGGGACTTACTATACCAGCATTGACAGCAGCTTCACCTAAGATTAAAGCTCCTAATATGGATATAGCACTACCATAAGAACTTGGAAATCTTAAATCACTTTCATTTAATATTTCACAAACTATTAACATGATTAATGCCTCTGCTACTGCCGGAAAAGGGACACCACTTCTTTGAATACTAAAATTATATAATAGATTAGTAGGTATAGTTTCTTGGTTATAATTAATTAACGATATATATATACCTGGTACAGTTACAGCAAAGAAGAAACAAAAAAATCTTAAAATTCTAATAAAGTTAATATTAACATTTTTATTGTAATTATCACTAGTAGGATTAATAAAATCAGTTAAGAAAGCCGGTAAGATTAATACAAAAGGTGAGTTATCAACAATTATAGCAATTTTACCTTCTAATAAAGCATTAACTACATTATCTGGTCTTTCCGTAGATTGAGTTAAAGGTAGGTGTACTTTTTCTTCGTCTTCTAACATGTTTGCTAGTTCACTTGAATCTATTAAACCATCTATATCTATCTTATCTAGTTTATTTTTTATTATATCAATAGTTTCTTTTTTAGCTAAATCTTTAAAATATAATAAAGATACTTTAGTATTAGTTTTTCTTCCAATCATATAATCGTCATTTGACAGGGTATTTGATTTTATTCTTCTTTTAATTAAACCTAAATTAATTTGAATGTTTTCAGTAAAAGAATCTTTAGGTCCATTAATACTATTTTCACTATTAGGTTCCGATATACCTCTTGATAGTTCTCCCTTAGTTTCAATAGCATATATTCTATTTTTATAAATAATAATTGTAAATGCATTATTTATGTAAAATTCTATTTGTTCTGGATTAGTTATTATAGTAGTGTTAGGGGCGGCAATAATTTTATTTAAATCTTTTATATTAGAATTATTAGTTAAGTTTTTTAAGATAAAATCATTAATAGCACTACTACTACAAATACTTTCTAAATATAATAAATATATTATTTCATTAGAAGTAAGTTTAATTTTTCTCGTTATTAAATCAGTAGTATCTTGATATAAGTCTTGTATTTTTTTTACATTTTTATTTATCAAAGTAATCACACCTTTATCATTATTATTTACTAATTTATGATTGGTTATACTAAAATAAGTAGTTTAGTATGATACAATATGATAAAATAACATTAGAAATGAGAGATATTTATGCTTGTAGAAATAGTAAGAATGGATGATTTTGGTAGAGGTATTGGCTATTTAAATGATAAAGTTATTTTTATTCCTAAAACTATAGTAGGTGATAAAGTTAATGTTCTAGTAGTTAAAGAATATAAAAACTATTTAATAGGTAGAGTTATAAAGATTATAGAACTAAGTGTTAATCGTATTAATAGTAAATGTCCATTTTTTGATAAATGCGGCGGTTGTGATTTATTAGAAATAAATTATGAAAATACTTTGAATTATAAAGTGGATAAAATAGCTAATCTATTAAAAAGAAATGATTTAGATTTAGATATTTCAATAGTTAGCAATCCAAATCCATTTAATTATAGAAATAAAGTTAGTTTAAAAATAGTAGATGGATTAATTGGTTATTATGAAAGTAATACTAATACTTTAGTTAATATTGATAATTGTTTAGTTGCTAAAGAAGAGATTAATAAGTTTATTAAAGAATATAAATATCTTAATTTAAATAATGCTTTAATTACTATTAGATGTAATTATAATAATGAATTATTAATAGTTATAGAGTCTAAAGAGAGTTGCAATATAGATGTTGATTATTTAGCAAATAAATTTAATATAAAGGGTATTATTTATAATAATAAATGTATTTATAAAGATAATTATTTTTATGAAAAGATTAATAACTATAGATTTAAAGTTAGTTATAATTCATTTTTTCAAGTCAATCCTTATATTACAAGTAAATTATTTAATTATTTAGAAGAAAATATTAATGAGGGTATTATTTTAGACTTGTATTCTGGAGTAGGAACATTATCAATTGTAGCTAGTAAAAATGCGAATAAAGTATATAGTTTAGAGATAGTTGAAAATGCTATAAAAGATGGTATTTTAAATAGTAAATTAAATCATGTTAATAATATTGAATTTATTGGTGGCAATGTTAACAAGACTATAAACATGATTAATGATAATATTGATACTATTATTGTAGATCCACCTCGTAGCGGATTAGATAATAAGACATTTGATAGTATTATAAAGATAAGACCTAATAAAATTATTTATATATCTTGTAATCCTAATACATTAATGAGAGATTTAAGTAAATTTAAAGAAGACTATAATTTTGATAAGATAAAATTATTTGATATGTTTAGTTATAGTGAACATGTTGAAACTGTATGTCTCCTTAAACTAAAAAAACTTTAAAAATAAGGGTTTCCGAAAATTTGAATTTTTAAAAAATCGATAATTTTTGCTAAAAAATGCAAAAAATTGTTGCAAAAAAAACAAACCCATTTTGCGTTTGACTTGTTTCCAATAATAAGGATGTATTTTTAAAAGATATATAAAAGCATCTCTTTTTCATTGCAAAAATGAGAGGTGAAATAATTAATTAGAAATATCAAAATTATTATATGAAATATGTGAAGATGAAGGAGTACTTGAAGAAGGAATTAATTTGATTTAAAGTGGATTATCATATTCTTATGCCCTTTATTGAATTTTTTTCAAAATTAGAAGATTACGGAATTGTCATTCAACCTACTAGAATTAAAAATGCAGTATGACTTGACTATTTTAAAAAGTTGTTATATTTTAATATAAATATTTTAAAGGGGTACATATTGTATTTAGGTAGGTGTTAGCATGAATTTTAATAAATTAGTTAATAAATTTAAAAATATTTTATTAAAAAATAATATTGATTATCCTATTTCAATAGTTGGTTCTGCTATTAAAAATAATAATTATAATGATGTTGATTTTTTAATGGTAGTAGATAATATAGAATTAGCAATTGAAAAAATTAATGAAACATTTAAAGATTTCGTGGTTACAAAAAGTGATGATGCTATTAGAATAGATAATTTTTCTAAAAAGACTTTTAGTATTGCATTATATGAAACAAAAAGAATTATTCAAATAATTAATGATTTTATAGAAGGTAAAAACTTAGAAACAACTCATAGAATTTGGTGTTTAGGTTATTGGATTCCTGAGAGTTTAATAATTAATTTAAAAGACATGATAATCATAAATGATAAAAATGATTTTATGATTGATTTAAAAAACAAATTAAGTAAAGACAGTATTTATGCAAAAAAAGCAATTGTTAGAGATTGTATAGAGGAAATTAGAGTTAAATCAGAATTACTATCAAATATGAGTATTAATTCACTGGAGTATAGTTTTTATAAAAATGATATAATATTATCTACAGTAAGAGCTTTTAGTATTGTTAAAGGCAACTTTTTAACGAGTTTTAAAAAACTTGAACAAGTAATAAAAGATTTGGATTGTGATGAATTAAATAGTTTTATTTCAGGTAAGAGTAACACAGATGAAATAATAAAAAAATTAAAAAACTATTTATTAACAAATAGTTTATATTTAGGTACTTGGCAGTTTAGTGGGGATTTTAAAAAATTAACTGAAAAAGAAATAATATCATTGATTAAATATACAAAGAAGAATGGTGTTCATTTATTTGATACTGCATTAGTTTATGGAAAAGGGCATGTTGAAAAAATATTAGGTAAAGTATTAGAACCAAGTGATATTATTTTAACTAAAGTACCAGCAAGGAATAAACCTCCTTTAGAAAATCCAAATGAGTTAAGTGAATATTATGATTATGATTATATCTTGGATTGTATTAACAAATCTCTTTTAAATATAAATAGAAAAAAAATAGATATCTGTTTATTACATAATTGGACTTATAAATGGAATAATGAGCCTCTTATGATTGATATTTTACAAAAAATAAAAAATAGTGGACTTGTTGATAAAATTGGGATATCTCTTCCAAATATGTTTAATAATGAATTATCTGATCAAATTCTAAAAGTAATTGATGTTATAGAAAGCCCATATAATAGTGGAAATAAATGGATTTTAAATTCAATTGATAAATATAAAAAATATGGAATAGAAATAATACTAAGAAGTTTATTTGAGCAAGGAAAATTACAGGATAAAACTAAATATAATCATATATTAAAAAATGCAGTTAAAAAAGGAACATCACTTGTTGTTGGAATGACTACAAACGATCAAATTGATAATAATATTAGAATAATAAAAGGGGAGTTTTAAACTATGAATGAAGAATTAAGGGAAAATAAGATTTCAATTACTTATAATAATAAAACATATGATTTATGTGAGTATATGTTTGGCGTATTAAAAATGGATCATAATAATCCATTATGTTGTGTTAGTGAAGCTAATAATTCATTTAGTATTGACTATTTTAGAGGCTGTTCATTCCAGTGTGCATATTGCCATGTTCAAGGAATATATGAAGATTTAGATGAAAACTTAAGAATGAGGATAAAAACAGAGCCAAGAAGTAAGTTTAGTATTAAAGAAATTATTGATGAATTAATTAAGCATCCTTATTTTGCAAAAGATAAGAGTATTATTAGTATAGCAACATCGAGTACTGAGCCTTTTGCTAATCCAGTTGTTACAGAAAAAACTTTAGAAATAATGGAATGTTTTGTACAAATTGGATATAAAAATCCTTTTTGGATAGTAACAAAAGCAGGAGTTCCAAGCGAAATAGTAAATAGACTAAAAAAAATAGTTGATAATGGTAATAAGGTAATGATATCAATTTGTTGGGCAAATAACCCTATAGAAATTGAACCTGTTAAAAATAATAGATTTAGAAATGTAGAATTATTAAAAGATACAGGTGTATGTGTAAGTTGGTATTTAAGGCCATTAGTAAAAGAATGGGGAGCAAATAAAGAAAATCTTGATGGTATGTTTAAATCTATTTCAGAAAAATACTATGATTATATTGATATGATCGTCCCTGGAGGATTACGTTGGACTGAAGGAATAGTATTTGGCCTTAAAGATATGAGAAAATTAGAAATGCCAGATTTAGTAAAAGAAAATAATAAAAAAACATTATCAAATGAAATTGAAACTTGTATAATAGAATTATGCAATAAATATTTTCCAAATAAACCTGTGTATTTTAATTCATCCTGTGCTATTTCACATATGTTAAATAGAACTAATATTGCAATGTTAAATATATTTGATAAAAGTATATGTTATAAGTCTATTTGTAAAAATAAGTGCTTTGAAAAATGCAAAAATATTTGTTTTGATAAAGATGATTTAGAGTATTATCAAGAAGAATTAAAAAAACAAGGTTTTAATATAAAATTATTAAGTATAGACTTTAATAATAAAATTAAATCAATTCCAGATTTTAATTCATTTAGTTATGCTGAGAAGCAACAAATAAGAAAGTCTATAGCTCTATTGTATTCAGAAAGGAATAAATAAATGAAAGCAAAAAGACTAAATAAAAATAGTATTATTGGTGTATGTGCTCCTTCTGGCTATGTCAAAGAAAAAAATAAAGAAGAATTAGACTATTCACAAAAATTACTTAAAGAATTAGATTTAGAAGTAAAATATAGTAAAAATTTATATTCTAATTCACTTGGTTATTCTGCAACAGTAGAAGAAAAACAAGAAGATATTAACTCTTTAATAAAAGATAAAAGTGTTAATGCAATAGCATTTGCAAAAGGTGGAAATAATGCTAATAGCATATTAGATCTAATAGATTATAAAGATATTAAAAAGAATCCTAAAATATTCTTTGGCTTTAGTGATAATACTGTTTTATTAAATGCTATTTATAAAATGACAGGATTAATTACATATCATTTTACAAATTTTAAAGGATTATTTGAAAGTGAAATAGATTTTAATAAAGAACAGTTTATTACTGCCTTTATTCATGGATATAAAGGAAATGTTAAACATAATTCAGATTGGCTTACAATAAGAAAAGGAAAATGTACAGGAAAACTTATTGGAGGTAATCTAGGTTCTATAGTAAAAATACTTAATACAAAGTATTCACCAATTTTTAAAAATAATATTTTATTTATAGAAGATTTATCTCTTGAAGATGGTATTGAAGAAGTTTCTAGTTTACTATATGAATTAAAAATGAATAAAGTCTTTGATAAAATATCTGGATTATTAATTGGTAATTATGATTCAGAAAGTGATATTCAAATAGAAGATTTAGTTAGTGAAGTAACAAAAAATTATAATTTTCCAATAATTAAATGTAATGATTTTGGACATACAAAAACTAATATAGTACTTCCAATAGGAATAAAGTGTACAATGGATGCTGATAATTGCAAATTAAAATTTGAAGAAAATACTGTAAGATAGAAAGGAATATAAAATGGAATCATTAGTTTCAAATAATATAAAAGATAGTTTTAAATCATTTTCATCAGAATATGGTTTTGTTTATCATGAAAGTGAACCTTTAATAGCTAAAGAAGATTCTAGATTATTATTTAATATTTCTGGTGGAGTAAAATACCAAGATGAGTTATTAGAATTAAAAGAGTCAGATGAAAAGAAAGTATCATCAATTCAAAGATGTTTAAGAACTGATGGAATGAAATCTATTGGATATTCTGGAAGACATCATTTGTTTTTTGAAATGTTAGGTCATTTTATGTTTTATGAAAGCTCTGAAAAAGAAACAAAAGAAGAATTTATAAAATTTGCATATAATTTTTTAGTTAATTTTGTAGGATTAGATAAAAATAGATTATTTGTTACTGTTCATCCACAAGATATAGTAACATTAGAAACTTGGAAAAAGTTAGGTAATAATAATATATTATTGACAAAAGAAAATACTTTTACTTCTCCTTATGCAGATAAGAGTGCACTTAGAACTGAAATTAAATGGCAAAGAGACGATGATGAAAAGTCACTAGTAGAATTATGGAATCTAGTTTTTACACAGTTTAATAGTAAAGAAGTATTTATAAATCCAAGTTCTAGAGTAGGAGCAGATTCAGGTGCTAGTTTAGAAAGAATAGTATCTGCTTATGAAAATAAAAGAAATAATTATGAAAACTCTATGTGGCTTACATATATAAATTATTTATTAAGTTTATCTTCTTATGAAAGTATTGATGAATTTAGACGTTTAGCGGATTTTTTAAATACATCAATTAATATGATTGATGATGGGATTAAACCTGGTAATAAAGTACAAGCTTATGTTTTAAGAAAAATATTAAGGACTATATTTGATATGTGTGATACTTTAGGATTAAATTATGAAGATGCTGTTATTGAGTGTATAAAACATAATAATATTAATATAAGTAGAATAGAGTTATTAAAGATTTATGAAGAAGAACTAAGTAGATATTACAAAGGCATTCAAAATGGACTTGTAATGGCAAAAAAAATGATAAGAAAAAAAGGGCTGGAAAATGTTAGTAAAGATTTTCTTAAGTCAACTTGTGGACTTCCAGATAAGTATATAGATAAAATCCTTTCTCGAGAAGATATATCATTACTACTAAAAAGATAGAATAATTAAGACTATATCTTAATTATTCTTTTATGAAAAAATGATATTTTGTGTAGGTAAAATTGTATAGTTTATTTGATTATATTCTTCTGAATATGTATTTAAAGATTTTTAATCTTCAAGACTTTAACATGATTTAAAAAAATTATTTATGTCTAAAAATAGAGATTTTGATAAATCTATAATATTTGGTAAAAAAATAGAAATCTCAAATATATTGACTGTAAATATATCTTGTGATGATAATGGCATTGAAGTATGTACTTTATAGATGCCTTTAAGGGTATTATGGATATTATAATTAATGATGGGAAGATAAATAGTATTCCCCCTCAACAATGTTAGAGTCGAGAAAACAAAAATATTTATATTACGAGATAAAAGTATAAAATTGAATTAAAAGTAGGGTGAAATGAAGTAAATGTTGGAAGGAAAGGAATCTTTAGTAGTAGAATAAGATGTTGTTTTTGTGGATATACATATGGAAAAAAACATTGTTAGAATTGTCGATACTAAAGATAGATCATGTGCTTTTATTTAAAGTGTTTGTAGCGGAAGAAACTTGTGTCAAGACAGTAAGGCAATCGGTACATACAAGGCACGTAGAAAGTATGGTTATTTTAAAAGTCAAATAAAAATATTTGTTTTTAAATATATATAAAAATAATAGTTTTTCTTTAATTTATGTTAAAATAATTTCTTAAAGAAGTGATGTATATATGTATTTACAATATTATTTAGAACAATTAGATTGTTTAAATATGCCTAAGTTTCTTATAAAGTATTTAAATGTACCTTCATTACTACGCTTAAAAAGAGTAGGATACTTCTGTGGTATGGATTATGCTTCTAAAGATATTTATAATTTTAGTGAATATATAAGTAGATATGATCATTCATTAAGTGTTAGTTTATTAACTTATAAATTAACTCATGATAAATGTGCAACTTTAGCAGGCTTGTTTCATGATATTGCAACACCTTGTTTTTCACATGTGATTGATTATATGAATAAAGATTATGATATCCAAGAAAGTACTGAAGTTTTTACCGATTATATATTAAATAGTGATAAATATTTAATAAATTGTTTATCTATAGATGATATAGATATCAAAGATGTGAGTGATTTTAAAAAGTATTCAGTAGTTGATAGTAAACGCCCAAAATTATGTGCTGATAGATTAGACGGAATAATTCTAAATGCAATAGGATGGACTAAAAACATTACTAAATGAGATATTGAAAATATTATCAATAGTATTTGTATATATCAAAATGAAGAAAATGAAAAAGAAATTGGTTTTAAAAATTATGATATAGCAAAAAAAGCTGTTTATATAAATCGAAGTATTGATGAATATTGTCATTCTAAAGAAGATAATTACATGATGAATTTATTAGCTAATATAACTAAACTAGCTATAGATAAAAAATATATTTTATATAATGATTTATATATTTATGACGAAGAACAATTATTTGAAATATTAAAAAGTATTAAAGATAGTGAATTGCAGAGGTTATTATATATTTTTGGAAATATAAAAAAAGATGATATACCATCTATAGAATTACCATATATAAAGAAGAGAATAATTAATCCACTTGTTAATAATACTAGATTTAGTTAATAAACAGATACAAAACTCGACAATTATTTTTACTAAAAGTAATTGTTATAAACTATTTTATTTGATATAATGTAAATATTCAGGAGGATAATTATTATGAATCAAGATAAAATGCATTTAATAAATAAAATGTTTAATAATGAAACTATAAGAACTGTATGGGATAAAGAAGAAGAAAAATACTATATTAGTGTTGTAGATATAGTCGGAGCTTTATCAGAGAGTAAAGATGCTAGAAAATATTGGAATAAATTGAAACAACGATTAAAAGAAGAAGGAAATGAAACGGTGACAAATTGTCACCAGTTGAAATTAAAAGCTCAAGATGGCAAATATCGTCTAACTGATGTAGTTGATATTGAAGGAATGTTTAGAATTATTGAATCAGTTCCAAGTAAAAATGCTGAACCTATTAAACAGTGGCTTGCAAAACTTGGTAGTGAGAGAATTGATGAAATATTTGATCCATCACTTTCTGTCCAAAGAGGAATTGATACTTATCGTGCAAAAGGCTTTGATGAAATTTGGATTGCCAAAAGAATTAAAGGAGTACAAGATAGAAAACAATTAACTGATGTATGGAAAGATGGCGGAATAACCGAAGGCAAAGAGTTTGCTATATTAACTAACCAAATTTACAAGGAATGGTCTGGAATGACGGCTAAACAATACAAAGATTATAAAGGTTTAAGAAAAGAATCTTTAAGAGATAATATGAGTGATATAGAGATTACTCTTGCTGATTTAGGAGAAATTGCAACTAGAGAAATAGCTAAGAAAAATAATCCTAAAGGAATTAAAGATAATATTGAAGTAGCAATACGAGGTGGAAAAATAGCAAGTAATGCAAGAAAAAATCTAGAAGATGAACTAGGTGAAAGTATTGTTACAAAACAAAATAATTTAAATTATAAATATATGGATAAAAAAGCATTAGAAACAAAATAAAATTATGGAGTAGTAAAATGATCAAATATTATAATTGGCAAGATGAAATTGATGAAAACGAATTAAATGAAATAGTTAATATTTTAAAAAATAATGGCGTAGTTATATTTCCAACTGAAACTGTATATGGAATAGGATGTAACGCTTTTTCGAAAATGGCTATTGATAGAGTATATAAAGCTAAACAAAGACCAAGAGATAAAGCTGTTAATATACTAGTTTTAAGTGTAAATGAGATAAGTAAGTATGCTAATATTACATCAGATTTAGAAAAACAAATAATAGAGAAATACATGCCAGGACCCATAACTCTAATTTTAAAGAAAAAGAATAATTTTGGCCTATATTTTACCGGTAATAATGATACTATTGGAATACGTATTCCTGATAATTTAATAATTTTAGAAATATTAAAAAGAATAGATTTTCCACTTATTGCACCAAGTGCTAATATTAGTGATAAACCGAGTGGAGTAAATCCTAAAGATATTATGCAAGATTTTAAGTATACTGCCGATGCCATAATTGATGGCGGCATTTCTTTAATTGGATTAGCATCAACAATTGTAAAAGTAGAAAATAACCAAATAAAAATACTAAGACAAGGGTCTATAAAAATAGATTAAAAATCATCATAAAAAATATCATCTGGTTTTAAATTAAAGACTTTTGCTATTTTAACAGCAATATTATAGTATAGTCTTCTTTTCTTATTCTCAATTTGCCAGTAGTAGGATGGTGATATACCTATTTTCTTTGCTAATTGTACCACTGAGTAATTATTGATTATTCTTAACTCTTTTAGTTTATTCATATAAATACCTTCAATCTAACTTAAGTATAACAACTAAATATTTAATAAACAATGGTAATATTTACTAATGGCAATGTTTACACAAAGTGTATAAATAATAATATAAAATCATTATTAAGTGTGGTGAGAAAAATGATTAAAGGAAATAGACTTAGAGAATTAAGAAAAAAGAAAGGCTTAACACAAACTCAATTAGGAGAATTGTTAGGACTTGATGAAACTACTGTATGTTGTTATGAAAAAGAAACTAGAAATCCAGCATTAGATACTATTATTGAATTAATGAATATTTTTGCTGTATCTAGTGATTATTTATTAGGTACTGATGATATTGTTACATATACTGATAAAGAAAATGAACAAAAATTTATAACTATGACTAAAGAAGAAGTAGCTTTCATTAATGAACTTAAGAAAAATAAAATGGTCTATGATATTTTAATTCCAGATCCAAAAAGAGGTATGGAAATCATTAAATCAGAAATTGGATAATATTTAGTTATTATCTTTTTTTTTGCTCATATATTTTAGTAGGGTGAGTTTATGGCTAAATTTTTTAAATATTCAGGACTTGTTGCTATTTTAATGTTTAGTTTTTATTATACAGAAAAAACTGCATTGTTTGTTAAAAGCAAGACTCCTTTGATGCAAGAAATAAATAAACAAAGTAATAAATTAAATACAAAAAGTGTAAATGCAATTATTGACAACAATTATATAATACCAGGTATTAATGGTTTAGAAGTTGATGTTAGTAAGAGTTATGTATCCATGAAAAAATTAGGTAGTTATAATGAATACTATATGGTTTTTAATGAAATAACTCCTAAAATATCTTTGGAAAATAATAAAGATAAGATTATTAATCAAGGTAATAATCTAAAGAATGGAATATCTTTAATAATAGAAGATAATAAAGAGATTGTTAATTATTTTATTAATAAAAAAATAAAAACTAATATATTAATTAATTATAATGAATTTAATAAGAATAGTTTTTTAGAACAAATTAATAATGATATAGATAATTTTAATAAATTAGATAAACTATTTATTAAGCATAGTTTAAGTAATAAGTTGTGTTTAGTTAATAACAATAATATAGATTTATGTAAAGATAGTAATTATTACTTAATTGAACCTACTTATATATTAAATAATAATAATCTAGCAAATATAAAAAGTAAGATAAAAAGTGGAGTAATCATCCTTATTAAAAATGATGTGAGTATTGATAATATTAATCTATTGCTAGAGCAAATTAAATATCGTGATTTAACTATAATGCCACTTAGTAAATTAATAAGTGAACATAATAGTAAATAAATTGCATAAAATTATAATAATTTTCTCATTATTAACATAGAGTTAATAGGGAGGACATTATGTTTGATAATTTTGATATAAGAACTAGTAATATTTTTAAAAAAGCAGAGAAAGAAAGATATGAATTATCACACCCATACGTTGGAAGTGAGCATTTACTTCTTGCTTTATTAAGCGAAAATAATGATTTAACAAAAGTTTTAAATAAATATGATTTAACTTACAAAAGGTTCAAAGAAGAACTTATAAGTGTAGTAGGAGAATCTAATAAAAAGTTAGAAATAAATCTATATACCCCTCTTTTAAAGAAGATAATTGAAAATGCTATTACGATGGCTAAGGATGAAAAGGAAGCTAAAGTAACACCATTACATTTATTTATGTCTATGTTAGAAGAAGGTGAAGGTATAGCTATACGTCTTTTAATAGGAATGGGTATTGAGTTAGAAGAAATATATAATGAATTAAGTAATATTAATAAAATTAAGAATAACTCAGAACTATTAAAAGTAGGTATTGTTTTAAATGATAATGTTGATATGAATGAAAAAGTAATTGGTAGAGATAAAGAAATAATGATGTTAATAGAGACACTACTACGTAAACAAAAAAACAATCCAATGTTAACTGGTAGTGCGGGAGTTGGTAAAACTGCTTTAGTAGAAGAACTTGCAAGAAGAATAGAAAGAAAGGAAGTACCAACTGAATTATATGGTAAACAAATAATATCTATTAATGTAGGTTCATTAGTAGCAGGTACTAAATATCGTGGTGAATTTGAAGAAAAGTTAAATAAGATTATTAATGAAGTAATAAATCGAGATGATGTAATTTTATTTATTGATGAAATTCATAGTATATCGAATGCCGGAGGAGCAGAAGGGGCAGTTAATGCTTCAGATATTTTAAAACCTTATCTAGCTCGTGGTAAATTCAAATTAATCGGATCAACTACTACTGAAGAATATAATAAATATATAAAAAAAGATAAAGCTTTGGAAAGAAGATTTATTGAAATTAAACTTAATGAACCTGATATGGAAAAGACTAAAGATATTTTAAAAGGTATAAAAAATGTTTATGAAGATTTTCATCATATAACTATTTCTGATGATACTATTAATACTTTAGTTGAATTAGCTAATAGATATTTACCATATAAAGCTAACCCAGATAAATCTATTGATTTATTAGATAGTATTTGTGCTAGAGTTAAAGTAAACAATAAAGTAAAAGAACAGATTAATAGTTATCAAAATGAATTAAATCTAGTATTAGAAAAGAAACATACTAGTGTTAAGAATGGTGAATATAATAATGCTTTAAAAGAAAAACAAAAAGAAATGAATTTAAAAAAGAAAATAAAATCATTAATAGATGTTAAAACTCATACTATAACAGAAGAAGATATCTTATCGGTATTAGAAGATAAGACTAAAATACCTTTGTTAATAAATAGAGATGATTTATTAAATGAATTAGCATTAAAATTAAATAGTAGTATTTTTGGCCAAGATAAACAAATAACTAAAATAATGAATAAACTAAATAAGAGTTTTATGAATAAGAAGACTTTATCATTCTTATTATGTGGACCAACGGGAGTAGGTAAAACTGAAACAGTTAAGTTAATAAGTGAAGTACTAACTAACAATCAATTGTTAAGGTTAGATATGAGTGAATATGTTAGTGAAATATCTGTTAATAAATTAATTGGTGTAGCTCAAGGATATATTGGTTATGATGATGAACCTATATTTAATAAAGTAAGAGAAAATCCTTTTATGGTTATTTTACTTGATGAAATAGAAAAATCTAGTCCTAAAGTAATGAACTTATTATTGCAAATACTAGATGAAGGTTATATCACTAATTCTAAAGGAGAAAAAATAGACTTTTCTAATACTATTATTTTTATGACATCTAATATTCAAAATTCTAATAAAGTAGGTTTTAATAATAGTTCTAATGACGAATTAGCAAACTTTTTAAGTAAAGAATTAATTGGTCGAATAGATTGTATTGTTAATTATAATTCTTTATTAGAAGAAGATATTCGTAGTTATTTAAATAGTAAAAATGTTGCAAATATTGATGATATTATAGAATTAAGTGAATTCCAAAAATATGGGCTACGTAATATAAAGAGATTAATAAAAGAATAAAATCACCTAAACTAATAGGTGATTTTAGCTTTCTTCAATAAAATTTTTACTCTTATGTGGTTCATCAAATAATAAATCACGATAGTTTTGTTGGCGTAATGCTTCATAAACTACTATAGCAACTGTATTAGATAAATTAAGTGCACGAACATTATCAGTCATAGGTAGTCTTGCACATCTATCTATATAAGGTTTTAGAATATGTGGTGGAATACCAGTAGATTCTTTTCCAAATATAAAATAAATATTTTCATCTACATTACTATAGTCAAAACTAGTATGAGGTTTATGACCATATCTAGTAAAGAAGTAATAACTACCTTTATTCTTTTCAAAAAAATCATCTATATTTTCATAGACTGTATAGTGACATTTATCAATATAGTTAACACCACTTCTTTTAATATATTTTTCATCTAATGAAAAACCTAATGGTTTAATCAAATGTAAGTGAGTATTTGTAGCTACACAAGTACGCATTATATTACCAGTATTACCAGGTATTTCTGGTTCAAATAAAACAACATTAATCATAAAATATTTCTCCTTTAAAAAAAGCCATTATTGGCTTATTTGATTTATTTTAAATAACTTAATTAGATTATTTAAATCTTCTTTGTTATCTACTGAATTTATAAATTTATTATTTTCAAAATATAATATAGTAGGTATTTTAGTAATTTTCTTTTTACCTGTCAAGTCAAATTTGTTATTAATTTTATCTAAATAATTAGTTTCTTCTTTTTTCATATTTGTAATATCAAATAGATAGAAGTTGTTTTCTAAATCATATTTTTCAATAGTAGATTGAATATCTTTTTCTAAGTTATAAACATCTTTATTATTTGTATCTCCAAGTAAGATGAAGAAATAACTAGGGGCTTCGGTAAGAATACTATCTATTTCATTATATTCATCAATATATAAACTTATAGTATTTGATGATATTAAATAATGCTCTGTTAAATCTTGATTATCTTTAACTTCATGCCATTTAGTAATGTACAAAACTAAAAATATAATTCCTATTATAAGTAGAATAGTTAAAATATAATTTTTAGTAGGTATATATTTATTTTTCTTAACTTTTTTCATAAGAGCATCATTCCTTTTTTATTCACCATAATTTTAACATAAAGCTTTTTAATTTGTAAACTAAATTATTCACTATCTTTTTTCTCTTCTAACTTAACTAAAACCTCTCTTGGTTTGCTACCATTTTGAGGTCCAATTATACCTCTTTCTTCTAATAAATCTATGATTCTAGCAGCTCGATTATAACCTAATCTAAATCTTCTTTGAATTAAACTAGCACTAAGTTTACCAGTTTGAACGGCAAATTCAACAATTTCATTGTATAGTGGATCATCATATTCTTCTACTTCTGCACCACTTCCAGCCATATGCGCTGTTTCATTATTACCAACTATCATGCTTTCATCGTATTTAGCAACTTGAGCGGCACAAGTGTAGTCAATAATTCTTTTAATTTCATCATCAGATATAAAACATCCTTGTATACGAGTAGGAGAGCTTGCTCCCATTGGTAAGTATAACATATCACCTTTACCAAGTAATTTTTCAGCTCCAGCAGCATCTAGAATTGTACGTGAATCGATTTGACTTGATACGGCAAATGAAATACGTGATGGAATATTAGCTTTAACAACACCAGTAATGACATCAGTAGATGGTCTTTGGGTTGCAACAATTAAGTGAATACCAGCAGCACGTGCCATTTGAGTAATACGCATAATTGAATCTTCAACTTCTTTACTAGCTACTAACATTAAATCAGCTAACTCATCGATAATTACAACTATGTAACTCATTCTTGGTAAATTTGTACCATTAACTTCATTTTGTTTTTCAATTAATTCATTATATCCAGCTATATTTTTTACTTTATTATCACTAAATGTATCATATCTTTTTTCCATTTCTCCAACTATTCTTTGTAATGTAACACTTGCCTTTTTAGGGTCAGTTACAACTGGACAAAGTAGGTGAGGCACACCATTATAGTTAGATAATTCAACTTTTTTAGGATCAACTAATACAAGTTTAACTTCATCAGGTCGATACCGCATTAATATAGATGCAATAATAGTATTAACACAAACTGATTTACCACTACCTGTAGAACCTGCTACTAGTAGGTGAGGAGTTTTAGCAATATCCATTGTAATAGGTGTACCCATGATATCCTTTCCTAAAGCAACAATTACATTATCTTCTTTAGCTCCACGTTTAGTAGTAGATAATATTTCTTTAACTTTAACTGGTGATACTTTAGGATTAGGTATTTCAACACCAATTGTGCTCTTACCTGGAATAGGGGTTTGAATACGAACATCTTTAGCAGCTAATGCTAAAGCTATTTCTTTACTTATATTACTTATACGACTTAATTTAGTTCCATTAGGAACAACTACTTCATATTGTGTAACACTAGGTCCAATATGAATTGCTACTACTTTAGCTTGAATTTGAAAATCTTTTAATACTTGTTCTAAAATATCTTTATTTGTTTTAGTAAATGTATTATCTTGTTTTTGACTTTTATCTGGATTATCCAATAAATCTAGAGTAGGTAGTTTATATTCAGCAGCTTGTTCAATATAAGTACTATCTACTATTGTATTACTTGTTTCTTGTTTAATTGGATTTAATTCATCCATACTTGTAATAACAATTTTGTCTTCTTTAATTGGTTTAACTTCTTCAACTTCAATATTTTCTTCTTCTTTATCTTTTCTTAATTTAAATTTAGATTTCTTAGGTTCTTCATCTTCCTCATCATCTTCACTATTAAATGATCCTTTAAATTTACCTACTATATCAGCAAATGTTATATCAAATAATAAGATAAGGCCAAATAATACTAAGATTATTGAAACTATTTTTGTACCAGTAAGACCAAATAATGAGTAGAATAAACTAGAGAACAATCCTCCTAAAATACCACCACCAATTTCAATTGAAGTAGTACCTGATGAAAATAACTCACTAGTAGTACCAATAGTATTAATTCTATCCATATAATTATCGATAGTAGCTTGCATGATACCTCCAGCACTTTTTGTGTTTTCTACAAAACCTAAATGAGATATTGTAAGAATTACTATTAACATTACATATAGACCAACTAATCTACTTGACCAAAATTTAGGTAACTTTCTTTTAAATAACATATATATTCCTAAGAACAAAACAAAAACTAAAATAAAAATCCACCAAGTTCCAACTAAAAATAGCGCAAACTTTTTAATTAGAGTTCCAACAGGACCGAATCCAAATCCGATTATTCCTAATAGAATTAAAAATAATCCCAGTAGTTCTACACTATATGGAAATTGTTGTTCTTTTGTTTGTTCTCTTTTTTTCTTCTTTGCCATTATCTATTCACCATAACAATTATAACCTAAATACTAGCTTTTGCCAAGTAAACATCATTTATTTTTATCGAAAATTGATAAGTTTTGACAACCTTTGTCGAATCGCTTGAAAAATGGATTTTTTTAACTATAATAAATGCCCAGAACGTTTAAGACGGCGGTTATCCTTTCTTTTGGGGGTTTTGGAAACAAAACGTTTCAATAGTTAGGAGGTGGTTTATATGACAGAGAAATCTACGTATAAATTGCTAATCTTTCTTTTACTAGCTCTAATAGTTTTGCAATGCATTACTATTATCTATCTAACTGAAAAAATCGCCTAAGCAGCGATTATCTTAGGATAGACGTTTACGGCAAAAATCTTAAACGTTCTATCAATATAATTATATAATAATATCTTTATAAATAGCAATTATTTTTATTAAAAATTTACTATGTCGAAGATTGATAAGTTTTGATAACCTTTGTCGAATCGCTTGAAAAATGGATTTTTTTAACTATAATAAATGCCCAGAACGTTTAAGTAGTACAAAAATAGGGGGTTTTAATTAACTGGCTTATGCTTAGACGTTCTTTTATGTAAAGTGTTGCTCTTAAATAGTAGAGATAATAATTATTGTTCTTTCATCCACCCCGATAGACCTTTCTGTTTTAGTAATTTACATAAGATACTCCAAATTTCTTATAAGAGCAACACTTTAGATAAATTAAAAAAGGTACTAATTGTGAAGTGAACCCCAAATAGTTCACAATAATAAAAGAAGACCGATGATTTAATTCACTGGTCTTTTTGATTTTAATCTTTTTGTGTTGTAAAATAATATCCAATCTTCTACAAGTTTTTGGTATTCTTGTAGGGATGTGATA
>JAFUTX010000011.1 GCA_017484065.1 Bacilli bacterium
AAGTTTTTAAAGGACAAAATCCTTAAGTAGGTGGCGATAGCTTAGTTAAAAAACCTCTTCCCATCCCGAACAGAGAAGTTAAGAACTAAAACGCCGAAAATAGTGTAAGCAAAGATAGGAAGTTGCCTACTTTTTTTTTGCTTTTTTTTAGTGTATACTTAAATTGGTGATAATATGATAAATATGCAAGATATGAATTTAAAGAATAAAACAGTTATATTAAGATGTGATTATAATGTTCCTATAGAAGATGGTTTAATTACAGATGATACTAAAATTAAAGCTAGTTTTGAAACAATAAATTATTTAATCGAGAATAATTGTAAGATTATAATATTAAGCCATCTAGGTAGAGTTAAAACTGTAGAAGATAAATCTAAAAATAGTTTAAAGATTGTTTATAACTATTTAAAGGATAATTTAAATGTTAATACTTATTTTGTAGAGGATAACACCAATCCATTGTTAAAGGAATATATAGATAAGTTAGCTAATCCTAGTATTGTTTTATTAGAAAATACTAGATATACAGATATACCAGATAAAAAAGAAAGTATTTGTGATGAAGAATTATCAAAATTTTGGTCATCACTTGGCGACGTATTTGTATTAGATGCATTTGCTAGTGCTCATCGTAAACATTCATCTACATATGGTATCTCTAATTATATTCCTTCTTGTGTAGGATTTTTAGTTCAGAAAGAAGTTAGGATGTTAAATAATATTGTTAATAATGAAAGACATCCATTTACTATAATAATGGGTGGAGCAAAAGTAGATGATAAATTAATTTTACTTAGAAGTTTATTAAAAAAATGTGATTACATTCTAATTGGTGGAGGAATGGCAAATAGTTTTTTAAAAGCACAAGGACATGAAATAGGTAAAAGTTTAGTAACTGATAATGAAGATATATTAAATGAATTAAGAGAATACTTAGATATTTATAAAGAGAAAATTAATTTACCAACTGATTTTATTTGTATAGATGTTAATGGTAAAATAGTTCAAAAGAATTTAAGTGAATTAACTTCTGATGATACCATTTATGATGTAGCAAAAGATTCTATTGATAAATATGAAGGTATTATTAATAATAGCGAATTAATATTTATGAATGGTACTATGGGGTTGTATCAAGATGAAAGATTCCAAGCAGGTACTGTTGAACTATTAAAAAAGCTAATAAGTAAAAAGAACATTACTTATGTTGGTGGTGGTGATGGTGTAGCTTCTATTAAACAATTAGGCTTTGGTGATTATTTCTTAAATCTATCTACAGGCGGAGGTGCTACATTAGATTATATAGCAAATGGCAATTTAATTGCTTTAGAAAATATAGGAGCTAAAAATGAATAATAAACTAATGATATGTAATTTAAAAATGCATAGAGATTTTGATGAAATGGTTAGTTATAAAAATAAAATATTAGAAAATATAGAACAATTTAAAAATGTGGTTATATGCCCTCCGGTAGTATTTATGTCATTATTTTTAGATGAAAATATAATTTTAGGATCACAAGATATAACTGCTTACGAAGACTTAAAACTAACTGGAGAAATTGGTACTTGTCAATTAAAATCATTAAATACAAAGTATGTAATAATTGGTCATTCTGAAAGAAGAAATGTTTTGAAGGAAAATAATCAAATGTTTATTAATAAAATTAGAAACACACTATCAGGTGGAATGATACCAATATTTTGTATAGGTGAGCTAAATCCTAAGAAGTTTGAGAAGGAAATAAATAAACAAATTAAATGTGTATACAATAGTTTAAATAAAGATGATATTGCAAATATTATTATTGCTTATGAACCTATTTATAATGTTAATAAAGATAAAGATGTTGACATTAATATAATTATAGAGCATGTAAAATATATTAGAAAAACTGTCAAAGAAAACTTTAAGGTTGACAATGTTAGAGTGCTTTATGGTGGAAATGTTGATAAGTCATTAGTTACTAACACGATAAATTTACCAGATATAGATGGTTATTTAATTGGGAGAAAGAGCCTTGATATCAAGGAACTACTACAAATTTTAGGCTGAATTAGAGAATATTCGACAAAATATTCTTTTTTTTTACACTACTTGACATATTAAGACAAAAGATTTTCTTGGAATTTGTTGAATTTATGTATATAATGATAGTGCGTGCAGTAAAAAGGAAAGATGAGGAGAAAATAAAAAATGAAAAACACTATTAATATGTTAGTTGTAGACGATAATGAAAGGACTATAAACGACATAAAGGAGTATTTCAGTAAACACGCAGTAATAAATGTGAAAAAGACAATAAATAATGGTAGTAAAGCTTTAGAGGAGATTGTTAATCATCATGATGACTATGATTTAATTTTAATGGATTTAATACTACCAGAAATTGATGGTATGGAAATATTAGAAAGAATGTATAATGAAAACATCAAAACTAATGTTATAATACTAACCAGTTATAAGAAAGAATATACTATTAAATTAACTAGTGAATTTGGTGTAAAATACTACATGTTAAAACCATTTAATAAAGAATCTTTAGAAAAAAGAATATTAGATATATTTGCTAGTAGAAACAGAAGATTTACAGATGATCCATCTGCTCAAATAACTATTAGCAAAATGTTACATGATTTAGGTATACCATCACATATAAAAGGTTATCAATACTTGAGAGATAGTATTTATATAATATTTCAAAGTCCAGAACTAGTTGGAAATATTACAAAAGAAGTTTATCCGGAAATAGCGGCAAAGTATGATACTACTAGTTCTAGGGTTGAAAGAGCAATAAGACATGCTATAGAAGTTAGTTGGGCACGAGGTGAATATGCACTAATGGAAGACCTATTTAGTAATAGCGTTGATATAGAACGTTCTAAACCAACTAATTCTGAATTTATAGTAACAATTGCAGATAAAGTAAGATTAGAAAGCTTGATTATTAATTAGTAGTAATCAAGTTTTATTTTTCTTTAATTTGAAATATGCGTTAAACTATGTTAAAATACCATTTGTGAAGGTGAAAAAATGAAAAAAGTTTTAACAATTATTTTAGATGGTTTTGGTTATCGTGAAGAAGAAGAGGGCAATGCCATTAAAAAAGCAAACTTAAGTACTTTTCCTAAATTATGGGATGAATATCCTCATAGTTTACTTGCAGCTTCTGAAGAACCAGTAGGTTTAAAAGAAGGACAATTTGGTAATAGTGAAATAGGTCATACTACTATTGGAGCAGGTAGATTAGTCAAACAAAAAGAAGATATGATAGATGATTTATTCAGCAATATAGATAATAATACTAATTATCAAAATATGGTAGATTATTTAATTCAAAGTCAAAAAAGAATTCATTTAATGGGATTGTTTAGTGATGGTAATGTTCACAGTAATATGAATCATTTTTATAAATTATATGATAGTTTAATTAAGAGTGGTGTGGATAATATCTGTTTTCATTTAGTAACTGATGGTAGAGATACAGACTGTAATGCTGGAATAAACTATATTAGAGATTTACAAAGTAAAATAAAAGAAAATAAAGTCGGAGAAATAGTATCTGTATGTGGTAGATATTATGCAATGGATAGAGATACTAACTGGGATAGAACAAAATCATTTTATAATTTAATAACTAAGGGTGAAGGTATTAATACAAATGATATTTTAAAAACTATAGAAAATTACTATGCTAAGGATATTACAGATGAATTTTTACCAGCTATTAATGTTAATAGTAAGAGTTTAGTTGAAGATGGTGATGTTGTATTTTGGTTAAACTATCGTGATGATCGTTCTAAACAAATAGTTACAAGTTTAAGTAATGCTAAATTTGACGGCTTTGCTAGAAGTTTTATGCCAAATTTAAGAGTATATACTTTCTTTGAAATAGATAAAAATATTAAAACACATACTTTCTTAGGAAAATACAGTGTTAATAATCCTTTAGGTATATATCTTTCGTCATTAGGATTATCTCAAGCAAGAGTTGCTGAAACTGAAAAATATGCTCATGTTACTTTCTTCTTTGATGGAGCTAATGAAGGAAAAATAGATAAATGTGATAAATACTTAATTCCATCTCCTAAAGTAGCAACTTATGATTTACAACCACAAATGAGTGCAGTAGCAGTTACTAAAAAGGTAATTAATTGTATGGAAAAAGATTATGACTTTATTTTAGTCAACTATGCTAATCCTGATATGGTTGGTCATACTGGTGATATGGAAGCTACTATAAAAGCAGTACTTGCAGTAGATGTATGTTTAGCTAAATTAGTAGAAGTAGCAGAAGAAAATTTCTATAAAATAATGATTTTAGCTGATCATGGAAATGCTGATATAATGGTAGATGAAAATGGTAAGAAAGTAACTACTCATACAATTAGTAAAGTGCCTTTTATTTTACTTGATAAAAATGTTGAGTTAAAATCAAGCGGTGATTTGACCATGGTAGCACCAACAATTTTATCTTACATGGATATAGCTATTCCTAAAGAAATGGCAGATACGCCAACATTACTAAAATAATTGAATATCAACAATTTACGTTGATATTTTTTGTGGTATAATAAGCTATGTTTAAGAAGGTGATTTATATTGTCTAAAAAAAGAATTCTATTAATAGCGTTAACTATATTATCTATATTAAGTATAATATTTGTTTATAATGATTATTTTTTATATAAAAATACTATTTTGAAAGTTACAGATGTAAAGAATGATTACAAAGAAAATAATGAGTATTATACTCAACACATTACGGGTGTAATTAAAAATGGTGAATATAAGGGTAAGACTTTTAAAGTTAATAATACTGCTGCTAAATCTAAGGTATATGATGATACAATTTATAAAAATAATGATATATTTGTAGAATTAAGTAAAGATGGAAAAAAAATAATAGCAATTAATGATATAAAAAGAGATAAATACATAGTTATTTTATTAGTTTTATTCATAGATTTAATATTTTTCATTACAGGTAAAAGAGGGTTAAAAACATTAATTAGTTTGCTAGTAAATATTATTATTTCAACTATCTCCATATTTGTAGTTAGTAAATTTCAAAACTTTAATATTTTAGTGCTGTATATATTAGTATCTATATTATTTATAAGTCTATCTTTATTCATAACAAATGGTAAGAGTCGTAAGACACTAGCTGCTATAATATCATCTATTGTTTCACTATTTACCTCATTTTCTTTAGTATTTATTCTTATAAAATTTTTTGGCGATCATTTATCCATATGGACGATGGAGTATATTGAGATAATATATGATTATCAGAACTATTTTTATGTTAGTATATTACTTTGCGGTTTGGGTGCTATTATGGATATATCAATAACTATTACTTCAGCATTGAGTGAATTAATTGAGAAAAATCCTAAGATTAAAACTAAAGATTTAAAAAAATCGGGTCGGGAAATATCTAAGGATATAATAGGTACTATGACAAATGTAATGTTATTTACATGTTTTAGTTCGGTAATACCTATGATGTTATTAGCTCTAAAAAACAATGTTTTATTATCTGATGCTATTAGTTTATATGGTGAATTAGAATTAGTTATAGTCTTAAGTAGTTGTATTAGTATAGTACTTGCAATTCCTATATCATTATATATATCTTTATTAATATTACATCGTAACAAAAGGAAGGTGAAATAATGATAAAAATACTTTCTTTAATATTATTTATTTTGCTAGCTCTAGTAGGTAGAGAAAGAGGAATAAAAACATTTTTTACATTCTATTTAAGCTTATTATTAATTATATTCTATATAATATTTATGAGTTTTGGATTAAACGCTATTATTTTAGCAATAATAACTTGTATTTTAGCTAGCGTTATTTCTTTATTTATGTTAAATGGTTATAATGTTAAGACGAAAGCGTCCTTTATATCTATAATGGTTGTGTTAGTATTTATATTTTTATTAGTATTCTTTATAGGTAAATCTTCAAGTATACAAGGGTTTTCTAATGATTCAATAGAAAGTATTGGAGCTTACTCTTTTGAAATAAATTATGATATGTGTGATGTATTTATTGGTATGTATTTAGTTTGTTCAATAGGTACATTAATTGATACATCAATATCAATTAGTTCTGCAGTAAATGAAGTATATGAAAATAATAAAAAGATAACCCAAAAAGAGTTATTTAAATCTGGAATGAATATCGGTCATGATATATTAAGTACAACTATTAATACTTTATATTTTGCTTTAGTTTGTGGTTTTATTGGTTTCTTCTTATGGCATAGAGGAGGAACACTAGGCTATTTATTAAATTATAAAGTATTTGCTCAAGAAGTAATAAAGGTTTTAATTGCATTTATAGGATCAATATTAATAATACCTATTACAGCATTTATAAGTTCTCATTTTATAATAAATGATAGTTATTAAAAAAAAGAAGCCATTTGGCTTCTTTTTAATGTACATATTGGAGGGCCTAGTCGGATTTGAACCAACGAATCAGGGAGTTGCAGTCCCACGCCTTACCACTTGGCTATAGACCCATTTGATTTACAATCTAATTGTATCTTAAAAAAAATACAATGTCAATTATAATTATACTATATTTTATTACTTTAAGATATAAAAATATGCATATTTTAGCTAAAATATGGCACAACATGTAAAAGTACTTGACATTTACCCGGAAATATTGTATTATTAGTTTACAGAAACAGGGGGAATGTTAAATGAAAAAAATTTTATGTTTAATTGTTATGGTTGCTGTAATGTTAATGCCATCCTTTATAGTTAAAGCTGATGCTAAGTTTGGTATTAATTGTGATGCTAAGCAAAAACAAGAAGATGGAACAGTAACAAAAAAATGTTACTTGAAGATGTCTACAACTGATAAAATTGATGGAGTAAAAGCTAGTCTTGCACTTGAAAATGTTACATTAAAACAAATTTCTGCTAAAGGTAGTTGGACTAATAAATCAAATGGTACTTCATTAGAATTTACTAGTGGTAGTGCTGTAACTGGTGATTTTGTAGTAGCTGAAATGATTTTTGAAATTGATCAAACTGCTACTAACTGTAGAATTGCTTTAATTCCAGGTGATGTTACTTTTATAGAAGAAACATATACATGTGCTATCGTTGATGGTAAATACTGGGGTAAAGAATCTAAAATAGTAGATGAAGCTACTTATAATGAACAATGTGTTCCTAAAAAAACTTATACTTGTCAAATTGTTGATGGAGTATATTGGGGTAAAAATAATACTGAAGTAGATGAAGCTACATATAAAGCTGAGTGTGAACCAGCACAAGAAATTACTTATAGTTGTGCTATCGTTGATGGAAAATATTGGGGTAAAAATAATGTTGTAGTTGATGTAACAACTTATAATAATGAGTGTGTTAGCAAACCTGAACCAACTCCAACTCCTACACCAGTTAAAAAAGTTGAACAACCAAAACAAGTAATTAATAATCCGGAAACTGCTGCATCAAGCGGATTATATATGGTTGGTGCTGGAGCATTAGCGTTTGTTGGAATTAGATTCTTAAAAAATAAACAAGAAAGTTTATAAAAAACAGTTGAAATTTATGGATAATATGATATAATTTATATTGTCCATATATTTATGCGGGTGTAGTTTAATGGTAGAGCTTCAGCCTTCCAAGCTGATAACGTGGGTTCGATTCCCATCACCCGCTCCATT
>JAFUTX010000012.1 GCA_017484065.1 Bacilli bacterium
CCAATGATATCTCCACCTTTGCAGTATTCACTAGTGTTTGTAGCTACACTATTCCAAAGTACACAGCGAATAAAATCGGTTTCATATAATCCATCAGGATTTTTAAAAGGACGTTGAACTGCTACAACTATAGCAGTTTTTTTCTTACCATCTATATCAACAACTTCTGGATCTTTAGTAAGACGGCCAACCAAAACCACTTGATTCATTTATATTTCTCCTTTCCTAAAATAAATTAACATTAAAGAAAAAGAAAAGCAAAAGCTAGAAATTATAATTTCTAGCTTGTTTTTATCAATCATTTTTCAAAAAAGTAGCCTTAATTTTAAAATCTGCATACTATTTTTAAAAATTAGTATAAATTTAACTTTTTAATAATCTATTTAATTCAATAGCATATTCCATAGGTAATTCTTTTTTAAAATCGGATATAAATCCCATTATTAACAATTCTTTAGCACTATCTTCATTTAAGCCTTGGCTTTGTAAATAAAATAATTTATCTTGACTAAGTTTTGAAACAGTAGCTTCATGTTCAATATAAGAAGAATTATTTTCTACTTTATTTTTTGGATATGTATCACTTTTTGATAAGCTATCTAAGAGAATAGTATCACATTTAATCTTAGCTTCACTATTAATAGCATTTTTCCCTATTCTAACAGTTCCACGATAATTACTAATACCACCCTCACCTGCTATAGATTTACTTAAAATGTTACTTTTAGTATTCTTTCCTAAATGAATCATTTTAGCACCAGCATCTAAGTGTTGATGTAGCTTAGCATACGCAATAGATATTGAGTTACCTACAGAATTATCTCCCTTTAGAATACATGATGGATATTTCATAGTTACACCACTACCAATATTACCATCTACCCATTCCATTACACCATTATCTTCTACTATAGCTCTTTTGGTTACTAGATTATAAACATCTGTCGACCAATTTTGAATTGTTGAATAACGACAATGAGCTCCTTTTTTTACATAAATTTCAACTACTCCCGCATGCAAACTAGTAGAAGAATAACTACGAGCAGTACATCCTTCTATATAAGATAAATCTGCACCTTCTTCAACAATAATTATTGTTCTTTCAAATTGACCTAAACTTTCTGTTTCAATTCTAAAATAACTTTGTAATGGCCTATCTAGCTTAGTATTAGCAGGTATATAAATAAATGACCCTCCACTCCATACTGCACCATTTAAAGCAGTATATTTATTTTCATCATATTTAACTAGATTATTAAAATACTCTTTAAATAGTTCTGGATATTTTTTTAAAGCATCATCTGTACTTAAAAATATAATATCTTTATCGGTATTTTGTTTATGATAAAATACTTCACTTTCTAATTGATTGGTAACACCATCTAAATACTTATTTTCAGCATCAATTACACCTAGATTACAAAAAGTATCTTTGATATTAGTATCCACTTTATCCCATTCACTAACTGACTTCTCGGTTTTATTCTTATAATACAATATCTTATCAAAATCTATATTTAGTTCTGGGCCAAAATCCGGATTATCTAATTCTAAAAATTTTTTAAAAGATTGCAAACGAAACTCAAGCATCCATTTCGGCTCACCTTTTTTAGTTGATAAATCTATTATAAATTGTTCATTTAACTTTTCTTTCATAACAAATCACAAATGTATTGTACCACAAAATTAAACTATATATTGAAAAAAATGTATACTTTTGATAAAATTTAATAAGAATAGGAAGTGTATTTATGACAAATACTGACAATTTTAATAATATCTATAACTCCCAAAATTTTGAAGAGATATTAAAAATGCATCCTAATCTTAAAGGATTAAGTTGTGAAAATAATACACTTTTTTATACCATAAATAATGATAGTATATCATGTCCATTAAACACTTTTAAAATAAGTGATATAGTTCCTGCTGTATATGAAATGAATAAGAATGACTTTTTTGAATTTGTTAATATAAACGTAGCTATTTCAAATTTATTTTTAGATAAAGATTTATTTTTAATTAAACAAGACATAGAATCATCACTTAATACAAATGATGCTAATAAAATTCAAATATTTATAAATAATTACAATAATATAAAAAAATATGCTAATTACTATGTTGGTAATTCAGATAGTTATTATAAGATATGTTCCCAAATAATTAACAATATAATAGATAATCCAAATCACCCTGCCCATAATATAATAGCTTCTAGTTTTAAAGATAATATACCAGAAAGAATAATAGATGGTGCTTTAAATGAATATAGGCAAAGTAAAGGATACATTAAAGAACTAAAACCGAATGCTAATAAAAAAGCCGGTTATATAAACCTAATATTAATTTTATATATAGTTATGAATATTACTATTCTTATGATTATTTCATTATTTAAATAGCTAATAGCTATTTTTTATTTGGTATTTTTTGGTTAATAAATAATATACTTTACTAGAAAGGAATGAAACAATTAATATGGAAATACTTAAAGTATCTTCAAAATCTAATCCTAGTAAAGTAGCAGGAGCTATTGCAAATATTTATAGAGAAAATGGTTGTGTTGAAATACAAACTATAGGTGCTGGTAGCTTAAATCAAGCTATAAAAGCTATAGCTATTGCAAGAGGATTTGTTGCACCTAGCGGTGATAATTTGGTAGTGATACCAGCTTTCAACGATATTACTATCAATAATGAACAAAAAACTGCTATTAAGTTAATTATTGAAAAAAAATAATTCCGTAATTCGGAATTATTTTTTTATTCTAAAACATCTATAAAGGTATCATTTTGATTTTTAGCTTTTACTTCTCCTAATTCTAGGCTATATTCTTTCCATTCTTTATCTTCATAACCGTTAAAATCAACTTTATCAATATCTTTATTATTAAACAGAATAACCTTTTGAGGATCAGTCATTCCTTCCGGATATGTAAAACCACTATAATCGTAGATTTTATCACTATCATTCTCTTTAACTAAGAAACTAGTAATAAAAACTCTTTTATCACTTCTTTTTAATTTTACTACACTTCCTATTGGTAAATATTTATCTTTCATTTCATCCCTCTATTCTTCTAGATTCCAATTACTTAAATCAAGTCCTATTCCATGAGTAACCATAATAGAACCAGTATCATATTTAGGCTTATATTCCATAATAGTTTTAGCCTTTTTAGTTATATTATAATTATTTTCCAATAAACTACTTGTTTTAATTTTCTTTCCTTCAGTAATCATTTTCATTTGCTCTACCATATTTTTAGGAGAAGCTACTGTAAGTGATGTTAGAGTCATTAAACCTCCGATACTATTAGTATTACTATCAAAACTAATAATGTTAGCACCATTATTACTATTATTTACACTATTAATACTAATAATATCTGACCAAGACTTTTCATAAAAATCCAATCCTGGATTAATCCTTGCTTTTAATACATTTTCTATATTACCTTTAAACTTACCACTAGTATAATCTTTACTTGAAGGCGGAAAACCAACCAATGATTTAGTATTTACTCTTATCTTATCTTCATTACTACTAACTTGCTTAGTAAATTTATCTATTCCATCTTCAATACTATGAATACTTTCTACTACTTGTGCTATAGAACTAATCGGAGCATTTATTAGAGTATTATTACCTACTAAACTATTTTCTAATTCAGTAACATCATTTATATAATTATTCCACCATGTACTAATATTTTCAAAAGCAAATCCTATTTTATTTATATCATTTAAAAGAAGAGTTGACATTTTACATAAAGTTTCATTTGCACTATGATAAAAATTAGTAGATAAAAACATTTTTTCATCATTTTCATAATTTCTTTTTTCTTGTAAAAAAGAAGATGCACATGAATTTAATACATCTAAATTTATATTTATCTTATCCATATTACATCTTCCTTTCTATTCTAATTAATTAGGTAAATCTATTTCTTTTAATTTAATAACAGTAGCTATATAATCATTTAATTTTTGCTTAAATTTAATTTCTTCTTTATCATTCATTAATCCAACAAAATGAACTTTTTCTATTTGATTATGATTAAAAACTAATATTTTATTTGATTCTACAAAACCATTTGGATATACACATCCGCTATAATCATACATTTTTTTAGGTACTTCTTTAGGAATAAAACAAAAACCTGTTATCATAACCTTACTTTCACCATTTTTTAATGTTACTACACTACCAACCGGTAAATATTTATTATATTTCATCTATATCAAATCCCTATTTATTTGTGTTTCTAACAAATTTAATTCTGTTTCCATTTGCTTTACAGTATTGTTAAACTTAATGTAATCATTTTCATTACCACTAACTTTTGCTTGTTCCATCAAACCATACATCAAAGTGTACTCATCATACATTTCTTTATATTCATTAATTATATTAAGTTTATTCTTTATTAAATTGGTATCATCTTTTAATTTTTTTATTCTCTTACTATCTAAAGTATTGATGGCATCAACTAATGTTCTTTTAGCTTCACTATTCCAGTTATCTGGATTATCTAATTCATTAATAATATTTCTTAAATTACTATATTCAATATTATCTATTTTATTTATTTCTAATAATAGACTTTGAACATCTATATCTATGTATGGATTTTCAATCATTCTGTTTCTCCATTAAAATAAAATTTTTCAGCTATTTCCTGTTTTAAACTCTTATCAGTTTCGTAATAATTATCTAATGTATTAGATAAATAAATAACACTTCTAGCAATACTTTCTTCTAAAGAATTAAAACTTTTAGTAAATTCATTAAATTGTTCTAACACTTTAGAGCTTGCTATACTATTCCATGAGTTATTATCTATAATTATATTAAATGTACTTTTAATCTCTTCAAGAATACCTTCTATCTCATTAGAAATATTATACATACTTGAAATGTTTTCTTCCATTCTTTTATATTTTATAGTTGTTCCATCCATATAATCACCTACGCTTCAATAGTAGTTTTTAAATAGTACTCATCTAATTCGTTATAACAATTAGGCACACTTTCCATATATTTAGCATAGTAAGAAACTAAATCATTTAAACTATTTAGCATATCTTTATAATCATTTCTTACTATATTAAGATAAGTAGTTACTTCTTTACTTTCAAAATCTTGCTCTACTGCATCAATAACTTTATAAAAGCTATCTACTTTAGTTTTTATTTGTTCTTGATAACCATTTAATTTATTAGCTAAATCATGAATTTCTTCTGGTATTATTTCTATTCTCATATATACCTCAATAGTTATTTTGAATATTACTCAACATTTGATCGCTCGCTACAGCAAAATTTTTTTCTATGTTTTTAAAACTTTCACTAGTTTCTTTTAAATTATTTGAATAATTATTTATATTATTAACAAAATTAGGAAAATTTAGTTTTAATCTATCAAATTCATTTTTAATAGTCTCAGCAGTAGTTCCTTTGTAAACATTTTCAACCTTATTAAGTAATGATGCAATATCATTTAATAAAGTATCCATCTCTTTACTTATATTATCTAACTCACTAGTAGCAGCCTCAATATTATTATAATTAAATCTTACACTATCCATGATTAACCCTCCTGTAAACCATTTAGGTTTTCCTCTCTTACCTTAAGATAAGTTTCTCCAACACTTTGTAAAAATAAACCTATTTCATTAAGTTTATTTGATAAGTTACTATATTCACTAATATCACTATTTAAGTTGTTTATTAAATCAGTAGCTAGTGCACCTTTATAATTATCATTAATAGATTCACTAACATTTTTTAACTTAGTTAAACAATTACTAAATTCTTCTGCTTTAGAAGATACTTGTCTACCAATATCTATTATTTCCATATAACTAATTTCTAAATCCATGTTGCCTTCTCCTCTACTATCCTACTATTAATATAGTATATCTTTAAAGCTTTAAATGCAAGTTTTTTTACATATTTTAGCTTAAATAATCCAAAATAATAATGGTGATAATTATGCCTAATATTCATAGTTCTATATCATTTGGGTTAGTTAATATTCCTATTATTATGAATCCTTTAATTAAAAATAATGATACTTCTTTTAACCAATTACATAAAAAATGTTTAAATAGAATTCAGTATTTAAAGTATTGTCCAAGTTGTAAAGAAAAATTAAAAGAAAATGATATTATTAAAGGTTATGAAATTGAAAAAGATGAATATTTAACATTTACTAAAGAAGAATTAAATAAATTAAAGCCAGAAAAAACTAATGAAATAGAAATAGTCGGATTTATTAATCTTAAAGATGTAGATCCCATATATTTTGAAAAAAGTTATATTTTATTAACAGAAAAGAAAACTAAAGCATACTCATTATTCATTAAAGCTTTAAAAGAAGCTAATAAGGTAGCATTAGGTAAAACTATTTTAGGCAGTAAGTTTTATTATTGTATTTTAAGATTAAATAAAGAACAAATAGTTATGACTACCCTGTATTTTGAAGAAGAAATAAAACAATTTGATGCTATTAAAATGAGTGATATAAATCAAAAAGAATTAGATACTGCTATGATGCTTATTAAACAAATGGAAATTAAATTTGAACCAGAAAAATATCAAGATGAATACCAAAAAAGTATTAAAGATGCTATTAATAATAAATTAAATGGTGAGAAAATTAACCCAACTAAAAAGAAAAAGAAAACCGAAATTAATAATCTATTACTGGCATTAGAAAAGAGTTTAAAAAAATGAACATATGGCAAGATAAAAACTTTGAACCTATGCTACTTAATGAAATAGATAAACCTTTTGATAGTGATGATTATATTTATGAGATAAAATATGATGGAATTAGAGCACTTATTTTTATTGGACCTAATACTTTCATAATAAAAAGTCGTAATAATAAAGATTTAACTAACCTATTTCCTGAACTAATCAAAATAAAAAAGAATTTTACTAACAATACTATTTTAGATGGTGAAATAGTATTATTTGATAATGATAATAAACCAAGTTTTAGTAAACTTCAAACCAGAATGCATTTAAAAAATGAACTAAAAATAAAATATGAAAGTATTAATAATCCTGTATGTTTTGTTACTTTTGATATTTTATACGATAATAAATCTTTACTAAAACATGATTTATTAAAAAGAAAAGAGATACTAAATAAGATTAGTGATAATGACTATTTAATTAAAACTAAGTATATTAATAAAGAAGGTATTAAGTTATTTGACTTAGTAAAAAAAGAAAGATTAGAAGGTATAGTTGCTAAAAGAAAAGATAGTATATATGAAATAAATACAAGAAGTAATAACTGGATTAAAATTAAGAATACCCATAATGACAATTTTACAATAATTGGATTTAAAGATGTTCCAACTAACTATGTATTTACTATTTATTTAGTAGATAATAATAATTATGTAGGTAAAGCATCTTTAGCTAAAAGGAATAAATTATATCAAGAATTAAAAGAAATTATAATAAATAAAAAAATAATTAGTATAAATGAAGATAATATCACCTATGTTAAACCAATATATAATGCCAATATAACCTATTTAGAAAAAACAAACAATAATCATCTTCGTCATCCAGTATTCAATTATTACGATAAAGAATAACTTGACATTTATCTAATATAAAAGTAGAATACCCTACCAAAAGAAGGGGTTATTTATGCATTTTAGTAGCGAAAGTAATATTATTTGTTTTAAACCGAAGAAATTAACTGATGAAGAAATAATTGAATCTAATATACCAAATAATTTGAAAACTGTAATTGATAAAACTATTATGATAAATAATGAATATTATTACTCTAAAACAATTAATGAAGAATCTTTAATTAATGAGTTAATCGGCACTTACCTAGCCAAGCTAATAAATCTAGATGCTGTTGATTATAAAATAGGAAACTATAATGATAATTTGTATGCTTTATCAAAACTATTTTATAATCAACAATTTGATTATACTTATGTCCATAATTATTATAATAAATATGCTAGTGCAAATAATACTTCTTTATTAAAATGTATGTTTTCTCCATTTATTTATATTGAAGATTCTATGGTTGAATTAGTCGAAAACAAAGAAATGATTAATAATATTTTGAAATTAATCCTTTTAGATATAAAAATGGGTCAAGTTGATAGACATATATTTAATCTTTTAATTAAAATAAATAAAGAAACTAAGCAAGTTGATTTAGCTCCAATATATGATTTTTCCTATTCTTATGTAGATAATTTAAATACATATATTTATGAAAATCCTTTTATAGAATTAAAAGAAAATATATTTAGTTTAAAAGCATTTTCTCTAAAATATCCCCAAATTAAAGAATATTTAGATATATTATTACATACTAATATTCAAGATGTATTAAATGATATTGAGGATAAAAATAATATTAAAATTGATAATAAATATATTGATAAATATATTTATAAAGATAGACAATATACTAGAACATTAAAAAAATTCTAGTATTAAACTAGAAAATTCATAATTAAATCAATTATGATATTTTTTTCTTTGGGATTAGATTCTGCTATTAAAAGTGTTAATGCTACTAAAGTATTATTTTCTATTATCTTTTTATCATCTTTATATAAAATATCATAATAGAATAAAAAGTATATAAATAAAGTAGCAGCTATTCTTTTATTTCCATCAATAAAGACATGATTCTTAACTATAAAATATAAAAAGTTAGCAGCTTTTTCTTCTACTGATTTATAAATATCTAATCCATCATATGTTTGATAAATATTATTTATTATTGATTCTAATCCTTTATCTCTTTGTAATCCAAATAAATCACTCTTCTCATTAAACTTTAAAGTATAAATAATACCCAAACAATCTTCATAAGTTATTTTTTGTTCACTAATTATGCCTTCTACTTTATTTAATGTTCTATGATCATAATCATCAAGTAAAGTTAAAGCATCATCAAATTCATTTATAACATTTAATATATCTTTAGTTTCAGATGGTGTATATCTATCCCTACCACGAGTAGCTATATCTAATAGTTTTACCTTCTTTTCTAAGAACTCTAATCTCTTTTCATTAAC